>CAZPXF010000059.1:0-14228 GCA_964590945.1 uncultured Lachnospiraceae bacterium | reverse complement strand
AATGGGCGGCGCAGATCACATTCAAGGGGAAGACGTATTTCCTGGGCGCTTACGAGAAAAAGGAGGATGCAGTGAAGGCCCGGAAATGCGGCGAGAAAATGCACGATGAATTTCTGGAGTGGTATTATGCGGACAGGTCATACTGAAAATGAAAAGGAAGAATACCCGGAGACAAAAAAAGTCTTCGGGCATTTTTGCGGTGCGGAGGCAGGCGGCGCAAATTACTGAAATTTCTGGTTGAAGATACAGCAATTTCAGTCTATAATTACAGGAATAGGCGTTTGGGAAGGAGAAACAGGATGGTTGATATTATAATAGATGCGGTTTTGGATTCCGCAAAGGCGCTGCCCTTCTTGTTTCTGGCATATTATCTGATTGAATATCTGGAGCACAAGGTGGATATCCAATCCCTCCACAATCTCATGATGCATAAAAAAGCGGGCGTCTGCATTGGCGCGCTGCTGGGCGCATTTCCACAGTGCGGCTTCTCCGTCACGGCGGCGAATTTTTATACGAGCCGCCTGATCACGGTCGGAACGCTGCTCGCCGTATTTCTTGCAACCAGCGATGAGGCAATACCGATTCTTCTTGCAGAACCGGGAATGCTTCCGGTCGTGTGGAAAGTGATCGGGGTCAAGATCCTTGTTGCAGTAGCTGCCGGATTGATCGTAGATATCTTCTGGAAGAAGCAGAAGAAGATCGGACCGTTTAAGGAACTGTGCCAGGATTGCCACTGTGAAGATAAGAGCATTCTGAAGCCTGCGCTCCGGCACACCGGGCAATTATTCGTATTCCTGCTCATCGTTAATCTGATCCTCGGATTTGTCATGGAAATGGCAAGCGAAGCTATTTTGCAGAAAGTATTTTTGAATGGAAGTATTTTCCAGCCGTTTTTGACAACGCTGGTCGGAATGATTCCCAATTGCGCCGTATCCGTGGCGCTGACAGAGCTTTATATCGGCGGACAGATCACATTCGGCTCTATGACGGCCGGATTATGTTCGGGAGCCGGCCTTGGAATTGCAGTCCTTTTGAAAACAAATAAGAGAAAGAAAGAGAATTTTGGGATTATTTTGATCCTTTATTTTGTTGCTTTGGCAACCGGACTGATCTTAAATGTAGTATAATGCTGTTGGGACAAAAGGGACGTCCCCGGAATAATTTTCGGGAAACCAGTGAAGAACGGGAGGAAAATCGAATGGAGACAAGAATCAATCAGGCAGAGGAAAGACATAAGAAAGGTTATAATTGCTGTCAGGCGATCGTCTGTACGTACTGCGATCTCTTTGGAACAGATGAAGAGACGGCGTTTAAGATGACAGAGGGATTCGGCCTTGGAATGGGCGGAATGCAGAGTACCTGCGGCGCTGTATCAGGCGCGGTCGCTGTTGCAGGTCTGAAGAACAGTCAGGGTACGTCAAATCCGACGACGAAAGCGTCAACATACAAGATCTCCAAGGAAATTGTGAAACGCTTTGAGGAGAAGAACGGCACATCGATCTGCCGTGAACTGAAAGGAATCGATACCGGGAAGGTGATCCGAAGCTGTCCGGACTGCATCCGCGATGCGGCGGAGATCGTAGAAGAACTGCTGCTGCAGTAAGTATATATGTTTGAGGAAGATCGAAATCTTTATAAAAGTTTACGAAGATTTAATTGTATTATATAGTATCTGCGTTGTATGATAGTCCATATTATTCAGGCGGATTGGCCTGATCTGAAGGGAGTTTTTGTCTCATGAGAGAGAAATTACAACGGTTTATGCAAGGCAGATACGGTGTGGACAAGCTGTCCCAGTGGATGCTGGGATTTGGGATTGTATGCTGGATTCTTTCTTTTATTACAAAAAAGAGTATTTTCAGCACAATTTTCCTGATCCTGCTTGTGGTCATTTATTTTAGAATGTTTTCCAGAAATATTTCAAAGCGTTATGCGGAAAACCAGAAGTTTGTTGCCTGGCTTAATAAGCTTACAGGAACGGTAAATCATGAAAAGCATCTGATGCAGCAGAGGAAAACGCATCATATCTATAAGTGTCCGTCCTGCAGGCAGAAGATCCGCGTGCCGAAGGGGAAGGGTAAGATCGCAATTACATGTCCGAAGTGCCATACGGAATTTATCAAGAGAAGCTAGGTGACGGGATGTTTGGTTATATTATTGCAAATCAGCAGGAACTGAAATTTCGGGAATATGGCGTATACCGCTCCTATTATTGCGGCCTGTGTAAGGTTCTGCGGGACAATTACGGCAAGAGCGGGCAGATGACATTGAGCTACGATATGACATTTCTGATCCTGCTTCTGACAGGGCTCTATGAACCTGAGACAAAGAATGATTCCTGCAAATGTGTGGCGCACCCGCTGGAAAAGCATCCGACAAAGATCAATGAAGTGACAGCTTATGCTGCGGATATGAATGTTCTTCTGACCTATTATAAGTGCCTGGATGATTGGAAAGATGAGAAGAAAGTATCAAGGAAGATTCTCAGTATGCGGCTGAAAAAGACCTTTGAGAAGATTGAAAGAACGTACCCGGAGAAGGCGGATAAGATCAGGGAGTGCCTGGAAAATACGGCGAAGTGCGAGGCGGAGGAAGCCCGCGATCTGGATCGAATTTCCGGCTATTCCGGCGAGATGATGGCGGAGATCTTTGCATGGAAGCACGACGCGTGGGAGAAGCAGCTTCGCAGGATCGGCTTCTTCATGGGTAAATTCATTTACCTCATGGACGCCTATGAGGATTTGGAAAATGACATCAAAAATGGCAATTACAACCCATTCCGGGGCAGGGAAAATGACGAGTTCTTCGACGACGATGTGCGCCGGATACTCACGATGATGATGGCGGAGTGCTGTCGGGAGTTTGAACAGCTTCCGATCCTGCAGGATGTGGAAATTCTGAAAAATATATTATATTCCGGCGTCTGGTGCCGGTATGAACTTGTTTTGGCAAAAAGAAAGGGAACGGAAAAAGATGATGGATCCGTATAGCGTTCTTGGCGTCAGCCGGGATGCAACTGATGAGGAGATAAAAAAGGCATATCGTGCAATGAGCCGGAAATATCACCCGGACGCTAATGTCGGAGCTTCCAACATGGATCAGATTGAAGAGAAATTCAAAGAGATCCAGCAGGCTTACCAGCAGATCATGAAAGAGAGGGAAGCTGCAAAGCATGGATATTCCTACGGGGATGCAGGGACGTCCGGTTACGGAGGCTATGGCAGCTCCGGACAAAGTTCCGGTTATGGCGGCTATGGCGGTTACGGCCCGGGAGGCAGCGGCGCCGACAGCAGGTATCAGTCTCATTTGAATGCGGCGGCAAACTACATCCGCAGCGGGCATTATAAAGAGGCGCTGAATGTGCTCGACAACATTCCGGAGAGAAGCGCGCTCTGGTATTTCTACAGCGCCAGCGCCAATTCCGGCCTCGGCAACAATGTCATTGCCCTTGACCATGCAAGAAAAGCAGTGGAACTCGAACCAAACAACATGCAGTACCGGATGCTGCTCTCGCAAATGGAGTCCGGCGGGAACTGGTACGATACGATGAGCGGCGATTACGGGCGTCCGTCATACTCCGGAAGCAATCTGTGCCTGCGTTATATGATGATGATGCTTTTGTGTAATTGCTGCTGTGGAGGCGGCGGTATGTGTTTTGGCGGAGGATATCATCCAAACGGACCATTTGTATAAAGGAAAGTGAGAGGGGAATGGAACTTAGTATTTTGCTGATGAAGCAGATCTTTGCCATGGTTCTGATCATGGTAGCCGGTTTTGCTTTTGTAAGAACGAAAATGTTGAAGGAGGAAGATACAAAAGTCCTCTCAAAAGTCATTTTATATGCGGCGAGCCCGTGTATCATTTTAGACTCGTTTTTGATGGGATATTCGTCTGAGAAGGCCGAAGGATTCCTGATCGGAACCATCGGAGCGGTGCTTGTACACCTTGTATTTGTTATTTTAGGAGAGCTGGCAGGAAAGCTGTTCCGGATGAATCCGATCGAGAAAGTGTCGCTTATGGGGACGAATGCGGGGTACATCCTGATCCCGCTTGTCAGCGCAACGCTTGGAAGCGAATATGTATTTTACTGCAGCGCATTTATTGTAGTGCAGACGATCTTCTTTTGGACGTATCTTCTGTTCTCCATCGGGCATAAGGAGGCGGTGAGCGTCCGCAAGGTGATCCTGAATCCGAATATCATCGGTATTATGATCGGACTTGTCGTTTTTTTCGGAAAATGGAAGCTGCCGGTCATTCTTACGAGCGCTGTGGCAAATATGGGCAATGCAACGGGAGGCCTGAGTATGCTCGTGATCGGGATGTCGATCGGAAATGCGGACCTGAAAAAAATATTTACAAGCGCCAGAGCGTATCTGGTGGTTGCGGGGCGTCTGATCGTCTTTCCTGTGATCGTAATCCTGCTGATGTGGGCGTCGCATATCTGCGCGGTAAACCCGGTGGCAAAGAACGTGCTCATTTGTACCATGCTTGCTTCGGCTGCCCCGGTGGCGACGGCGGTAACGCAGTTTGCGGAGCTGTATGATATCATGCCTCAGAGAGCAGGAATCATCAATGTGCTGTCGGTGTTCGGCTGCATCATTACAATGCCGTGCATGGTATGGCTGTATCAGGCGTTGTGCAAATAAAGCTTCGCCCGGCCTGAGGATAAAAATGAGGCCACTGTCAAAAACAGTGGCCTCATTATAAATACCTATAATTTGGAATATCCGTAGCTGTTGACGATCGCTTCGATCTTCTGACCTGCTTTGCACATCGGGCATTCATGCGGAGAATATGCGCGATAGTTCGGAACGTCCTTGCTTGTAAAAATCGTATTGATATCCATGCCGGCGATCTTGTTGACGGCGCTGAAAATGGCAGAAATACCACAGATCGTTCCGCCGTAATAAAGCGTAGACTCAATAGCGGTGCGTACCGAGCGTCCGGTCGTAACAGAAGCGGCCAGCAGGAGCACCTGCTGGTTCTCGATCATACGAATGGTATTGTCCCGGAACATCATCTGCCCGATCTGGTCGTACTCCGGTCTTACGATGGAAATGTTTTTGCCCTGATTGATGGCATAATGCGTCCCTGTGAGAAGTTCCGCCATGAAGGTTGCAATAACCTCTGTCTCTTCCATACAAACGATCGTATCAATGTAAGTGGAGCTTAAATATGGTTCCACGAGTACCTTGGCTGTCTCACGCGCATTGTTGTGTCTGACCTTTACCGTGGACATATCAATATAGGTGTTGATATGGGAATTCGGAGTGGCGAAATGTCCCTCCAGAATCTTGATCCTTGAGTGCCGGTTCCTTGTTGAGCGCAAATCACGAAGTCTTGCATCCATAATATTTCCTCCCTTCAGAATATGCATTATAATTGTCTGCCGCCCCATTAAAATACTTTGTACTTCTATTCTAACAGCATAACTTTTTTTTGTACATTAGAAAAAGTATCCGCATTGACGAATTTTTTGTGATTTGGTAGAATGTATTAAATTGAGAAAATGTTCGATTTACTGAGAAATAAATGAATTTACGATTTGGAGGGACGAAGATGGACTTAACATTCGCAGAGCAGGTGAAGATCGTTCTTGGAAGAAAGAACATGACGATCAAGCAGCTTGCAGAAGAGATTCAGGAAAAAACCGGTCATAAGATGTCGCGCCAGAATCTGACGCAGAGGCTTGGCAGAGATAATTTCCAGGAACAGGATATGCGCATGATCGCTGAGATCCTTGGCTGTCCTTTCCAGTTGAATATTCTGGATGAGGTGAAGGAAGAGGACGGCGAACGTTTGCTTGATATCCGAAGAAAGGCCGAAGCAAAGGCACAGAAGAAAGAAGAAAAGAAAAAAGAAAAGGAAGAAGAAAAAAAGGCAGAGCTTCGGGAAGCGGAAGCTTCCAACGACGTCACGGTCAGCGATATGCTTGATATGATGGAAAGCGTCAGGGAGGCGGCAAAGCCGGACGGAACGGAATCAGAAGCCGAACCTGACAAAGCGGCGGATCAGCCGGAGGAGAAGAAGGAGAAGACCGGGAAGACGATCCCGAAATGGGAGCCGAAACCGGTGGAGAAAAAGGTGGATCGTTCTTCCATCTGGAACCGGCGTGAAGAAAAGCTTCGCCGCAAGAAGGAGACGCATCCGCACGGCGACTGGATCGGCGCTACGCCGCAGAGCCGCAGCAAGGATTTTATGAAGGATGCGGCGGAATCCGGGGAAATCAATCCATATACAGGCAAAGAGTACGAGACGAACAGCGTGCGCATGCATCCGAAGCGTATCGGATATATTCAGGTGTATGACCGCGGCAACCATAAATGGACAGATATGACGGAATGGGCGTTCTACGGATTTCAGGAGCAGAAGAAGAACCTTCTTGGATCGGATTATGATGAGCCGATCTATCTGGATTAGAGGTATATAAATGGAGTGGAAACAGTTGCTCTCGCCGAGACGTCAGCGGGAAAGCAGAGGGAAGCAGAAGGACAAATCCAGCGATCTGCGCAGCGAATTTGAGAAAGATTATCATCGGATATTGGGAAGCGCATCGTTTCGGCGGCTTCAGGATAAGACGCAGGTTCATCCGTTGGACAAAAGCGATTTCATCCGGACGAGACTGACGCACTCTTTGGAGGTTTCTTCCTTTGCAAGGTCCCTGGGGCAGAATATCTGCCAGAGCATCATGAGATATCATAAGGATGCAGGAATGGACTGGCAGAAGAAGGAAGATATCTGCAACATTCTCCAGTGCGCAGGACTGATCCATGATATCGGGAATCCGCCCTTCGGACATTTTGGGGAAATTGCGATCCGGGAATGGTTTGAATGTAATCTGGATAAGCTGGAGCTGAACGGGACGCCTGTTTTAGACATACTGTCGCCCCAGATGAGAGAGGATCTTTATCACTTTGAGGGGAATGCACAGGCGTTCCGGCTCGTGTCAAAGCTTCATTTTCAGGTGGATGAGAACGGGATGAACCTGACATATGGACTTCTTGGCTCGATCATCAAGTATCCGACCTCATCTTTGGAGGTTCAGCCGGACGGAGCGGACATTTCACGGCAGAAGATGGGGTATTATTATGCGGATCGGGAGCTGATGGCGGAGATCCAGCGCGAAACCGGGACGAATGGAAGGCGGCATCCGCTGGCTTTTATTCTGGAGGCTGCCGACGATCTGGCATATGCGACGGCGGATATTGAGGATGCTTTTGTAAAAGGATTTCTTTCTTATTATCAATTGCGGCAGGAGCTGATCCGATGGAACCAGAGAGCTCCGGGATCCAATTTTGATCCGGTGGAGCGGCTGGACCGGTATTATGCCCGGGGGATCGAAAAGGGCGTGGCCAACCCGGAGCAGTATGCGATCCAAAACTGGTCTGTCCGGGTGCAGGGTTTCCTTATCAGCTGCGCGACCTATGGATTTACCTCCCATTACCGCGAGATCATGGACGGGACATGGGAGAGGGATATTTTCTGGCAGACATATGGACAGTCGCTGCTGGAACTCCTGAAAGACACGGCGCATCGCTTTGTTTTTTCCTCGGCTGAGATTTATAAGATGGAGGTCGCGGAAGGCAAAATACTGGATACGCTTATGGAGAAATTCGTGGGAGCGGCGGTCAAATATGACACAGGACAGAAATTGACATCTATAGAAACAAAATTGATTACCATGATTTCGGATAATTATACAAAAGCCTACCATTTTCACGCGGCCGGAAAGAGCGAAGCAGAAAAATTATATCTTCGTCTGCTGCTTGTGACGGATCATATTTGCGGTATGACAGACAGCCATGCGAAAAGGCTGTATCAGGAATTGAACGGAATCATATAAATCCCTTCTGCATAGAGTAGATTTAGAAGTATCTGCTGTGCAGGAGGGATTTTATGGAGTGGAAGCGAATTGTCCGGTATATGTACGAGTATGAGAATGACCGCAAGGTAAGAAATACAGGTTTCATCCGGTTTGATTTCAGCGAGAAGGTTTGCAAAGCATATATTCATGGAAAGGGGATCTGCGCAGAGGATCTCTGTAATATTTACGCGTTTTATGAATCTGACGATGCGGTCGTCCGGATCCCGCTTGGATATGTACGGATGAAAAGCGGGAATCTCAATGGATATGTGGAAATGGATGCGGCGCATGTTGGAAATACGGATATTCCATTTGAACAGATCGACGGTATTATGATCGGCGAAAACCGGGAGCGGAGATATCTTGTATTTTTGAAAAATGAAAGGGCATTCGGCGGGACGCAGGAGGCCTCAGATTTGCCGCAGGAGCGGGAAGATTCCTCTTTGGAACATGCAAAGACAGCTTCGCGCGAGCCGGAAGAGCCGGAAGAAGAGGGAGAGCCGGAAGAACAGGGGGAGGAGGAAGCCGCTCCGGAAAAGATAGAGATGATGGCGGATCTTCCGCCGGAGACGGAGGAAGTGGTATCTGAGGAATTTGCTTACCGGCGTATCGGGCCGCGCGATCTTGGCGTTTTAAGAAGGGAGGACCGGCATCTTGCAAATAACAGCTTTCTTCTGCACGGCTATTACAATTACCGTCATCTGCTGCTTTCAGAGGATGAAGACCAGTATATTTTAGGCGTGCCCGGCGTTTTTATGGAAAGAGAAAAACGGGCGGCGTCGATGTTCGGATTTTCGCAATTTATGGAGGCGGAAGAGTATGGCATTCCGACGCCGATGGAGGCAAGGGAACACAAAGCGGCGTTTGGCTATTGGTGCAGACATTTGCCGAAACAATAGACTGCGATGCTGCAGATTGGAGAACAGATATGATAAGAGCAAAAACACCGGAGGAAAAATACATGCGGGAGGCGATCCGGCAGGCGAATAAGGCATATGCGGTCGGCGAAGTGCCGATCGGCTGCGTCATTGTATATGGAGACAAGATCATTGGCCGGGGGTACAATCGCCGTAAGACCGACCACAATACGCTTGCCCACGCGGAACTCATCGCCATTAAGAAAGCGTGCAAAGCTATGGGGGACTGGCGTCTGGAGGGCTGCACCATGTATGTGACCCTGGAACCGTGTCAGATGTGTTCCGGGGCGATCGTGCAGTCGCGGATGGACAAGGTTGTCGTGGGCTGCATGAACCCGAAAGCAGGCTGCGCAGGGTCTATCCTCAATCTTCTTCAAATGGAAGAGTTCAATCATCAGGTGGAATTGCAGACCGGAGTTCTTGAAGAAGAATGCAGCCGGATGATGAAGGACTTTTTCCGGGAATTAAGGGAGAGGACAAAACAGTTGAAAAAAGAGATCTGCAAGCCGTAAAACGCGTTTTTCCGGTTGACAGAGATCAGTTTTTCCTGTAAAATAATGTTCTGTGCAGCCGGGGAGTTAGCGGTGCCTTGTACCTGCAATCCGCTATAGCAGGGGTGATATCACATGGAGGGCTTTTCATCTGCAGAGCTGCCTTCTGTAAGTGGCATTGAGATTCGGGTCTCGCGCAACAGGACTCTGTGAACCGTGTCAGGTCGGGAACGGAGCAGCACTAAGCAGAATCTCCTGTGTGCCGTGAGGGCGCCTGGGTTGAGTTAACTGCAGGAGTAACGTCTGTGGGTGGAGTTCGAAGTGTGATGCACATAAAAGAATGCGATACTGGTCAGAGGCGGCCGGTTGGGAAGAGGGAGAAGCTTGAGAAGGGTTTCTCCCTCTGTGTGTATGACGGATGAATTCGCTTGCAAAATGAAAGCAAACAGTATAAGATAAAACAGAATATACAATCATTGGATGTGAACAACAGACGGAGGATGAAGATGAATTTTTATAATCCAAAATTCAAAAAAGCGGTAGCAGTTATTATTCTGGTAGTAATTGTTGCGATGGTAGCGACAATGGTACTTCCATATCTTGTATAAATGAGAGACAGGGGATTGAAGAATGGCGGGGAGAAGACCGAGATACAAGGAGGACCGTGAACAACGGCGTGCCCGGCTTAAATTAGAGCGTATCCGCCAGCGTAGGAGGACGATCGCCGGAGCAACAGGTCTGGTCCTGCTGCTTATATTGGTGATCGGATATTTTACCGTGTACCGTACCGTTCAGAAAGCCGCGGGAGATACGATCTTAAGCGGAATCTCGATTGACGGGATCGACGTGTCCGGAATGACGGAGGAGGAAGCGCTGGCGGCTGTGAAGTCGCGCGTGGCATCTGCGCCTGAGGCTGTGCTGACGCTGAAAGCCGGCGGCAATGAGACGGAAGTGCAGTTGAAGGAGTTAAAGCTTCAGACCGACAGTATTAATAAGCTGGTCGAAAAGGCGATGGCGTTTGGCCATGACGGAGGCCTTTTTGAAAAGTATAAGCAGATCAGAAGCCTGAACAAGGGCAAAAAAGAATATTATGGAACATATTCCATCGACCGGGGAACGGCGCGGACATATCTTTCGGAACATGCAGTCGCAAAAGAGGATCGGGCGCAGGATGCGCAGATCGTACATAAAAGCGGCAGGAAGTTTGAGATCACCGAGGGGAAGGAAGGGATCTCTCTTGACATGGAGGCGTCTCTTGAGACGATCGAAGCTTTCCTGAATACAAAATGGGATTGTCAGGACGGCGAGGTGGCGCTTGTGACTGAGAAAGAAGTTCCGAAGGTGACGGCAGAGGATCTGGAGACGATTCAGGATACGCTCGGAACCTACTCGACGGAGTATTCGACGGCGCTTGCCCGTGCGACGAATATTGCCAATGGTTCCGGGAAACTGGACGGGACTGTTTTGATGCCGGGGGAAGAGATTTCCGTGGAAGAGAAGCTGTCTCCTCTGACGGAGGATAATGGCTATGTGGAAGCGACGGCCTATTCATCCGGGCAGGTCGTTCCAAGCGTGGCAGGCGGCATTTGCCAGATTTCCACCACGCTCTACAATGCGGTGCTTTTGGCGGAATTGACTGTGACGGAGCGCTATCCGCATTCCATGACGGTGGATTATGTGGAGCCGGGTATGGATGCGGCGATTGCGGAAGGATCCAAGGATTTCAGGTTTAAGAATAATTTAAGTACGCCGATCTATATTGAGTGTACGACCGGAGGAGGGATCATCCGGACAACGATCTACGGCAGGGAGACCCGTGATTCGAATCGAGAAGTCTCTTATGAGAGCGAGGTCATCAGTACGACAGAGCCGGGGGTTGAATATGTTACGTCCTCAGACTATGCGCTTGGCTCCATGCAGACTACGTCCTACGGGGAGGAAGGGGTGAATGCCCGTCTGTGGAAGGTCGTTAAGGTTGACGGAAAGCAGGAGAGCCGCGAGGAAGTGAATTCCAGCAATTATGCGGTGTCCAACCGTACGATCACAGTGGGGACCAGATCGGAATCCCAGACGGCGGTCAATATTATTAAGGATGCGGTAGCGACACAGAACCCGGATACGATAAATGCGGCCATCCCGCGCGCGCGGGCGGCGCAGTAGCAGTAAAGGCAGTACCCGGACGCTGCGGCAGGATATTACGATCAGACAGGGACAGGAAATGAAAACAGGTAAGGTATCACAGACAACATGGAGACGGACAGTGTCCAAATATATCGACAGGACTGACGGGAACCTGCATCCGGCCATCGAAGAGTGCTGCGCAGATTTCCTTGTATCCGACTGCCCGCATGATGGGAATCCGATATCAGGCCGGCGAAATAGCGGGGAACAGGCGGCCGGCCGGGTGAAGCGGATGGTTTCGGCGCTTGCCTCAAGCGTCGGAGATGCGCCTGTGACTCCGGTTTTTGCGATGGCTGAGGCCGCGAATGCGCTTGCATCGAAAGGCGCAAAGCCGAAGGGGCTTCTTCTGGCGCTCGATCTTCCGGAATGGCTGGAGGAAAAGACGCTTGAACATACACTCAGGGAGGCTGCACGAGCCGGGAAGGAGCATGCGCTCCCAATTTTAAATATACAGGTACAGACAGTTCCGTCTCTGGCGCATATTCTGGTCCATGCAACGGCCATCGGCCATGCGGAAGGAGAGAGTTCTTCCGGCGCGGCAGCAGAAACTAAGAATCTGGATGTTGTTGTAGCCGGATCGGTTGGACTGGCCGGAAGCCTTCAGATTCTGGCAGAGAAGGAAGCTGAGCTGAAAACGCATTTTCAGCAGGCGTTTCTGAATACACTCCGGCGGCATGAAAAGGAGATTTTTGCATCGGAGGCTGTTTCCGCAGCGTATGCGGCAGGGGCGGGGATCTGGCAGACCGGCCAGGGAGGGATCCTTGCGGCGCTGTGGAATATGGGCGAGACTTTAGGCGTGGGAATGGAATTGGATATGAAGAAATTTCCGATCCTCCAGGAGACGGTAGAAGTCTGTGAGCAGTATGATGTGAATCCGTACCTTTTAACGTCGGCAGGAACGATGATTTTCGCCCTCCCGGGTGGAGAGCGTCTGAAGGAAACGCTTGTGCGGGCAGGATGCCGCGCCGCGGTGATCGGACATACGATCCGCCGGAAAGAACGGGTGCTTCGTAATGGAGAAGATTTCAGGTATCTTGACCGTCCTGCAGCGGATGAGATCTGGAAACTATTATAAAGCTGTGTATGGCAGAATACAATTCTGCATTGCATAAATTATGAGTCAGGAAGAGGTATATGATATGAGACAGCAGATTTTGAATTATATTGAGAAGAACAGCAAGGCGAATCTGAAGGATCTTGCGATCATGCTTGGAACAAGCGAAGAGATGATATTAAGCGAACTCCACGCGATGGAGGAGGAGAAGATCATCTGTGGCTATCACACGATGATCAACTGGGACAATACGGATGTCGAGAAGGTGACGGCCCTGATCGAGGTGCGCGTAACGCCTCAGCGCGACATCGGATTTGGACGCATTGCAGAACGTATTTACAATTACCCGGAGGTCGAGTCCGTATATCTTATTTCCGGGGCGTACGATTTCCTTGTGACGCTGGAAGGAAAGTCCATCAAGGATATTTCCAGATTTGTTTTCCAGAAGCTCTCAACGATCGATGGAGTTACCGGAACAACTACGCATTTTATTTTGAATAAATATAAAGACCACGGCACGGTATTTGTTCAGAAAGAAAAAGCAGAAAGGATGCTGGTGACGCCGTAATGAGAAATCCGCTTTCAGACAGAGTTGCAGATATCGCCCCATCCGGAATCCGAAAGTTTTTCGATGTGGTCAATGAGATGGAGGACGCCATTTCCCTTGGCGTCGGGGAACCGGATTTTGATACGCCGTGGAGAATCCGGGAAGAGGGCATCTATACATTGGAGCGCGGGAAGACATTTTACACGTCCAATGCAGGCCTTAAAGAATTAAAGCTTGAGATCAGCAAATATCTGGAACGCAAGATTCAGGTTTCCTATGATCCGGGAAAAGAGATCCTGGTTACAGTCGGAGGAAGCGAGGCGATCGATATCGCGCTTCGTGCTATGCTGGATCCGGGGGATGAGGTTCTGATCCCGCAGCCAAGCTATGTATCGTATCTGCCGTGCACGATCCTTGCAAATGGAACGCCGGTTGTCATTCCTCTGAAAAATGAAAACAAGTTTAAGCTTACAAAGGAAGAGCTTCTGGAGCATATTACTGATAAGACGAAGATACTTATCATGCCGTTTCCGAATAATCCGACAGGTTCTATCATGACGAAGGAGGATCTGGAGCCGATCGCCAGGATTGTCCGGGAAAAGGATATCTTTGTGATCTCCGATGAGATCTATTCGGAGCTGACATACGGCACGGAACATGTTTCGATTGCATCTTTTCCGGGGATGAAAGAGAGAACGGTTGTGATCAACGGTTTTTCCAAAGGTTTCGCGATGACAGGATGGAGACTGGGATATGCGTGCGCGCCGGATGTGATCCTGGAGCAGATGCTTAAGATCCATCAGTTCGCAATCATGTGCGCGCCGACGAACAGCCAGTATGCAGCGATCGAAGGTCTTAGAAACTGCGAGGACGAGGTCCAGAAGATGCGCGAGGCGTATAACCAGAGAAGGCGGTTCCTTATGCATGAATTGAATCGCATGGGACTGAAATGCTTCGAACCATTCGGCGCATTTTATGTTTTCCCGGATATCCGTGAGTTTGGCATGACGTCCGAGGAATTTGCATCAAAGTTCCTTGAGGAAGAGAAGGTTGCGGTTGTTCCGGGCACGGCGTTTGGCGACTGCGGGGAAGGCTTCCTTCGGATTTCCTACGCATATTCACTTGAGGATCTTAAGGTGGCGCTTGGAAGACTGGAGAGCTTTATCAATAAATT
>CAZPXF010000058.1:0-14272 GCA_964590945.1 uncultured Lachnospiraceae bacterium | reverse complement strand
AATATAATTTATTGAAATGTTGCAGAGGAGTAGCAGATGAAAAGCAATAGAAAAAAAGAAGTCAGGCGCAGGCTTGGTCTTATGCTCGGAGGAATCATTATTATATTGATCCTGATCGGAATTATGTTCTGGCGGCATTTTCAGATCGACACCACCGAAGGACTCTCGAAATTGAATGAGATGAACGAGATCGACGTGCAGACGGTCGACGCCGGGATCCAGGAGCTTGAGAAGGAAGAAAAGCAGGCGGATGAGGAATGGCAGAACCGTTCCTTTGATGAGAAATTTGAAGGCTGCATGGTGATCGGCGATTCGATCACACAGGGGCTATATGAATATAATGTGCTGGAAGAAGAGTTTGTCTCGGCGGCGAAAGGCGTGGGGACGCATGACCCGGACGGGGAAGAGCTTGCAGGACTGATCAATAAAGTGGTATCTGCAAAGCCGCAGAAGATCTTTGTGGCGTTTGGCATGAATGATATCGGCTACGGCAGCGCGGAGGAGTTTAAAAGCAATTATGTGACTGTGATCGAGAAGCTTGAGAAGGCGCTGCCGGATGCGCAGATCTATATCAACAGCATTCTTCCGGCAAATGAAAATGCAGTCTCGCGGCAGTCGGCTTATGCGGACGTGCCGGAATACAATCAGAAGCTTGAGGAGATCTGTGATGAGATGGGTCTGACATATATTGACAATACGGGACTTGTAAAGGAAGAATACTATGCAAGCGACGGGATTCATGTCAGTTCGGATTATTATCCTGTGTGGGCGGATCATATGGCGGAGGCGGCAGAGTTGTGATGAAAGAACGGTTGAAGGAGCTGGACGGGCTTGATATTTTAAAATACGGAATGGTTTTTGTCATCCTTATATATATTATCGTGCTTCTTGTGCGCGAGGGCGGAGACGCTCCGATCGCGGCTGTGAAAGAGAATGTGCTTGCCGCCGTTGGTACGGAAAGCATGTCGGAGGCGGGGACGCAGGATCTGAAGAGGTATTACGGACTCAACGCCAATGATTATGATGGCATGTTTCTTTATCTTCCGGACGATGTTATGAGTGTCAATGAACTGCTCGTGATCCGTCTGAAGGACAAGAGCCAGGCGGAGGACGTGCAGAGCGCGGCGCAGAAAAGGCTGGATACCCAGAGGGAGAGTTTTGAAGGATACGGTGCGGAGCAGACCAAGCTCATTACGTCTGCGATCCTGGAATCAAGGGGGCAGTATGTGTTCCTTGCCGTTGGGAAGGACGCGGATAAAGCTTACGCCGCGTTCAAGAAGAGCCTGTAAAGAATATTTACAGGGGAAAGAGATCACAAAGGAAGAGATTACAAAGGAAAGAGTTTATAATGGTTTTCAGCAGTATTGTATTTTTATTTACATTTTTACCGGTCGTCCTGGCTGTGTACTTTCTCGTTCCGCGAAAGCTTAAAAATCTGGTGCTTCTTCTGGGAAGCCTTGTTTTCTATGCATGGGGAGAGCCGGTCTATATCTTTTTGATGATATTTTCCATTATATTTAATTATATCTGCGGTCTGGACATCGCGCGGAATCAGAATGATCCGCAGAAGGCGAAGCGAAGCCTTGTTTTTAATGTGACGGTAAATCTCCTGATCCTTGGCTTCTTTAAATATGAAGGTTTTCTTCTGGACAGTATCAACGCCGTGCTGCCGGTCGATATTCCGTACAGGGCGCTTTCGCTCCCGATCGGGATCTCGTTTTATACATTCCAGATCTTATCTTACATCATAGATGTTTACCGGGGTGAAGTGAAGGTTCAGAAAAATATATTAAATTTCGCCGTTTATGTTACGATGTTTCCGCAGCTTATCGCCGGGCCGATCGTACAGTATTCCGATATCGAACGGCAGCTTCAGGAGAGGGAGGAATCCTGGGATAAGTTCGGCGAAGGCGTGCTGTACTTTATACGCGGCCTTGCCAAGAAGGCGCTTCTTGCCAATGCGATCGGACTTGTGTTTGACGAGGTCTTTGCCCTGAAGACGGGACAGATATCAACGATAACCGCATGGCTTGGATGCGCGGCGTACACCTTCCAGATCTATTTTGATTTCAGCGGCTATTCGGATATGGCGATCGGACTTGGGAAAATGTTCGGCTTTGAGTTCAGGATGAATTTTTTCTATCCATATATGTCAAAGAGCATCACGGAATTCTGGCGCCGCTGGCATATTTCCCTTGGGACATGGTTCAGGGAATATGTATATATACCGCTTGGTGGTAACCGGGTGACAAAGATAAAGCATATCCGCAATATCATGATCGTCTGGATGCTGACAGGCCTTTGGCATGGGGCGGCGTGGAATTTTGTTGTATGGGGATTATATTATGGAATTCTTCTTCTGATAGAGAAATACCTGCTGTTCCCGCTTCTGGAAAGGCTTCCGGCAATCCTCCGGCACATTTACAGTATGATCCTGGTGATGATCGGATGGGTATTCTTTTTCAGCGAAAGCCTTGGAGAAGCAATCACGTATCTGAAATTGATGATCGGGACAGGCGGCAATGGATTTATCGACAGAGAAGCATTTTACCTGTTGAAAACCAATATGGTGCTCTGGGTGATTGTGATCGTTGCGTCCACGTCGGTCGGACATAAATTCTATGTCAGATGGATCAACAACAAAAGGAAACCGCGGATCGCGCTGAACTGCGTTGTATATGCGGCGCTGTTTCTGCTGTGCGTGGCATACCTTGTAACAGAATCCTATAATCCATTTCTGTATTTTAGATTTTAAGGGATCGAAAAATGAAGCAGACAAAAGAGAAACGAAGAAGAAAACTGAATATCAGACGTGCGGCGGCGCTCCTGTTTATCGTGCTTCTTTTTGGCATCAGTGCGATCAATCTGGCGACGAAGGACCGTTCTTTCTCGGAGCGTGAAAACCGTGTTTTGGAGCAGAGTCCGGAGCTGACCCTTGACGGAATTGAAAGCGGAAGATTTATGGATCAGTATGAGTCCTACAAGGCGGATCAGTTTGCCGGAAGGGATATCTGGGTTTCCTTAAAGACCAATGTCGATTATCTTTTTGGCAAGAGGGAATCCAATGGGATTTTCAAGGGAAAGCGAAAATATCTTCTGGAGGATATCACAGTTCCGAAGGAGGAAGAGCTGAGCCGTAATCTGGAAGCGATCAAGAGTTTTCAGAAGGAATATCCGGATGTGCCGACTTATATGATGCTTGTGCCGAACGCGGCGAATGTCATGTCCGATAAGCTTCCGATGCTGGCGGTGACAGAGGATCAGACGGCGCAGTTTGCAGATATCCGCAAGACGCTTGGGGACTCCGTCAACTGGATCGATGTGGAAAAGACGCTGAAAAAGCACAGGGATGAGAAACTCTATTATCACACCGACCACCACTGGACGACGCTCGGCGCATATTATGCGTATCAGACATTGGCCGATGGGATGGGACTCGATAAGTCGCAGGCGCCGGAGTGGAAACCGTATGCAGTGACAAAGACGTTCAATGGAACGCTGTCCGCATCCAGCGGCTATGAAACGGGGTACGGCGAGCCGATCTATATTTATTCTGCAAAGAATATAAAGGACAATCCGCAGGTCGTTGTAAATTACGTGGATGAGCAGGAAAAAAAGGCGACGCTCTATGATACCTCCAAGCTGGCGGAGAAGGATAAATACGCGCTGTTTCTGGGCGGCAATTCAGCGATGATCGATATCCGGACGAATGCGGATTCGACAGACCGCCTGCTTCTTCTGAAGGATTCCTATGCAAATTGCCTGATCCCGTTCCTGACGGCGCATTACCGCGAGATCATTGTCATCGATCCGCGTTATTACTACGGGGATATCCGTAAGGTGATGGAGGAAAATAAGATCACCAGCATACTGTACGTGTACAATGGCAATACATTTGTGGAAGATAACAGCATTAACGGAGTGCTGGATGTGAACTGACAGGATTGGAACTTAAAAACCCCTGTGCCATCGGTCGGCACAGGGGTTGCTGCGTTGATGTTTATAATATTGTTTCTTTTTCCCTTTATCCCTTTATACTTTTATAACAGCAATTCCCCAAAAGCTGCTATTTCTATTACCTCCGGCGTACCGGTTTATTTTACTACGGAGTCGTAAGCTTTCTTTACCTGAGCTAGAATTGCTTCGTCAGTAATTCCTGAAATTTCGCTGAATGCAGGTACAGCGCCTTTTTCAGCGATCATTTCCTGAAGTGTGACGCTCTGTGCATCTTCCGGATTGTTATAATGGAGAGCCGCGCCGATCCCACAGATCAGTTTGTCGACCGGAAGACCATACTCAAGAGCGGTCATCGTTGGCTTTACAAGACGATCCGTAGCGCTCAGCTTGCGGAGCGGCTCGCGTCCTACACGTGTTACATCATCTTCAAGATATGGATTTTTAAATCTTCCGATGATCTTCTCGATATATTTTGCATGTGCCTCAGGATCGAAGCCGTGCTTCTTCACAAGGCCTGCGCCTGACTGCGTCATTGCCCCATGTACCAGGTCATAGATCTCAGGATCTTCAATCGCTTCTTTGATCGTGCCAAAACCCTTGATCACGCCAAGGTAAGCTGTGATGCAGTGTCCTGTATTCAGAGTGAAGAGCTTACGCTCGATGTAAGCCATCAGGTCTTCTGCAAGGTTCATGCCCGGAATCTCAGGAATATCACCCTTGAAGGCAGCTTTTTCTACATTCCACTCGTAGTAGTTTTCAACAACAACATCGGTAGGGATTTCATTGCGTACCGGCGGAACAATCCGGTCAACGGAACAATCCGGGAATCCTACGTACTGATCGCAGTATGCCCTCTCCTCCTCGCTCAATGTCTCATACACATGAGCCTTTAACTGGGAGCTTGCGCGGATCGCATTCTCACATGCGATGATGTTGAGCGGTTTTGCAGAGCCGCTCTCTTTGCGGGCCCGGATGCCTGCCGCAATCGTTGGCGCGATGCGCGGAAGGATAACAAGACCAACGGCTGTTGTAATGATCTCCGCCCTGGAGATTTCGTCGACGATTTCTGCTCCTGTGGATAAGATACCGTCTACATTTGTGATCCTGTAGTCTTTCTTCTCAACGTCCATAATATGAACCGTGTATTCTTTGTCCTGTGCAAGCCGATCGATGATCGCCGGATTTACATCGCCGAATACAACGCGGTAGCCGGCCTGTGCCAGAAGCATACCGATAAATCCTCGCCCGATATTGCCTGCTCCAAATTGAATCGCTGTTTTCATAAAGCTATACCTTCTTTCTATTTGTTTAAGCTATCCAGAACGACCTGAGGATCCGTTGCTGTAAGCAGAGCTTCTATAGTATCTTCATCCTCCAAAGCCTCGCAAATATTGCTCAGGATATCCAGATGCTCATCGCCGACGCCTGCAATACCGAAGACAAGGTTCGCTTTCTCATCGCCAAATGGAACGCCGTCCGGATACTGGAGAACAACGATACCGCTCTTCTTTACGGTTCCTTTTGCCTGGGAAGTTCCGTGAGGGATAGCAATTCCCATGCCCATGTATGTTGTTGCGATCTTTTCCCGCTCCTGCATAGCCGGGATATATTCTTCTCCTACGCATCCGAGGGAAACAAGCAGTTCGCCTGCTGCCTGAATAGCATCCTCTTTCCTGTCGGCTTTCTGTCCGAGCTTCACACCTTCCAGCAATACTTTAGTCTTTTCAGATCCTTCCTCTGCCGGAGTCTCGCTGGCAGCCGGAACTTCCGGAGCGGATGGGACTTCCTGAGCCGGAGCATTGGTTTCGTTGGATGTTACCTGCTCGAACAGTGCATCAAGAGCCGGATCAGCAAGGAAGTTTCCAATCGTAACAAGCTGAGCCTGTGGAGCAGATTTTCTTGCACGGTCTGCAAGAACCGTCTGACAAACAACGATATCGGTATCTGCCGGTACGTTATCTACGGATGTATTTGTAACTGTGACGTCTGCTCTTATATTTTTGATGCGGTTGCGGAACTTTGTAGCGCCCATTGCGGATGATCCCATACCTGCATCGCATGCGAAGATTACTTTCCGGATTTCATGGAAAGATTTCTTATGACCCGGATCCACAGCGATCGTCTGCCCCTTGGATTCAGCTTTCATGCTCTTCATCTGCGCTGTTGCAGCTTCAAGGTCTTTATCTCCGGATAAGCGGATGATCGGAGCAGCGATCAAAAAGGAGATAACGGTTGCTCCAAGTACGCCAATTGCAGAGATCAGCATAGAATCCTTTGGCGTCATCAGCATGAAAGCAATGATCGATCCGGGAGATGCCGCGCCGTTTAAGCCTGCGCCTGTGAGCGTAAAGAACAGGATCGCGCAGAAGTTAGCAACGATCGGTGCAATGATAACAACCGGATTCATCAGGACGTATGGGAAATAAATCTCATGAATGCCGCCGAAAAAATGGATGATCGCCGCACCCGGTGCAGAGGATTTTGTTGTCTCGTCCTTTGAGAACTTCCAGTAAGCAAGGAGCACGCCAAGGCCAGGACCCGGATTGGATTCAAGCATGAACATGATAGATTTTCCAAGCTCTTCCACCTGAAGGCTCCCGAGCGGTGTAAATACACCGTGGTTGATCGCGTTATTCAGGAAAAGCACCTTTGCAGGCTCCAGGAAAACAGCAACCAGTGGAAGCAGACTGTGATTGACAAGAAATTTTACGCCCGCTGCAAGGATCGTAAGGATCAGCGCCATGACCGGCCCGATCGCATAGTAACCGATAATCATAAGGGCAAGACCGAGAAGACCAACGGAAAAGTTGTTGACCAGCATTTCAAAACCCGTCGGAATCTTTCCGTCAACGAGCTGATCGAATTTTTTGATGATCCATCCGGCAAGAGGCCCCATTACCATTGCGCCCATAAGCATTGTGTAGTCGGAACCGCAAATACATCCAACTACTGCAATAGCGCCGATGACACGTCCGCGATCTCCGCCGACCATTTTTCCACCCTGGCTGGCGATCAGGATCGGCAGAAGCCATTTGAGTACAGGGTCTACCATACTGGCAAGCTTTTCATTCGGGATCCAGCCGGTTGCGATGAAAAGAGCTGCCAGAAACCCCCATGCAATGAAAGCGCCAATGTTAGGCATTACCATTCCGGAAAGGAATTTTCCGAACATTTGAACTTTATTTTTCATTTCACTTTATTCCTCCTCGTATTTGATTAGCAATTTCATTCTGATAATATTTCACAAGCGCGTTCTCAGCGAATGCAACACCCGCGGTTGTGTTGCCGTTTTGAAGCGCCTGGAGAAATTGTGGTTCTTCTATCAGCAGGGCGCTGAGCCTGCCGACAGGCTGCATATAAACTTCATCCGTAAAGGTATCCGGAGCGACCATGATGACGGCTCCAAGGATCGTGCCCTTTTCTGTTTCCAGCGGACATTCGAGACGGAGATAACCGAATCGGCTGTGCTTTACTGCAGAAGTCCGGCAGTGGAACAGACAGATCTTCAGATCCGGAATATAGGTATCAGCGACCTCTTCTCTCATCCGGAAGGCATTGGCAATCTTCCTTTTGCTGTCAGGATCCTTCGCAAATAAGTAGGATGCCCAGTTGATCATCTGCTCGAAATTTTCTACGCTATGTACATGCGTGATACGGAAATTCTGAATTAACTCAATGATCTCAGTGCCAAGGAATGACATGAGCTGTATATCTGACAGGTTTATCGCCAGATTTGGCGCTGAGATCCGTCTTGTCTTTTCCTGAATCCGGCTGCGGTTGATGGAATCAATTTCGTTCTGTATACGAAGTTTATCCTGAACCTGCAGCACTTTGCCCACCGTCAGGTGAGGGAAATCCGTGTGCAGCTCCATAGAGGAAATGATAAAATCAATTCCTTCCCTGCGCAGATTCTGTGCGTCGATGGAAAAGACGGAGATGACCTTGCGGATCTCAAGTGTCGGGAAAAATTTAGTCAGTGAAGCTGCCAGCATACGGGAGCTGCCGATCCCGGTCGGACAGACAACGGCAACGGCAATTTTCTGCTCGCTGGTCTGGATACGCTCGGCGGCAGCCGCAAAATGCATGGCTATAAATCCAATATCGGCTTCCAAAAGCTCTTTTGGAGCGAGCCATTCCCGAAGTACCTGACAGGAAGTTTCAACTGCGGAGTAAATATCCGGATAACTTTGTCTTACGGCATTTGTATGTGAATTTTCTATGATAAGATCCATAGAAATCCGCTTTGCCATAGGTTCGATATGTCTGACGAGATCATCGATCAGCGTATCATCGGAACGAAATGGAATATCCGTAAGCTGTTCCACAATTGCTGTCATGGACGTCACCATTTGAAGGACGTTCATATTCTGCAGCGGATCTACGATCTCCGATGCGCGCGACCAGATGCGTGCAGACGACAAATGCATGGTAATGTAGCCGATCTCGTACTCCGAGACGGTCAGGGAAAATTCTTTTTGAATTTCATCTGCAATATGCTTCGCAATCGAGTGTTCGGTCATATTAGACAAATGTTCCGGCGTCTGAACCGGCTGCGTGAGCGTGCGGCCCATCTGAATCCGGTAGATGGCAAGTGAGAGCCGGATGATCAGACTGATGAAACCGCTGTCCGTATATCTGACATTCAGAGTAGTTTGTGTTTCGGCTAAAAGCCTGCCAGAGAAACGGACGATCGAATACTCAAAGAAAACAAGCAGAGGAATCTGATCGACTCCTTCTGTTCCTGTGAAATCACTGAGCGGCGCGGCGTGATCGCCGAACAATTTGTCTACATCGCAAAATTCAAAAACTGCATTTGAAATAGCCTGACGAAGGGCAGCCTCATTTCCCGGAAGAAAGATTCCGACTCCGGGTTTGCGGGTGATAGACAGCTGATAGTCGGAAAGCCACAGATCCAGTGCATCAAGATCTTCATATAAGGTACCTTCGGAAATATGGTAGCTTGATGTAAAGGAATAAGCTTTTATCGGTTCCGGAGAAAAAAACAATTCTCCAAGAATCTGACGGCGCCTTTCCTGTCGGCTGTACATAGGAAGAATCTGCTCAACATCCAAAAGCTCCCGGATGAGCTGCAGATTCTCCGGATTTTCAGCAATGGAAAGACCGACGCCAGGCTTGCGGACAAAGTGAAAATCGTTGTCCGTCATCCATTTTTCAATCACAGGCATCTCGCGCAGTATCGTGCGTGAAGAAACGCCTATTTTTTCCGAGATGGCTGAAACTGTCAGCGGTTTAGCATTCATTTGGATCAATAATTGAATAATAGATTTCTGACGCCTGGAAAGCGACGCATGATGTTTTGTGCTGTTTACCATTTTTGAACCCTCCACCTGATGCTATTTTATATGTAAAAGGAAGGATCGGACAAGGGGGTAAATGTGTCACTTTTGGCATGAACAAATGGTGACATTGACTAAAATCATCAATCAATGCCACCATTTATAAGTAAAAATGAATAAAGACGCTTATTCAACGGTTACGCTCTTGGCAAGATTACGCGGCTTATCCACGTCAAGTCCTTTGGCAACGCTGACATAATATCCCATCAACTGGAGCGGGATAATAGCGAGAGAAGTTGTAAAATGCCGGTCTGTCTGAGGAATATAAACAGTGAAATCTGTCGTATCCTCAATGTTATAATTGCCTCTTGTGGTAAGACCCATCAGGTATGCGCCGCGGCTCTTTACTTCTACAAGATTGCTGATCATCTTTTCGTAAAGATCCTGCTGCGTCAGGATGCCGATCACGAGAATCCCGTCCTCGATCAGACTGATCGTGCCGTGCTTCAACTCTCCTGCTGCGTACGCTTCGGAGTGTACATAGCTGATCTCCTTCATCTTGAGGCTGCCTTCCATACTGATCGCATAGTCGAGGCCTCTTCCAAGGAAGAAGATATCCTTTGCATTGGAGAAATGGGATGCGAACCACTGGATGCGCTCCTTATCTTCCAGAAGCCTTTCGATCTTATCCGGCAGTGTCTGAAGTTCTTCGATCAGACGTGTATATTCTGCATCGTCGATCTCGCCGCGCACCTTTGCAAACTGGACGGACAGAAGATATCCCGCGATGAGCTGCGCGCTGTACGCTTTCGTTGTAGCAACAGCGATCTCCGGGCCTGCAAGGGTATAGAATACATTGTCCGCCTCACGTGCGATGGAGGAACCGACGACATTGACGATTGCAAGCGTCCGGATGCCTCTTTCGTGGGATTCGCGCAGGGCGGCGAGACTGTCTGCGGTCTCACCGGACTGGCTGATAATGATCACAAGGCCGTTCTCATCGATGATCGGCTTCCTGTAGCGGAACTCAGAAGCAAGCTCCACGCTTACAGGAATCTTCGCCATATCCTCGATCACATACTGGAGAGCGATACCGACATGGTATGCAGATCCGCATGCAACGATGTAGATCCGGCTGACGTTTTTGATCTCATCTTCGGAAAGTCCGATGTCGGACAGATCGATCACGCCGTCGTGGATAACGGAATTGAGGGTGTCCTTCACAGCTTTCGGCTGCTCATGGATCTCCTTCATCATGTAGTGCTCGTAGCCGCCCTTTTCAGCAGCCTCCTGATCCCACTTGATCTCCGTAAGCTCCTTGTCGATCACTTCCTGGTCAATATTGTAGAAAGTGACAGCGCCCCTGGTGACGTGCGCGATCTCCATATTGCCGATATAATATACATTCCGTGTGTGCTTCAGGATGGCCGGTACATCAGATGCGATAAAAGATTCCCCGTTCTCTATGCCGATGACCATCGGACTGTCCTTGCGCGCCGCAAAAATCTCATCCGGGCGGTCTGCATACATAACTACGAGCGCGTAAGAACCGCGGATGCGCAGCATCGACCGTGTCAGAGCATTGACCGGATCGCCGCTTTCTTTATAGTAGAAATCGATCAGATTGACTGCCACCTCTGTGTCTGTCTGAGAATAGAACTGATACCCGTTCTTGGTGAGCATCTCCTTGATCTCCTGATAGTTCTCAATGATTCCATTGTGGACAGCTACAACTTTATTCTGAGCCGAAAAATGCGGATGCGCATTTTCTTCGGATGGTTCCCCGTGCGTAGCCCATCTGGTGTGTCCGATGCCGCAGCATCCTTTGACTGCATGGCCGTCATCCGTCTTTTCCGCGAGTACCTTCAGGCGTCCCTTGGCCTTTACAATGACCGTATCCTTTGCGCCGTCGCGGACGGAAATACCTGCGGAATCATAGCCGCGGTATTCAAGCCTGGAAAGTCCCTGCAGCAGAATTGGTGCGGCCTGCTGTTCGCCGATATAACCTACTATTCCACACATAATAGCTCCTCCTGTAGATATTCTGAAAATTTAAAATATAGTTTATGATAGCATGGAAATCCCATTTTGAAAAGTTATTTCCCCGATCCGTATAAAAATTGAAATTGTTGTGATAGAAACTATTGACAAAAAAAAACGTTTTTGATACTATACTTTCAGTAGTTTGTGACTGGTATGGCAGGCAAGGCCTACACGAGATATGTTCATAGTGTTGCTATGGACTTTGATTTGTTGTGTTGGTTTGTCTGTTTTTTTATTGTACGGAGACCTTGCTGAAAGGATATCTGTACCGGATGGAATGGCAGCATTTGCCAGGGAAAAGGAAGAGGATGGAGCAGGAAGAGAGACGATATTCTGCCTGAGAGTTTCCGGACTCCGGAAGAAATCTGATAAGTTCATCGCCGCATACAGCGATGGATCATAAAAGAAAGGAAAGGATGACAAAACTATGAAAACATTTAGCTATACTATCAAAGACGAGAGCGGAATCCATGCAAGACCGGCAGGACTTCTTGTAAAGGAGGCAAAGAAGTACGAAAGCACGATCACAATTTCTGCGAACGGTAAAAACGTAAATGCTGCAAAGCTTATGGCTGTTATGAGCCTTGGCGTAAAATGCGGACAGACTATCGACGTATCCGTAGAGGGCGCTGATGAAGACGGAGCCGCATCAGGTATGCAGACATTTCTTGAGGCAAATTTATAGGAAATAAATGAGGTCAGATATTGCTTCTGACCTTGTTTATCATAAGGAGATTAATATGAATATTTGGCATGATATGGGAGAAGACAAGATTTTTCCTACTGATTTTATGGCCGTTATTGAGATTTCCAAAGGAAGCAATATGAAATATGAGCTTGACAAGGAGACGGGACTTCTCAAATTGGATCGTGTACTGTTCACCGCGACACATTATCCTATGAATTACGGCTTTATCCCGCGTACTTATGGCGATGATCTGGATCCGCTGGATGTATTGGTTCTCTGTTCCGAGCCGATCCAGCCTATGACGCTTGTAAGATGTTATCCGATCGGCGTAATGAAGATGACAGACGGTGGAATGGGAGACGAGAAGATCATTGCAATTCCATATAGCGATCCGACATATATGGGATATACGGATATTAAGGAATTACCGAGACATATTTTTGAGGAATTGAAGCATTTCTTCAGTATATATAAGAATCTGGAGGATAAATCGACACAGGTTGATGAGTTTGGCGGTCCTGTCGATGCTGTGGAAGTGATTGAGTATTGTATTGAGCGTTATAACAAAAAATTTGTGAAGGGAGAATAACCATGCAGAAATTTTCAGGGAAGTCTGTATATAAAGGCATTGTATCAGGCCCTGTCGTTGTTCTCAGAAAGAACGACTATCAGGTGAAGCGCGGAAAGATTACGGATGCCGATGCGGAAATGGCGAGAATTGCAGATGCGGTTGAAACGTCGCAGGGACAGCTTCAGAAGCTGTATGACAAGGCTGTGAAAGAGGTTGGCGAAGCCAGCGCCGCCATTTTTGAAGTGCATCAGATGATGCTGGAGGACGACGACTATCAGGAGGCTATTGAGAGCATGATCCGTACGGAGATGGTCAATGCTGAGTTTGCAGTAGCCGTTACAGGAGACAACTTTGCAGAGATATTTGCAAGCATGGATGATGATTACATGAAGGCAAGATCTGCGGATATCAAGGATATTTCAGAGAGACTGGTACGGAACCTCAGCGGCCAGGAGGAAGTGGATCTCAGTTCGATCGATCCGTCCATCATCGTTGCCGATGATCTGAGCCCGAGCGAGACTGTCCAGATGGACAAAAAGAAGATCCTTGGTTTTGTGACTGTACATGGTTCTACGAATTCCCATACGGCGATCCTTGCGCGGATGATGAACATCCCTGCGCTGATCGGGGTTCCGATGGATCTGGAAAAGATCTCGACAGGTATGGATGCGGTTGTCGACGGGTTTGAAGGCTCTGTTACATTTGAGCCGGATGAGGAAACAAGAAACGCAGCGCTTGTGAGAGTGGAGGAAGAGGCTGAGAAGCTCCGTCTCCTTCAGGAGCTGAAGGGCAAGGAGAACGTAACTCTGGACGGCAGAAAGATCAACTTGTATGCGAACATCGGAGCTGTAGGGGACGTCGGATATGTGCTTGAAAACGATGCGGGCGGCATCGGCCTGTTCCGAAGCGAGTTCCTGTATCTTGGCAAATCTGATTTCCCAACGGAGGAAGAGCAGTTTTCGGCTTACAGGCAGGTTGCCCAGATGATGGGAGGGAAAAAGGTCATCATCCGCACGCTGGATCTTGGCGCGGATAAACAGGTGGATTACTTTAATCTTGGAAATGAGGATAATCCGGCGCTTGGATACCGTGCGATCCGCATCTGTCTGAAACAGACGGATATTTTCAAGACACAGCTCCGGGCGCTTCTGCGCGCGGCTGTCTATGGAAATATTTCCATTATGTATCCGATGATCACTTCTGTTAAGGAAGTGATGCAGATTTACAGAATCGTCGATGAAGTGGAAGAAGAGCTGAGTACAGCGGGAGTTCCATACAAGGTTCCGGAGCAGGGTATCATGATCGAGACTCCGGCGTCCGTAATGGTCAGCGATGAGCTTGCGGAGGTCGTGGACTTCTTCAGTATCGGAACCAACGATCTGACGCAGTATACACTGGCGATCGACCGCCAGAACGCCAAACTGGATGATTTCTATGACCCGCACCATCCGGCGATCCTGCGCATGATCAAAATGGTGACAGACAATGCCCACAAGCATGGGAAGTGGGCGGGCATCTGCGGAGAGCTTGGAGCAGACACAGAGCTGACAGAAGAGTTCGTCCGCATGGGTCTGGATGAGCTTTCCGTGGCGCCATCCATGATCCTGAAACTCCGGCAGATCATCCGCAACATGGACGCATCCAGATAATAAAACAATCCGGCACCCATTTTTTATAGAAAGGGCAGGACGAAACGTCCTGCCTGTTTCCTTTGGC
>CAZPXF010000057.1:0-14305 GCA_964590945.1 uncultured Lachnospiraceae bacterium | reverse complement strand
CGTGATAAAAAAAGTCTCGAAAGAACTTTCCAATCGAATGTGCTTGTGCTATAATAGGATAGCGTACATGTTGACCGTGATCCAACTGGATATATCAGACATGTTACAAGAATCATGAAGGAGGATTTTTCGATGAAACATATTAAGACATTAAACAGTCAGACATTGAATCATACAGTAAAGAAGGGTGGCTGCGGCGAGTGCCAGACTTCCTGTCAGTCCGCTTGCAAGACATCCTGCACGGTGGGGAATCAGGTCTGTGAGCAGTGCAAATAAGCAGAATTTTGAAGGAAACCAGGCAGCGGCTCAGGTAGTTAGGTCGCTGCTTTGTTTTGTCAAGTATATAGAAGGGAGAAAACTCCATTGATACACCAGTACCAGAATAATGGGTATAATATCGTTTTGGATGTCAACAGCGGTTCTGTCCATGCTGTGGATCAGGTCGGCTATGACGTTATTGCGAAGATGGATGCGGGATTTTCAAAAGAAGAAGTCCTTTCGGAGCTTTCGGGTGTTCACAGTGAGGAAGAGATCCTGGAAACCATCGATGCTGTGGAAGAGTTGAAGAAAGAGGGCCGGCTTTTTACAGAAGATATTTATGAACAGTATATAGATACGGTAAAACAGAGAAAGACCGTGGTAAAAGCGCTTTGCCTGCACATTGCGCATGACTGCAACCTTGCCTGCCGCTACTGCTTTGCGGAGGAGGGCGAATATCATGGCAGACGTGCGCTTATGTCATACGAGGTCGGGAGAAAGGCGCTTGATTTTCTGATCGCGAATTCCGGCAGCCGCCGTAATCTGGAAGTGGATTTCTTCGGCGGCGAACCGCTTATGAACTGGCAGGTCGTGAAAGATCTGGTTGCATATGGGAGGGAACAGGAGAAGCTTCATGACAAGCATTTCCGGTTCACCATTACAACGAACGGCGTTCTCTTAAACGATGAGATCATGGATTTTATCAATAAAGAAATGGATAATGTGGTGCTCAGTCTGGATGGAAGGAAGGAAGTACATGATTATATGCGCCCGTTCCGGAATGGAAGCGGGAGCTATGATCTGATCGTTCCGAAGTTTCAGAAGCTGGCGGATTCCAGAGACCAGATGCGGTACTATGTGAGAGGAACTTTTACGAAGCACAATCTGGACTTCTCAAAGGATATCCTGCATTTTGCGGATCTTGGATTCAAGCAGATCTCCATCGAGCCGGTCGTCGGAAGCGAAGACGAAGAATATGCGCTTCAGAAGGAGGATCTTCCGAAGATATTCGAGGAATATGACAGTCTTGCCAAAGAGATTGTGAACCGTGAAAGGGAAGGAAGAGGATTTCATTTTTTCCATTTTATGATCGATCTGGACGGAGGACCGTGTGTTTTCAAGCGGCTTTCGGGGTGCGGTTCCGGGACAGAGTATCTGGCGGTGACGCCATGGGGAGATCTGTATCCCTGTCATCAGTTTGTCGGGGAAGAACAGTTTCTGATGGGAAATGTGGATGACGGCATCGTTCGTCCGGAGATTGCGGATGAGTTCAGGGGATGCAGCGTTTATTCCAGGGAATCGTGCAGGACATGTTTTGCCAGGTTCTACTGCAGCGGCGGATGTATGGCAAATTCATGGCATTTCCATGGTACGATTCACGATACATATGAGCTTAGCTGCGAGATGGAACGTAAACGCGTGGAATGCGCGATTATGATAAAGGTTGCGGAAGCGTTAGCGGAAGCAGACAAAAGAGAGGAAAATGAAGATGAAGAAAAATAAGAGCATTTTCAGCCTGATTGTTACAGCGGCGGTTTTGGTTCTGCTCGTCTATACGGCGGCGGTCGGATTTGGCAAAAAGTCGGCCGGATCGGCAAAGAACATCAGCCTTGGCCTTGATCTGGCCGGCGGCGTCAGCATTACATATCAGGTTACGGATGAGAATCCTTCTGCAGAGGATATGAGTGATACTGTGTACAAGCTGCAGAAGCGTGTGGAAAACTACAGTACAGAGGCTACGGTATATCAGCAGGGAGATGACCGTATTACAATTGAGATCCCTGGCGTGACAAATGCAAATGAGATTTTGGAGGATCTTGGAAAACCGGGTTCCCTTTCCTTCCAGACGGAGGACGGAACGGAAGTTCTCTCCGGAACAGACATTGCAGATGCGCAGGCTGCAACGACCCAGAATGATATGAAAAACAAAGAGGCGGTCGTTCAGCTTTCTATGACAGAAGAGGGAACCGAGAAATTTGCCGAGGCTACCCAGGCAAATATCGGTAAGATCATCTATATTATTTATGATGATGAGGTTGTGAGCGCTCCGACAGTAAAAAGCGCGATCACCGGAGGTGAAGCTGAGATTACAGGAATGGATTCCTTTGAAGAGGCTGAGAACCTTGCGTCTACGATCCGTATCGGCGGACTAAGCTTACAGCTTGAGGAGCTGAGCTCCAGCGTGGTTGCCCCTCAGCTTGGAACGAACGCCATCAGCGGAAGCCTGAAGGCTGGCGCCATCGGACTTGCTGTTATCTTTGTTTTTATGTGTATCGTATATCTGCTTCCCGGATTTGCTTCCGGCGTTGCACTTTTACTCTACACAGCGATCGTTCTGGTTGCATTGAATGCATTCAATCTGACGCTGACGCTTCCTGGTATTGCCGGTATCGTACTCGGCATCGGTATGGCGGTGGATGCGAACGTAATTATTTTTGCCCGTGTGAAGGAGGAGCTTGGAGCCGGAAAGAGCGTGAAGTCTGCGCTGAAGACCGGTTTCCAGAAAGCGACGTCTGCAATCGTGGATGGAAATATAACTACATTGATCGCGGCGCTCGTACTTGGACTGAAGGGTACAGGAAGCGTGAAAGGATTTGCTCAGACACTTGCGCTTGGTATTGTGATCTCCATGTTCACAGCGCTCGTGATCACAAGGCTGATCATCTTTGCCCTGTATGGAATTGGTCTTCGCGATCCGAAATTTTACGGAACCTTTAAAGAGAGAAAGACGATCGGATTTGTCGGCAAGAGAAAAGGATTTTTTGCATTGTCCATCGCGCTGATCCTTGTCGGTGTGATCAGCATGGGCGTTTATACAGGCAAGACAGGCGATCCGCTGAATTACAGTCTGGAGTTTAAGGGCGGTACATCCGTGACGGCCGATATGGGCAAGGATATGTCCATGGAGGATATTGAGGCGCAGGTTGTTCCGGTAATCAAGGAAGCGACCGGAGTAAAGGAAGTACAGTGCACAAAGATTCAGGGAAGCAACGAGGTCACATATAAGACAAATACACTGGATTTGGAAGGCCGCCAGGCTCTGAATCAGGCTCTGGCAGATAATTTCGGAGTGGAGGAAGAAGATATTCAGGCACAGAATATCAGCGCGACAGTAAGCTCCGAGATGCGCTCCGATGCGATCGTAGCGGTCATCATTGCAACGATCTGTATGCTGCTTTATATCTGGTTCCGGTTCAAGGATATCCGGTTTGCGGGAAGCGCGATCATCGCTCTTCTGCACGACGTACTCGTTGTGCTTGCGTTCTATGCGCTGGTTCGGATCTCCGTCGGAAATACGTTTATTGCATGTATGCTTACGATCGTAGGTTACTCGATCAATGCGACCATCGTTATTTTCGACCGTATCCGTGAGAACCTGAAATCTCAGAAGAGAAACGAGTCGCTGGAAGAGGTTGTAAATAAGAGTATCACACAGACGCTTACCAGATCGATCTACACGTCCTTTACAACATTTGTAATGGTAGCGATTCTGTACGTATTCGGCGTGAGCTCCATTCGTGAATTTGCATTGCCGTTGATGGTGGGATTCATCTGTGGCGCATATTCATCTGTATGTATTACAGGAGCCTTGTGGTATGTATTCCGTACAAAGTTAGCTAAGAAATAAAACCGGTGGAATGCCGGATGTGAGGAGGGTGTCCCGAAGCTATGGATTTCTGAACGCATAGTATCGGGACGCCCTTCTTGGTTGCCATGCATACAACAAAAAGGTCCGCCGGGCCTTTTTTAGCTTCGGCTTATGTATGACTCGCATACGCCGGGAAAATACAGATAAAAAGGTAGAAAATATGGAAAAATGGTTTATTAAGATGAAAAAAGCGGATTTCTATGAAATCTCACGTAAGTTTGGCGTCAGTCCGGTTCTGGCGAGGCTTCTGCGCAACCGCGATCTTATTACGGATGAAGATATTTCTTCTTATTTAAATGCGGAGCGTATGGAGCTTTATGATGGAATGCTCCTGAAGGATATGGATGCTGCGGTAGAGATTCTGGAGGAAAAGATACGGAACCGGAAGAAACTCCGTGTGATCGGCGATTATGATATCGACGGGATTATGGCGACCTACATTCTGGTCAGGGGATTCCGGGAGCTGGGCGGCGCAGATGTAGATTATGATATTCCGGAGCGAATACGGGACGGATACGGGCTGAACCGGAGACTGATCGATCAGGCGTTGTCAGATGGGGTTGATACGATCGTCACCTGCGATAATGGGATCGCGGCGAGGGACGAGATCGCCTGTGCGAAAGAACAAGGGATGACGGTGATTGTGACCGATCATCATGCTGTTCCATTTCGGAATGGAGAGCAGCGTGAATACCTTCTTCCTGCAGCCGATGCGGTCATCGACCATCAGCGCGTGGATTGTACATATCCATATAAAAAGCTTTGCGGCGCGGCGGTTGCTTTCAAGCTGATCGAGTGTATGTACCGCAGGCTGCACCTTTCATTTGAATGCCGGGAGGAGCTGCTTGAGAAGGCCGCTTTTGCCACAGTGGGCGATGTGATGGAGCTGGACGGTGAAAACCGTGCAATTGTAAAGCAGGGACTGCGTATTTTAAACCGAACGGAGAATTCAGGTTTACAGGCGCTCATTCGTGTCAATAATCTTATGGAGACGGAGATCGGCGCGTATCATATCGGATTTATACTCGGTCCATGTATGAATGCGAGTGGAAGGCTGGATACTGCAAAGCGGGCGCTTGCACTTTTGATGACGGATAAGGAGTCGGAGGCAGAGATCCTTGCCGGTGACCTCAAGGCGCTCAATGATTCCAGAAAAGATCTGACAGAGCAGGGCGTCCGGCAGGCGGTAAAAATCGTGGAGGACAATCATCTGCTGTCCCAAAAGATTCTGGTGATCTATCTGCCGGATTGCCATGAGAGCATCGCTGGAATTATTGCCGGAAGGATCCGGGAGAAGTATTGCAGACCGGTATTTATCCTGACAAAGGGAGAAGAATCGGTAAAGGGATCCGGCCGGTCGACAGAGAATTACAACATGATCGAAGAAATGATGAGATGCCATGATTTATTTCTGCATTTTGGAGGACATAAAATGGCGGCCGGACTTTCCATAGAAGAAAACAGGATCGAAGAATTCTCCAGAAGAATGAATGAAAACTGTAATCTTGCCATAGAAGATTTTTATGAAAAGATTGTCATCGACATGGTACTTCCATTTTCGGAACTATCGGAAAAGCTGGTGCGGGAGCTGGAAATCCTCGAGCCCTTCGGAATGGGAAATGAGAAGCCGCTCTTTGCGGTGAAACAGGCATCCGTATCTGATATGAGGATTCAGGGGAAGCGGAAAAATGTATTGAAAATGCGCCTCCGCGACCAGTCCGGGACGGCGCTGGATGCGCTGAAATTTGGCGAAGAGGAGGAATTGCTCCTGCTGCAGCGCCGGATCCAGAAAAATGGATTTCGCCTGACGGCCGCATTTTATCCATCCGTCAATGAGTTCCGCGGGGAGAAGACGGTACAGGTCATCATCCGGCATGTGCAGTAAGCAAAATGCGCGCGTGGATATCATAGCTTAATATAAATAATACGGAGCCATAATTGAAATCATTATAGAAAAGTGATATACTTTTTTCTATGGCAAATAAAGTCGTATTGATGATTACAGGGAGAAAGTAAAATGAAAGCGATTGAAGAGTACGTAAGAAGTATTCCGGATTTTCCGGAGGAAGGGATTATTTTCAGGGATGTCACAAGTGTTTTGGAGGATGCGGACGGACTGCAGCTTTCCATTGAGCTGATGCAGAAGAAGCTGGATGGAGTCGAATTTGACGTTGTTGTTGGTCCGGAGTCCAGAGGATTTATTTTCGGCATGCCGATCGCGTATAATCTGAAGAAACCATTTGTCCCGATCCGCAAAAAAGGAAAGCTTCCTTGTGAGACAGCTTCCATTGAATATGATCTCGAGTATGGAAGCGCCGTCATTGAGATCCATAAGAACAGCATCAAACCGGGGCAGAAGGTAGTCATCATCGATGACCTGATGGCAACCGGAGGAACGACCGAGGCTATGATCAGGCTGATCGGGAGTCTTGGGGGTGAAGTTGTGAAGTGTGTATTTCTGATGGAACTGGCAGGACTTAAAGGATGTGAGAAGCTGCATGGCACAGACTATGAATCGGTAATCGTATATCCCGGGAAATAAATGAGGAAAGAGGGGAGTTTCCTTGCAGATCAATGAGATTTTTGACGAATATAAAGACAACCGGATCGTAGACGGCCACCTTGTCAAGGAGCCGGAAGATTATCAGGATCCGGAACAATTATATAACAGATTGATCGAGAAGGTGAAGCAATATCACCCGTCTTCGGATATTACTATGATCGAGAAGGCGTATCGCGTAGCGGCCAGCGCGCATCAGGGGCAGTTCCGTAAATCGGGAGAGGCGTATATTATCCATCCTCTTTGGGTTGCGATGATTCTTGCAGACCTGGAGATGGATAAGGAGACCATTGCAGCGGGCATACTCCATGATGTAGTGGAAGATACGGTTATGACTGAGGAGGAGATGGAGAAGGAATTTGGCAGCGAGGTTGCGCTTCTCGTAGACGGCGTTACCAAACTGGGACAGTTGTCTTATTCCAAGGATAAGCTGGAGGTTCAGGCGGAGAATTTAAGAAAAATGTTTCTTGCCATGGCCAAGGATATCCGCGTCATCCTGATTAAGCTTGCAGACCGTCTTCACAATATGCGTACGCTGGAATTTATGCGCCCGGAGAAGCAGGTGGAGAAGGCGCGCGAGACGCTTGATATTTATTCCCCGCTTGCGCAGAGGCTTGGTATTTCAAAGATCAAGATCGAACTGGATGATCTGGCGCTCAAATATCTTGAGCCTGAGACGTATAAGGATCTGTTGGAGCAGATCGATGCGCGCAAGATGCAGCGGGAAGAATTTGTGGCGCAGATCGTCTCGGAGGTGTCTCATCATATGGAGACGGCGGGAATCAAAGCGCATGTATATGGGCGTGTAAAGCACATGTTCAGTATATATAAGAAGATGGTGAATCAGGATAAGACAGTTGATCAGATCTACGATCTGTTTGCGGTACGTATTATTGTGGACAGCGTAAAGGATTGTTACGCGGCGCTTGGCGTCATCCATGAGATGTATACTCCGGTGCCGGGAAGATTTAAGGATTTTATCGCAATGCCGAAGGCAAATATGTATCAGTCGCTGCACACAACGCTTATGAGTTCTGTGGGGCAGCCGTTCGAGATCCAGATCCGTACGGAAGAGATGCATAAGACGGCGGAATACGGGATTGCTGCCCATTGGAAATACAAGGAATCCAATGACGGGAAGAAGAGCATCGATACCGGTGAGGAGGAGAAGCTGAGCTGGCTCCGGCAGATTCTTGAGTGGCAGCAGGACATGTCCGACAACCGGGAATTTTTGAATCTTATCAAAGGCGACCTGAACCTGTTTACCGAGGACGTCTATTGCTTTACGCCGAATGGCGACGTCAAGAACCTTCCGATGGGTTCGACGACGATCGATTTTGCCTATTCGATCCACAGTGCGGTGGGCAACCGCATGGTCGGAGCGCGTGTCAACGGCCGTCTGGTGCCGATCGACTATGTGATCCAGAATGGCGACCGTATCGAGATCATGACTTCGCAGAACTCCAAAGGGCCAAGCCGCGACTGGCTGAATATCGTCAAAAGTCCGCAGGCAAAGTCCAAGATCAATGCGTGGTTTAAGAAGGAATTAAAAGAAGAAAATATCGTACGCGGCAAAGATATGCTGGCGCGCTATTGCAGAGAAAAAATGGTGGTGCTCAGCGATATTAACAAGCCGAAATACCAGCAGTCCGTATTACAGCGCTACGGATTCCGGGATTGGGATTCTGTCCTTGCGGCAATCGGTCATGGCGGCCTGAAGGAAGGTCAGGTTGTAAATCGTCTGGTTGAGGAATATACGAAGGAAAATAAAGATAAGGTCGCAGAACAGAATATCATGGAGAAGGTGGCGAACGGTTCCCAGAAAACCGTTCAGATCGCCAAATCCAAGAGCGGCGTCATTGTTAAAGGAATTGATGATGTGGCAGTGCGGTTCTCGCGTTGCTGCAGTCCGGTTCCGGGAGATGAGATCGTTGGATTTGTCACGCGCGGACGGGGGCTTTCCATTCACCGGACGGATTGCGTCAATATGATGCATCTTTCTGAGATTGAGCGGCAGAGGCTGATCCCGGCGGAGTGGGAACGCGGGCAGGATAACAGTCAGGCGCAGTTCCTCGCTGAGATCAAGATATTCTCATATGACCGTGCGGGACTTCTGATGGAACTTTCCAGGATCCTGACGGAGAACAATATCGATGTCAAATCCATGAATGTCCGCACAAGCAAGAAGGGAACGGCGACCTTTGAGATGGGATTTATTGTGCACGGAAAGGAAGAACTGTCCCGTGTTATCAATAAACTGCGGATGCTCGATGGCGTTCTGGATATCGAGAGGACTGTCGGATAGGGAGATACGCTGAAATAAAGACAGGAAAGCAGCATCACGTTATGAGAAGATCATGTATGCGCTATGAGAGAGGATAATATATGCGGGTTGAAAGATTTTTGTTAGGTATGATCGGAACGAATTGCTATCTGGTATATCATGAAGCTTCCAGGGAGCTTGTGATCGTGGATCCGGGCGGAGAATCGGTGCAGATGATGAACCATATCCGTCAGGAGGGCCTGAAGCCGCAGGCGATCCTTCTGACACATGGGCATTATGACCACATTGCAGGGGTTCCGGCGATTTTGAAGGAGTATGATATTCCGGTTTACGCGCTGGATAAGGAAAAGGAGATTCTGGAATCCCCCGGGAAGAATGTTTCTTCCATGTTCGGCCGCCCGATGACATTTAGTGGAGCGACCTACGTGCATGACGGAGATGTTATGCACCTCGCAGGATATAGCTTTCAGGTATTTGCAACGCCGGGCCACACATGCGGCGGCGCGTGCTTCTATGTAGAAGAAGAGGGCGTTCTTTTCAGTGGGGATACGCTTTTTAACAGCTCCGTCGGCCGAACTGACTTCCCAACCGGAAGTATGTCCCAGATCGTGCGCAGCATCAAGGAGAAACTGCTTGTTCTGCCGGGTGATACGATGGTGTATCCGGGACATAATGAAGTGACAACGATCGGAAATGAGGCGGCGTACAATCCGTTTATTGTTTAAGGAGAACGTATGATTCAGATAAAATCAAAAGATCAGACCTATCAATATGATTCTTTTCATCTTATAAAAGAGTTTTGCCCGGATCAGCAGATTTCGCAGGAGGTCTGTCCGGGACAGAAGGACGCCCTGGTTGTGGAATTCATGGAAGATCCAAAGGCCATTCGGGAAGCGGAGAGTTCGCAAGCGAACTCTTTTTTCTGTTGCCATGCATACGACAAAAAGGTTCAGCAGGCCTTAGTTAGTTGTCGGGAGGGGAAAGAGCGTGTATGCTTCCGTATTGCGGAGCCGGATATTTTGGACAAATCAAAGCGAAAGCGACGGATCAGCTGCGCGCTGTATCAGGAGATGAAGAAAATAACAGGAAAAGATCTTGCGTGGGGGATCCTGACCGGGATCCGTCCGACCAAGATCCCGATGAAACTGATCGAGGAAGGGAAAACTCCGGAGGAGGCGAGCCGCATGATGCAGGAGGTAAGCCTCGTTTCAAAGGAAAAGGCGGATCTTGCGGCGGCGATAGCTGTCAGAGAGAGAAAGCTTCTCTCGGAATTGGACTATGAGAATGGCTATAGCCTCTATGCAGGCATTCCCTTTTGCCCGACGATCTGTGCCTATTGTTCCTTTTCTTCCTATCCCCTCGGCGTGTGGGAGAAAAGAATGGACGAATATCTGGACGCTCTTTTGAAGGAGATCAGCTATGTGGCGGAACACGCAAAGGATCAGGTGCTGAATACGATCTATATTGGCGGCGGAACTCCGACGACTCTCTTAGCAGGGCAATTAGACCGGCTGCTCACACATCTGGAACGTTCTTTTTCCTTCAAAGAATTGAAGGAATTTACAGTTGAGGCGGGTCGCCCGGACAGTATTACGAAGGAGAAGCTTCTTATTTTAAAGGAGCATGGGATCGGCAGGATTTCCATCAATCCGCAGACGATGCAGCAGAAGACATTGGACGCCATCGGACGGTATCATTCGGTGGACGAGGTGATCCGGGCATTTTACATGGCGCGTGAGCTTGGATTTGACAATATCAATATGGATCTGATCGTCGGCCTTCCGGGGGAAACGCTTGCGGATGTGGAGGACACCCTTGAGAAGATCGGCAGACTTGACCCGGACAGCATCACCGTACATTCATTAGCAATAAAGCGCGCCGCACGCGAGAAGCTTAAGAAGGTAACAGCGCATGTGCCAAAGGTTCCGGAGGCGACGGCGGAAATGATCGAGGCTGCCGGAAGAAAGGCGCGCGAGCTGGGGGCAGAGCCATATTATCTATACAGACAGAAAAATATTGCCGGGAATTTTGAAAATGTCGGGTATGCGAAGGTTGACAAAGCCGGAATTTACAATATACTTATTATGGAGGAAATGCAGACGATCGTTGCCGTGGGAGCAGGGGCATCAACAAAGGCTGTATTTCCTAAGGAGAATCGTATTGAACGTATTGAGAACGTCAAGGACGTGGATCATTATATCAATCGGATAGATGAGATGATGAAGAGGAAGGGAGAATTACTATGGCATTAAAGAAAAAGCCGGTGACCGGTATGAAGGACATGCTGCCCAAAGAGATGGAGATCCGCGACTATGTCATTCATCTGATCAAGGAGACATACGCAACCTATGGTTTCTCATCCATGGAAACTCCTTGCGTGGAGCATATTGAGAATCTGTGCAGCAAGCAGGGCGGCGACAATGAGAAGTTGATTTTTAAGATTTTAAAACGCGGCGAGAAGCTGAAGATCGAGACTGCCAGGACAGAGGAAGACCTTGTGGATGGCGGACTTCGCTATGATCTGACTGTGCCGCTTGCAAGATACTATGCGAACCATTCCAACGAGCTTCCGGCGCCTTTTAAGGCTTTGCAGATTGGAAATGTATGGCGCGCAGACCGTCCGCAGAGAGGGCGCTTCCGCCAGTTTATGCAGTGCGATATCGATATTCTCGGCGAGGCGGGAAATCTGGCGGAGATTGAGCTGATCCTTGCCACGACCGCGATGCTTGGAAAGCTGGAGTTTTCCAACTTTACCGTATGTATCAATGACCGCAATATCCTGAAGGCGATGGCGGCATACAGCGGTTTTAAGGATGAAGATTGCGATGAAGTATTTATCATATTAGATAAGATGGACAAGATTGGCGCTGAGGGCGTTGCGGAAGAACTGAAGGAGATCGGTTATACGCAGGAGAATGTGGAATGCTACCTGAAGCTTTTCGACGAGATCCGTCCGGATGTAGAGGGTATCCGTTACCTGAAGGCAAAGCTCGGCGATTTCCTGAGCGACGGGATCGCCGACGGTATGATCCAGATCATCGAGAGCGTGGAAGCCGCAAAAGAAGCAGAGTTCAGGATGAAATTCGATCCGACGCTGGTACGCGGACAGTCCTACTATACAGGGACGATTTTTGAGGTCACGATGGACGAATTCGGAGGCTCTGTAGCCGGAGGCGGCCGTTATGACAAGATGATCGGGAAATTCACGGGGCAGGATACGCCGGCCTGCGGATTTTCCATCGGCTTTGAGAGGATCGTTATGCTGCTTCTGGAAAATGGATATGAAGTTCCGGCGAGAAAAGAAAAGAAAGCATACCTTCTCGACAAGAAGCTTCCCACGGAGGGAATGCGGAAGGTTTTTGCCCTTGCAAAAGCAGACCGGACAGAAGGAAAGCAGACGATGATCGTGAAGATGAAGAAGAATAAAAAGTTCCAGAAGGAACAGTTGTGTGCGGACGGTTACAACGATATCGTGGAAGTGTTCGCAGATTCCTGGGAGCAGATATAGAAGGAGAAAAATCATGGCTGAGACAATGAAGGGATTAAAGAGAAGTCACAGATGTGCCGAGGTTTCCAGCAAGAATATCGGCGAAACAGTGACTGTCATGGGATGGGTGCAGAAGAACCGCAACAAGGGCGGGATCGTGTTTCTTGATCTGAGAGACCGATCCGGCATTTTGCAGATCGTGTTTGAGGAGGATCCGGAATCGGAACTGATGGTACGCGCAGCAAAGCTCCGCAGCGAGTTTGTAATCGCGGTAGTCGGTGAGGTTGTTGCAAGAAGCGGGGCGGTAAATACCAACCTTGCAACCGGGGATATTGAGGTTCGTGCAAAGAGCCTCCGCATTCTCTCCGAGTCCGAGACGCCGCCGTTCCCGATCGAGGAGAACAGCAAGACAAAGGAAGAACTGAGACTGAAATACAGATATCTTGATCTCAGGCGGCCGGATCTTCAGCGGAATCTTATGCTGAGAAGCCGGGTTGCGACGCTGACGCGCCAGTTCCTCGCGGAAGAAGGTTTCCTTGAGATCGAGACGCCGACACTGATGAAGAGTACGCCGGAGGGGGCAAGAGATTATCTTGTGCCGAGCCGCGTGCATCCGGGAATGTTCTATGCGCTCCCGCAGTCGCCGCAGATCTACAAGCAGCTTCTGATGTGTTCCGGTTATGACCGCTATTTCCAGATTGCGCGCTGTTACCGTGACGAGGACCTTCGCGCAGACCGTCAGCCGGAGTTCACGCAGATCGATATGGAGATGTCCTTTGTCGATGTGGATGACGTCATCGATGTCAACGAAAGACTTCTCGCCAGGCTCTTCAAAGAGGTACTGGGCGTGGAGATAGAGCTTCCGATCCCGCGGCTGACATGGCAGGAAGCGATGGATCGCTTCGGCTCTGATAAGCCGGATACAAGATTTGGCATGGAGCTGCGGAATGTAACAGAAGTGGTGAAGGATTTTGATTTCGTAGTATTTAAGAACGCCATTGAAAATAACGGAACCGTTCGCGGTATCAATGCAAAAGGACAGGGCGGCATGGCGAGAAAGAAGATCGACAGGCTGGTTGCCTCCGCAAAGGATTACGGCGCTAAGGGTCTTGCATATATTGCGATTCAGACAGACGGTACAGTGAAATCTTCCTTTGCAAAGTTTATGACAGATGAACAGAGAGAAGCTCTGATCGCGGCGATGGACGGTGAGAACGGCGACCTTCTTCTCTTTGCAGCAGATAAAAACAAAGTTGTATGGGATGTGCTTGGGGCGCTCCGGCTTGAACTTGCCCGCCAGATGGAGCTTCTTGATAAAGACCAGTTCAACTTCCTGTGGGTGACAGAGTTCCCGCTGCTTGAGTGGAGCGAGGAGCAGAACCGTTACACGGCGATGCATCATCCGTTTACAATGCCGATGGAGGAAGACCTTGCGTTCATCGACAGCGAGCCGGGCAAGGTCCGCGCAAAGGCATACGATATCGTATTAAACGGAAATGAGATTGGCGGCGGAAGCGTCCGTATCCACCAGAACGACATTCAGGAAAAGATGTTCGAGTGCCTTGGATTTACAAAGGAAGAGGCTTATGAGCGCTTCGGCTTTCTTTTGGACGCCTTCAAATACGGGGTGCCGCCGCACGCAGGACTGGCTTACGGACTGGATCGACTCGTCATGCTTATGGCAAAGGAGGACAGTATCCGCGATGTGATTGCATTCCCGAAGGTAAAGGATGCCTCCTGTCTGATGTCCAACGCACCGGACTTTGTGGAGGCGAAGCAGCTTGAGGAGCTGGGGATCGAGATCTCAGCGTCGACGGAGGCAAAAATCAAAGAGAACTAAGAAATGCTGGTGCGCCCGTCGGGCGCACCTCTTAGAAGAATGGAAATAAAAACAGTAGAATCATTCGGTATCGGCTAATTCATTCATCAGTTCGTCCAGGTTGATTCCATGAGCGCTGAGTTCTTTCTCGGATTTTTTCAGCCAGGCAAAAAGGCGGTCTCTCAGGGCGAAAGTTTCCTCCTGCATTTTTCGAATTACCTTGAGTTTTTCTTGATTATCCTCCTGCA
>CAZPXF010000056.1:0-14395 GCA_964590945.1 uncultured Lachnospiraceae bacterium | reverse complement strand
TTGCTGAACTGAGGAGCCCGACGTGCGGCTTTGAGGCCGTATTTCTTACGCTCTTTCATACGTGGATCACGGGTTAAAAATCCAGCTTTCTTAAGAATCGGTCTGTAATCAGCGTCCACCTCAAGAAGCGCTCTTGCGATTCCGTGACGGATTGCTCCAGCCTGTCCTGTGTATCCACCGCCTTTAACAGTTACAAGCACATCAAACTTATCAAGTGTATCTGTAGCAACTAACGGCTGACGAACAACAACCTTGAGTGTCTCAAGTCCTAAATAATCGTCGATATCTCTTTTATTAATTGTAATCTTACCTGTACCCGGTACAAGGTATACTCTTGCAACTGATGATTTTCTTCTTCCTGTTCCGTAGAATTTTGAGTTAGCCATTGTAATTTCCTCCTTTCAACCTTTCCTTAGAATTTCAGTTCAACCGGCTTCTGAGCCTGCTGCGCATGATCTGGGCCAGCATAAACATGAAGCTTCTTAAACATGGATCTTCCCAAAGGTCCTTTTGGAAGCATACCCTTAACAGCGAGTTCTACAACCTTCTCTGGTTTCTTTGCCATCATCTCGCGGAGCGTTGTCTCTTTCATTCCTCCAACATACTCGGAATGACGATAGTAAATCTTCTGATCTAATTTCTTACCTGTGATCTGAACCTTGTCTGCATTAACAACGATCACGTAATCACCTGTATCAACATGCGGTGTAAATTCCGGTTTATTCTTTCCTCTTAAAACACTGGCAACGCCTGACGAAAGACGGCCTAATGTATATTCTGATGCGTCAACAACATACCATTTTCTTTCAATCTTATCTGGATTAGCCATGTATGTTTTCATTGCTTTCCCTCCTGTAAATATTGCACTAATTACTTCATTAATAATGGATCAAATATATGAAATCAGTCCGCTCCGGGGCTAATGGCGCAAACTATTCCCTTTTTTTCACACGAAGTTATTATATTATCTGCAAAAGCGTCTGTCAACCATTTTTAATATCTTTTTAGGTACGCAGAACGTATTTAAGCCAAAACCGGCGCGAGAAACACGCCCGCCTTTTTACAATATATTTCCAATTAAGGGATGTGCCGCTATGATTGTAGATCAGTAGAAACAGTTATCCCTTCTGTGCCTTAAATGCTGCTGTCAGCGCAGGCACTGCCTCATTCAGATTTCCAACAATACCATAATCTGCAACCTCAAAGATCGGCGCATCCGGGTCTTTATTGATCGCTACGATCGTATCTGCCCCGGAGATACCTGCCAGATGCTGAACCGCTCCGGAAATACCAATCGCGAAATACAATTTCGGCGCCACGGTTTTTCCTGACTGTCCAACCTGGCGAACCTGCGGCATCCAGCCTGCATCCACAACTGCACGGCTGCAGCCAACTGTTGCTCCCAGCTCCTCTGCCAGTTCTTCCAGAATCTTAAAATTCTCTGCGGAACCAACGCCTCGCCCGCCGGAAACGATGATCTCTGCTTCCTCAAGATTAATAGCCTCTGCAACCTCCTGTACACGTTTTACAAGGGTTGTACGGATCTGATCTTCTGAAACATGAATATCCTCTTTCACGATCTCGCCGGTGCGGCTTTTATCGTAAACGCCCTTTTTGAATACTCCGGGGCGAACTGTTCCCATCTGCGGGCGGTGTTCCGGACACATGATCGTAGCCATCAGGTTCCCGCCGAATGTAGGACGTGTCCATGCCACGTTGCCGGATTCCTCATCGATGTCGATCGCTGTACAATCCGCTGTCAGGCCTGTCTTAATACGGCAGGAAACTCTGGGCGCCATATCACGGCCATTATTTGTGGCTCCGATGATCAGTGTCTCCGGTTTATACTTCTCGATCAGTGCAGCCATCGCTGTTGCAAATGCATCTGTTGTATAGTATTCATACTCCGGCCCATCCACAACGATCGCAGAATCCGCGCCATATGCGATTGCATCCTTTGCAACGCCTTCCACATTATTTCCAATTACAACTGCGTTCAGCGCGCAGCTTTTCTTTTCAGCCAGTGGTCTTGCTGCATTTATCAATTCATATCCAACATTCTTTGCTTTCCCGCATTCTGTCTCAATGAAAACCCACATATCTTTATAATCACCTGGATTACTCATTCCCTTCGCCCTCCTGTAAAATCTTTGCTTCCAGAAGCAAGCCTGCAAGTTTTGCCGCGGCCTCCTCTGGCGGCAGATCACTGATCGTCATGCCGGTTTTCTCTCTGACTGGCGCATATGTAGATTTCACTTTTGTCGGAGAACCTCCCAATCCGCAGCGGTCAAAATCGATCGTTGTCAGATCTTCCTCTGAGAGAACCGGAATATCTTTTTTCTTAGCGGCCATCTTTGTTTTGATCGTTGGATACCTGGGTTCGTAGGGAAGCTTCACAACTGTCACTACAGCAGGAAGCTTTACGGAAATAATATCATATCCGGCGTCGCACTCACGTTTTACCTGGAGATCTCCGTCAACCTCTTCGATATCAAGCGCATACGTAACCTGAGGAAGCCCGAGGTGCTCCGCGATCTCCGGTCCAACCTGCGCTGTATCGCCGTCGACTGCCTGTTTTCCGCAGAGGATCAGGTCGAATTTCAACCCCTCTTTTTCTTCTACTGTCCTGATCGCTTCAGATAAGATATAACTTGTTGCAAGCGTATCGGAACCGCCGAATTTTCTCCCCGAGATCAGATATCCTGCGTCTGCACCTGCTGCAAAGCATGATTTGATCGCTTCCTTTGCCTGCATAGGCCCCATCGTGATGACAACAACTCTTCCGCCAAGCTTCTCCTTCAGCCTTACGCCAACCTCCTGTGCATACGTATCAAACGGATTTACAATACAAGGTACTCCTGCACGGATCAGCGTATGTTTGACCGGATCGATTTTAATTTCATTCGTGTCAGGAACCTGTTTTATACAAACGCAAATATTCATCTTGTCCTCCTCGTACTATCATTTACAGTGTAATCATAGCAAATGTTCAGAAACAGTTCAACATTCCCTCTGTTATTTTTCATTCTTTCCGTGTTATAATAGGCAGGCATATGATTATTACATTTGGAAAGGAAACAGATCATATTATGTGGACTTATGAAAGTATCTTTTATCAGATTTATCCGATCGGCTTCTGCGATGCTCCAAGGGAAAATGACGGCGTCACCGTATCAAGGATCAGAAAAATCATAGATTGGAGCGAATATCTCGGACAGCTCGGCATTGACGCCGTTCTTTTAAACCCTGTTTTTGAATCAGACAGGCACGGGTACGACACCCGCGATTTTCGCAAACTGGACTGCCGGCTTGGTACAAATGATGATCTCCGGGACGTCTGCGATGCTCTTCACGCGCAGAATGTCAAAGTGGTTTTGGACGGTGTGTTCAACCATGTGGGACGCGGCTTCTGGGCATTTCAGGATGTGCAGGAGAAGAAGTGGGATTCCCCGTACAAGGACTGGTTCCATATCAGCTTTGATGGCAATTCCTGCTATGATGACGGTTTTTGGTACGAAGGATGGGAAGGGCATTTCGAGCTGGTAAAATTAAACCTGCAGAATCCGGCTGTCGTAGATTATCTTTTGGAAACCGTCCGTTTCTGGATCGATACCTTCGACATCGACGGGCTCCGCCTGGATGTGGCATACTGCCTTGATCCGGAATTTATGAAGCGTCTTCACTGTTTTGTTCAGGATCTGAAACCGGAATTTACACTGATCGGCGAGGTTCTCTTTGGAGATTACAACCGTATTGTCAACGACGATATGCTGGATTCCTGCACAAACTATGAGTGCTACAAGGGACTTTATTCCAGCTTTAACAGCATGAATCTTTTTGAGATCGCGCACTCTTTGCAGCGCCAGTACGGAGCAGAGCCGTGGTGCCTGTACCGCGGCAAGCACCTGATGTCCTTTGTAGACAATCACGATGTTTCCAGAGTCGCTTCTATTCTGACAAACAAGAACCATCTGCCCCTGATTTACGGACTGCTCATGGGTATGCCGGGCGTGCCGTGCATCTATTATGGAAGCGAATGGGGCGCGGAAGGAATGAAGCAGCCGGGATCCGATGACAATCTTCGTCCGGCGTTTGAAGAACCGCAGCCAAATGACCTGACCGAATACCTGACTGCCCTTATGATGATCCGCAAGAACAGCCATGCGCTCTGCTATGGCAATTACCGCAACGTAGTCATTACCAATCACCAGCTTATCTTCGAGCGTGCCGACGATCAGGAAAGAATACTTGTCTGCATCAATGCATCCGATCAGGATTACACGGCTTACAGCGAGGATCTTCAAGGCAGATGCAAGGAGCTTTTTACCGGAGTCAGCCTGGAGCCTGACGGTTCCATGGTTCTGCCTGCGTACAGCGCCATGTTCTTACAGATGCAGCAATAGAAACTCCTATACACAAAGCTTTGGCGCAGAAAACAGCAGGAATCACTGTTTTCTGCGCCTTTATATTCAGCCAAAAAAGATTTTCCAATGTGACTAACGGAAAAACGTTTTTGTCACTTTTTTCATCTTTTTTATAATGTCATCGTCAAATTCTCCCGGCTGCAATCTCCACTGCCAGTTCGATCCGATACTGGACGGGAAATTCATCCGGCAGTGTTCATCCAATCCCAGATAATCCTGCATCGGAATGATGCAAAGGTCCGCGACGCTTGACATTGCAAGACGGATGAAATCCATCGGAATATCTTCTGGTTTGGAATTCTCATTCCCGAGATAATCGATCGTCATCTGCTTCTCTTCCTCAGACAGCTCCTTGTACCATCCGGCCAGAGTATTGTTATCGTGGGTTCCTGTATACACAACGCAATTCTTCTCATACGTGTGCGGCAGATAATCGCTCTCGACCCCCGGAGAAAATGCAAACTCAAGAACCTTCATTCCCGGGAATCCCGTAGCCTTCACCATCTCTCGTACGGATTGGGTAAGAAAGCCAAGATCCTCCGCAATGATGTTCAGCTCTCCGAACCAGTTTTTCAAAGTATCAAAAAGCTCATTGCCCGGCCCCTTCATCCAGCGTCCGTTTACAGCGGTCTTTTCTCCGTACGGGACAGCATAAAACTCATCAAAGCCCCGGAAATGATCGATCCGGACAATATCAAACATCTTTCTGCAATGATCCATCCGCCGGATCCACCATCCATATCCCATCTCTTTATGATACGGCCAGTTGTAAAGAGGATTGCCCCAAAGCTGTCCGTCCGCAGTAAAAGCATCCGGCGGACATCCGGCCACCGCAAGCGGGGTGTTATTATCATCAAATAAGAATAACTGCGGATTCGCCCATGTATCCACGCTGTCAAAAGCAACATAGATCGGAATATCTCCAATGATCTTAATATCCTTACTCTCCGCATATTTCTTCAAAAGCATCCAGTGCTCGGAAAACATATACTGCTGGAACTGCCAGTACATCACATCATCATTCAACATCTGACGGTATTTCTGGATTGCCTCCGGCTTTCGCAGGCGGATATCGTCATCCCATTCATTCCAGCATTTGCCGCCATAATAATTCTTTACCGCCATAAAAAGCGCATAGTCCTCAAGCCAGGCCGCATTCTCCGCGCAGAATGTACGGAATCCGATGTCGCTGGAGATATTGCTTCGCTCATACGCCTTGCGGAGCAGAGGAAAATGCGATTCATACACTTTCCCGTAATCTACATAACGCGGATCCGTCCCGAAGTTGATATCCGCAACATCCTCCTCCGTCAGCCATCCCTTTTGGATCAGATGCTCCAGATCGATAAAATACGGATTCCCTGCAAATGTGGAAAATGGCTGGTACGGAGAATCCCCGTAGCCGGTCGGCCCAAGCGGAAGCACCTGCCAGTACTTCTGACCCGCCTCCGCCAGCTTGTCAATAAATGTGTACGCCTCTTTTGAAAAACACCCGATTCCGAAGCGCGATGGAATACTTGATATTGGTAGCAAAACTCCACTTGCCCTCATTGTAAAACTCCATTTCTATTTTTTCTTTTTCTCGTATTTTTCCCTGCCGAGAAGCGCAGCGCCATATGCTCCTGCATATCTGCCAAACTCACGCGGTTCGATCGTAACCTTCAGCTTTTCTCCAAGTGTCTCTGTAAAATAAGAACTGAAGCTCAATCCGCCTGTGAGAATGACGTTCTCCCCCAAATCTTTCTTCTGGCAAAGCTGTGCGACCTTATTTGCAACCGAATCGATCACACCCGCGGCAATATCTTCCCGCGCCTTTCCCTCGCCAATGTAACTGATCACCTCGGACTCTGCAAACACCGTGCACAGAGAACTGATCGGCAATACATTTCCGGCCCGCGCCATATCAAAGATCTCCTCCAGTGTAACGCCAAGGCGGTTTGCCATGATCTCGATAAACTTTCCGGTTCCTGCCGAACATTTATCATTCATGATAAAATCCGAAACCATGCCGTTTTCAATGACAATCACCTTTGTGTCCTGACCGCCCACGTCGACGATCGCACAGTCTCCCCCGAAAAGCTCCCGTCCGCCGCGGCCGTGACACGTAATCTCCGTGATCACATAATCAGCAAAATCCACTGCCACCCTTCCGTAGCCGGTTGCAACAGTCACAGTATTTTCATTATGGACATCTATACCAAGATTTGCAAGCTGTTCTTTTATTTGGATCGTTGTTTCCTTGCTGCTCCACCCTGTCGGCAGCACAAAGTGCGTCTCCACATCTCCAAATGCTACAACCTTGGATGCTGTTGATCCGATGTCAATCCCAACGTAATTCATATGTACCTCCTAATTATCCAGCATCTCGATCCGAACCAGCGTCAGTCCCTGCGGCGGCGCCGTCGCTCCGGCGGCAGTTCTGTCACGCGCCTCAATGATATCTTTCATCTTTTCCGGCGGATAGAAGCCTTTCCCGATCTCGGAGAGCGTCCCGGCAATGATACGCACCATATTATAAAGGAACCCGCCTCCGGTCACGCGGATAACGATCTCCTCACCGTCGCTTCGCACCTCGCAGCTGTCAATCTCCCGCACCGTTGTCTGCGCCTGGCTCCCCGCCGCGCAGAAGCTTGCGAAATCATGCTCGCCCGTTAAATATCCGGCCGCCTCCTGCATAGCATCCACATTCAGCTTCTTCGGAATGTGCCATGTATATCTCCGGCGCACCGGAACCGGACTCTCCGTATTCAGTATACGGTATTCATATGTCTTACGGCTGTTCACATGTCTCGGATGAAAATTCAGCGGCACTTCCATGGCCGCCCGGATACTGATATCCTCCGGCAGCCTTTGATTTAATATAAAGGAAAATCTGTCTCCCGGAATCCGGGACTCCGTATCAAACACGGCAATATTTCCCAAACCATGGACGCCGGAATCCGTCCGGCTCGCTCCGATCACATGGATATCCTCACCTGAAAACTCACTCAGCGCCTTATTCAGTTCTCCTTCAACAGTCCGGCCATTGTTCTGCACCTGCCAGCCGCAGAAATCCGTCCCGTCATATGACACAACCAACTGTACACGTTTCATATCTGTCTCCATGCGGATCAATATTCCATATCCTGTAATCCCATTTACAAGAGGCATCGGATCGCGATCACCACAATGAGATACAGGATTGTCACAATGTATCCGATATAATCCCGTCTTACGTATGACAACGGCTTCATCTTCGTACGATGCGCGCCGCCGTTATAACAGCGGGACTCCATTGCCATTGCAAGGTCATTTGCGCGCCGGATTGCCGATACAAAAAGCGGCACCAGTATCGGCACCATCGCCTTTGCCTTCTGTATGATATTTCCGCCCTCAAGATCCGCGCCGCGCGCTGTCTGCGCCTTGATGATCTTATCCGTTTCGTCCAGAAGGATCGGGATGAAACGAAGCGCGATCGACATCATCATGGCAATCTCATGTACCGGCATATGCAGATGGTTCAGCGGTTTCAGTAATTTCTCGATCCCATCTGTCAGGGAGTTCGGCGTCGTTGTAAGCGTCATAACAGACGCCCCCATGATCAGATATACCAATCGAAACACCATGAAAACAGCGGTACGCAGTCCTTCCTTTGTAATCGTAAATATCCAGAAGCTCACCAGCTTCTCGCCAGGAGTCAGGAACAGATTAAAGAGGCATGTAACCAGAAGCAGCATGACTATTGCTTTCATTCCCTTAATCATAAATTTGAAAGGAACCTTCGATATTTTAATTACCATCACCAAAAATACCGTCGCCGCCAGATACCCCCAAAAACTCTTAAATAAAAATAACGAGATCAAATACAGCAGTGTGCAAACGATCTTCGTCCGCGGATCCATGCGGTGCAGCACACTGTTTGCCGGATAGTATTGTCCAATTGTAATATCTCTAATCATCCGTGTTCCTTCCAAGGACTCTCAGGATCTCACTTGCAGCCTCTTCCACTGTAATGGATTCCGTGTCTACGTCGAATCCTTTTTCCTTCAATTCATTCATAATATAAGTAACCTGCGGAGCCGCAAGACCGATCTGTTCCAGCTCCATATAATGGGAAAATACTTCCCTCGGTTTCCCGTCAAACCGCTTCCTGCCATGATCCATAACAATGATGCGATCCACATATTTCGCGACGTCTTCCATGCTGTGGGATACAAGAACGATCGTCATCTCCGTCCTGTGGTGAAGCTCTGCGATCTGATCCAGAATCTCATCGCGCCCCTGCGGATCCAATCCCGCTGTCGGCTCATCCAGGATCAGAACCCTCGGCTCCATAGCAAGAACCCCTGCGATCGCCGCACGGCGCTTCTGTCCGCCGGACAACTCAAACGGTGACTGGTCGTAATATTTTTCCTCCAGTCCCACAAGCTGCAGCGCATCCAGCGCACGCTCCATGCATTCCTCCGGTGAGAGTCCCTGATTGGACGGACCGAAACATACATCCTTTAAAACAGTCTCCTCAAAAAGCTGATGCTCCGGATACTGGAAGACCAGCCCCACCTGGCTGCGCAGCTTCTTCATATCGTACTTTGGAGCATAAATATCCTCATCCTCAAAATACAGATACCCCTCTGTTGCTTTCATAAGTCCATTCATATGCTGAATCAGCGTCGATTTACCGGAACCGGTATGCCCGATGATCCCGACAAACTGTCCCTGCGGGATCTCAAGGGAAATATCCTTGAGTGCATGTTTCTCATAGACAGTCCCCGGACTATATTTGTAGTTGATATTTTCTAATCTAATTGACATATGGCTTCTACCAGCTCCTCCTTCGTCAAAATCCCCTTCGGCAGATCCAGTCCCGCCTTTCGGAGCTTATGCGCCAAAAGCGTAACCTGCGGAACATCCAGCCGGAGCTTTTTCAGCTTTGACACATAGCTGAAAATCTCCCTCGGCGTGCCGTCCATAACGATCTTACCCTCATTCATGACAAATACGCGGTCCGCACCGATCACCTCTTCCATATAGTGCGTGATCAGAATGACCGTAACATTCTCTCTCTGCCGCAGCTCCTCCACAGCGCGGAGCACATCCTTTCTTCCGACCGGATCCAGCATCGCCGTCGGCTCGTCCAGCACGATACACTTCGGATGCATCGCCATGACGCCCGCGATCGCGACCCTCTGCTTTTGTCCGCCGGATAATTTATTCGGAGAATGATGCCGGTATTCGATCATGCCGACAGATGACAGACTCTCCTCAACACGTCTCCATATCTCGTCGGTCGGCACGCCCAGATTCTCCGGTCCAAAACCCACGTCCTCTTCCACTACCGAGGCAATGATCTGGTTGTCCGGATTTTGAAATACCATTCCCGCGGTCTGGCGGATATCCAACGTCTTTTCCGGATCTTTGGAATTCATTCCATCTACCCACATCGTTCCTTCCGTCGGAACAAGCAGCGCATTCAGATGCTTTGCCAGCGTCGACTTGCCGGAACCATTGTGTCCAAGAATTGCCACAAATCTGCCGGGACGGATCCGAAAATCCACCTCGTCGATCGCTCTTCTCTTTCCAATGACGTTGCCGTCATCATCCAGCTGATTATATTCAAATGTCAGTTTCTCTGCCCGAATCATAAATTCTCCTTTTCCAAAATGCTAAATAGTGAACTGGCACACACTGTTAATTATACTATTCCAAGGCATCGGCTGCAATCTTTTTCAAAAAATGGTTTACGTCAATGTTGAAATCCGCTAAAATAGCTATATATTTTGAAAATATATACAACCACAAGGAAAGGAAGGAATTTACAATATGGCGCAGAATCCGGTTGTTACATTTGAGATGGCTGACGGCGGCGTGATCAAGGCCGAGCTTTATCCTGAAATCGCTCCAAATACAGTCAATAATTTTATTTCACTCATTCAGAAAGGCTACTATGACGGACTGATCTTCCACCGCGTTATCCGCGGTTTCATGATCCAGGGCGGATGCCCGGAGGGAACTGGTATGGGCGGTCCGGGTTATCAGATCAGGGGCGAATTTTCCAATAATGGTTTTCCCAATAATCTGAAGCATGAACCAGGCGTTCTTTCTATGGCGAGGACCATGTTTCCGAATACGGCAGGCTCCCAGTTTTTTATCATGCATAAGAAATATCCATCGCTCGATAAAGAATATGCTGCTTTCGGTAAAGTTACGGAGGGAATGGATGTTGTAAATAAAATTGCCGGGACAAGAACCGATTACAGCGACCGTCCTCTCGAGGATCAGGTTATGAAAAAAGTTACTGTCGAAACCTTCGGCACAGAATATCCGGAGCCGGAGAAGATGTAAACAGAACCATACAGAATGTGCGCATGTCTGGCAGCGCACACGAAAAGACGGGGCACGCATTACTGCGATGCCCCTTAACCATTTTACAGCTGATCATCATTATTCTTGATATTTTCCAGTTCCTTCAGCTCGTCTTTCAGCTCCTGACGGATCTCACCGATACGCTTGATAACGTCTGCGATCGCATCCTGCTCATTGCGCGCTTTCATCTTTTTGCCCTGTGCTTCCTGTTCTTTTGCTATCTTGTTACGAGCCTCAATATCCTTTCGGAATACAAGTTGGAATACCATACGTACAAACGGCTGTATAAAGAACAGCTGTGTAAAGTATGCAAACGGGAAATTAAAGCATACCAGCTTCAGCCAGTTGGCAAGCAATGTTATCATGCTGAAGCCTGCGTAATACGGATAGTATAACGCCGCCGCGATCAGACTCATAACCGGACACATCAGGCCGACTGTCGCGCAGATGATCGCACTCTCAAAGATCATCGGATGGTTGCGGCGCGGATCAAATACACGTGAAGCCAGCTTAAACGAGAGCGGGCTTCCCATCAGAATCTCCAGACAATAGGCAAAGCAAAATTCCACAAGTATGACGGCCCATATCGGCAGATACCGTCCGAACATATAAACGCCGCCCTGTTTATTGATGGCGTTGATCACCCCCGCGGTTCCATTCACCTCCATAAGTGTTGAACCATTGACAACATACAAACTATAAAAAACATATGCATGGACGGTTACAACAACAGTTACGAATGCAAAAAACATTCTCTGAAATTGATTTCTAGGCATAAATTTTCTCCTTTCGGATACATGGCAACAAAAAACGCAGTCCCTTACAAAATATATCTGAACGGTAAAATATAACATTGTCCCGTGATCAGATTTATGTGCAAAGCACTACGTGTGTCGTTATGTATCGTGTTTTTAATTTTTGAACTTTGAAATCATAACATAAGAATTTTAAAAAAGTCAAAGAAAAATTTCACAAAAAAGGGACTGCCGGATGCAGTCCCTGTATCAAAGAGGCGCCGATTAACCCTCGATGGCGATGTATTTCTTTTCTTCGGCCTGCGGCTTCGCTTCCTTCTTCGGAATCGCAAGGCTCAGGACACCGTTCTCATATTTTGCCCGGATGTCCTCCTGCGTAATATCCTCGCCCACATAGAAGCTTCTGCTGCAGGAACCGGAATAGCGCTCTCTGCGGATGTACTTACCCGTCTTTGCATCCTTCTCGTCATTGCTGCTTGATGTGGAAGCATTAATGGTAAGATAACCATCCTTCAGCTCCGCCTGGATATCTTCTTTTTTATATCCCGGAAGGCTGATATCCAGTTCAAACCCTGTCTCGCTCTCCTTTACATCTGTCTTCATGATCTCGCTCGTGTTCACTCTCTGATAACCTTTAAACGGACGGTCAAAGTCAAAGAAGTCATCAAATAAGTTATCACTAAAAATACCAGGCATCATCATATGTCATCTCTCCTATCTTTATTATAATTCTATTTTTAACTCAAAGGATCGATTCTATTCATTCCGTTCCTTTGCTATATTTGTAATATAACACTTATTTTAGCACTCGTCAAGCGAGAGTGCTAATAATTTTGTGAACATTTTGTGAAATCTAAAAGATGGAGAATCCTGATGACTCCCCACCTTATGCTTACAGCTTTAATATTTCCATGATTCCCCACGCCACGCCATCATCATCATGATGCTTTGTGATATGATCCGCAGCCTCCTTGCAATCCGCCGAGGCGTTCTCCATCGCAATTCCGGTTCCGGCGTATGCCAGCATCTCGCTGTCATTGCCCGCATCTCCAAATGCTGCCAGCTCTTCCCTCTCAATTCCAAGAATCCGCGCCACATGCCGGAGTCCGTTTGCCTTCCCGCATTCCTTATTTGCCAGCTCCACTAATTGGAAAAAGGAGGATGTCATATATATGTATGTCAGGTTCCGCCGGATGATCTCCTGTATTTGCAGATTCACCTTCATATCCGGTACCAGGACGTCCATACTGTTCAGTTCATGTGCATGCTCCAGAATAAACGCCCGGATGTCCGGAACGAGGGTTCGCGTCTCCTTCATATATCTCACCGACTGCTCTGATGCTCCAAAATGCGCCGGATCCTCCAGATACTCCTGCCCTCCAAAGGCTTTCCCATGGATAAAGCACTCATAGGAAATATGTTCGATACCTTTTGTCAGCTCCAGTACCTTTCCCGGAACCTCCTGTGGAAGATTGTATTCCACCATGCAGCGTCCCGTCGGCACATGATATACTGCCGCCCCGTTTGAAGTTACCGCATACTCGATTCCCGGAACCGCCATCACATCCTTCGGAAGCGTGTCAAATGCACGCCCGCTTGCCACCACAATATGTATTCCTTTATTGATGGCATATTCCAGCGCCCTTCGATTTCCATCCGATAAACGGCCTTCTGTTGTAAGCGTTGTCCGATCCAGATCAAGTGCAATACATTTTATACTCATAACTTAAAACCTCCGGAAAATGTTCCTGCTGTCAGTATAACAGGAACACTCTCCGGAGGTAAAGTATACATTCTCAATTATATGTATCTCTTTTGCATTTTTTTAATCCATACTGTATGCGCCGCTCTAAAAGCTGCTGTATGTGCTGCTCTTTTTGTAAGATGCAGATTTGATCGCCGCAAGCTCCGTCACCGTCACCATCTCATAATTCTTCTTTATAAGATCCCTGCAAATCTGGTCAACGCCCTTTGCTGTCGTCGAATGGATATCGTGCATTAACACGATCGCGCCGTCCTTCGCATGTTTTTTGACATAGGATATCAGTCTGCTGGTATTTCTGTATTTCCAGTCCAACGTATCCACCGACCAGAAGATATTCGGTCTGTTCATTGTTTTTAAGACAGATTTATTATAAGATCCGTAAGGTGCGCGGCAAACAGTCGCGACAGAACCGGTATATTTTTTTATCTTCTTGTCCGTCTTACTAAGCTGATTTTTCACAGAAGCCCTGGAAAGCTTCGTCAAAACAGGATGACTGTATGAATGGTTGCCGATCTCGCATCCCATTTTTTTCGCCCTGGTCAAAAGCTTCCCAGTAGTGGAATTGATACCCTGACCCACGACAAAAAATGTCGCTCTGCAATTATTTTTCTTTAAGGCGGACAGAACCGTCGGCGTCGTTTTCTTACCTGGACCGTCGTCAAATGTCAATGCGATGTGCTTTTTGCTGCTGTCATATTTCACAAGATCGCTGCTCTTCATGTACCCGGAGACTTTTCCCCTGGAAACCTGATACCAGTTCTCAGATTCCGCTTTGATCTTTACATGGACGCCAAATTTCAAGGTCTGCAATACCTCTGACTTTTTTGTGCAATCCGCATACAGCTTTGCCTTTGTTACAACTACCGCCCCTCTCGCATTCGCCGGCGTATCTGAAAAATCTTCTTTTGCACATACCGGAAGAGAAAAACAAAGGACAAACAATAACATAAACGGAATTAATATTTTTTTCATACTCTTCACCTTTTATCCCTTTCATCTCGTTTCATTTCGTCCATAAGGCTCTATGGATACCTCAAATCGTTGACTGCATGGCCAACCATGCCGCCCTGTATAAAGTTTAACATATTGCCTGATTCCATACAAGTTTC
>CAZPXF010000055.1:0-14479 GCA_964590945.1 uncultured Lachnospiraceae bacterium | reverse complement strand
GGCGCCGGAAGGCAGCATTCTTGTGTTGAAATAATAAACGCAAGGGTATATAATAAACTGAACGATTGGTTTATGCTGTATAAAGGAGGAAGAGATCATGTTAGATAAAAAAGTAGTAGAATTGCTGAATCAGCAGGTGAATAAGGAATTTTATTCCGCGTATTTGTATTTGGACTTTTCAAACTATTATTATGATGAAGGGCTTGACGGATTTGGCAACTGGTATAAGATCCAGGCTCAGGAAGAGAGAGATCACGCGATGTTGTTCATCCAGTATCTGCAGAACAACGGAGAGAAAGTAGTCCTGGAAGCGATCGGGAAGCCGTCCGTTGAGCTGTCCTGTGCAAAGGCTGTCCTTGCAGAGGGTTTGAAGCATGAGCGCTATGTGACAGGACTGATCCATACGATCTACGACGCTGCATACTCTGTAAAGGATTTCCGTACGATGCAGTTCCTTGACTGGTTTGTAAAAGAGCAGGGCGAGGAGGAGACGAACGCAGAGAATCTGGTTAAGAAGTTTGAATTGTTTGGAGATGATCCGAAGAGTCTCTATATGTTGGATAATGAGCTTGGGGCAAGAGTGTATTCTGCGCCGTCACTGGTATTATAAAGATACATAAACTTTTCGAAGGCTTTGCTGCGGGGTTGCGGCAAAGCCTTTTTTCGGGTAAAATCATAAACATCCTACAGAGTCAAAAGGAGATAGAGATTTGGCTGTAAATGAAAAGATTGTTGTCACGAGGTATAAAGTCAGTACCAAAAGCTTAAAAAGTCCGCTCCGCCTCGCGCTTGTGACGGATTTCCACGAATCGGACCCGGCAGAGCTGTTAAGCCTGCTTTCCAGATGCAGACCGGATCTGATACTGATCGCGGGAGATACTTTTGAGAGGCATAGTGAAGGAAAGAGCGAAAGGACCTACGCCGATATTGCGAGGTACCAGCAGATCCCGCCATGCTGGCAGGCAGTAAAATCTCTGGCGAGGATCATACGCCTGAAAACGGGCAGAAAATGCGGCAACAGGAGAAACGGCTATGAATTCATACGGGGCGCTTCGGAAATTGCCCCTGTATATATGTCGGCGGGCAACCACGAGTGGTATTTCCTTCCGGAGGATTACCGGCTTTTCGAAGAATGCGGGGTCACGCTCCTGGATAACCGGGACTGTGTGGTGCGGGTCAAAGGGAATGAGCTTCGCATCGGAGGATTATCCACGTGCTTTGATCTGGAATGGCTGCAGCGTTTTGCACGGAAGGACGGATATAAGATCCTCCTCTGCCATCACCCGGAATATTATCTGCGGTATATAAAAGGGAGAACAAGGGATCGCTTTGATCTTGTCCTTTCCGGGCATTGCCACGGCGGACAGTGGAGGATCCGTCTTCCGGGAAAATCCGGGGAGAGAGGCGTATTTGCCCCGGGGGAAGGACTGTTTCCGAAGTATGTGCATGGTATGTGGAGGACGTCCGGCGGAAGGTTTATTGTCAGCGCAGGTGCAAGCAATACGGTACAGATTCCGAGATTTGGAAATCCATGCGAGCTGGTCATGATCTGTGTAAGGCAGGTTCCGGCGGCGTATGAGATTGCGCAGGTGAGGTTTTGAAAAACAGAAAGTTAAATTTGATCAGACATTTTTCCGGCGGTGCGAAGAAATATTTTATCACGGCGGCAGCCGCATCGCTTATCACAACTACATTGAATTCCCTGACACCGCAGATCTTCCGGTTCAGCATCGATTCTGTCATCGGAGGCGGCGGCTATGCCTTTCTGGCGGAACATCTGTGGGCGCTGGCTCTTGCCCTGATCGCGGTGGCGGTCCTATCCGGCGTATCCCAGTATGTGTTCCGGGCAAATGCGTCGAGGGCGGGGGAGAATTTTGCGAAAAATATGCGCGATGTTCTTTTTATGCATGTGCAGAAGCTGCCGATGTCGTGGCATGACGCGAACCAGACCGGAGATATCATCCAGCGGTGCACGTCGGATGTAGAGGTCATCCGGAATTTCGTAGTGAATCAGCTTTTGGAGGTGTTCCGCACGGTGTTTCTTGTCGCGATCTCCTTTGGGATGATGCTTTCGATGAACGCCGGATTATCCCTCGTTGTACTTTGCTTTATTCCGGTGATCGTCGCCTATTCTACTGTTTTTTTCCGGCTGACCGCCAAACAGTTTGTCGTTGCGGACGAGGCGGAGGGCGAGCTTTCCACGGTCGTGCAGGAAAATGCGACGGGCGTTCGCGTTGTCCGCGCTTTTGGACGGGAAAAGTATGAGATGGAGCGATTCCAGGAGAAAAATGACGCCTTCGCCAGACTCTGGATCCGGCTTGGGACGTTGTCCGGAGCATACTGGGGGATCGGGGATCTGATCACGGGTCTGCAGGTGGTGGCGGTGATCGTGCTGGGAGCGGCGGATGCGGTTCACGGCGTCCTCTCCGTCGGAGAGTTCATCGCATTTGCATCCTACAATACCACGCTTGTATGGCCGATCCGCGGGCTTGGACGTATTCTCTCGGATATGAGTAAAGCCGGGGTGTCCTTTGAGCGTATCGACCACATTATCCGCAGCGCGGAGGAAAATTATAATACAGCGCCGCAGGAGAGCAGTTCTTCGCTGCATACGACGTGGGATATCCGGTTCTCCCATGTTTCATTTTCCTACGAACAGGGCGGGGAAGTGCTTCATGATGTAAGCTTTTCCGTCCCGGAAGGGTCAACCTTCGGAATTCTGGGAGGAACCGGGAGCGGGAAGTCCACGGTCGTGCAGCTTCTGACAAGGCTCTATGAGCTGCCGGAGGCAGGACATATCTACATCGGCGGGAGGGATATCCGGGATATTCCGCTGACCGAGCTGCGCAGAAAGGTTGGAATGGCGCTTCAGGAGCCGTTTCTTTATTCGCGTACGATCCGGGAAAATATATCCGCGGCCAATCCGTCTGCGTCCGGGGAGGAGATCCGCCGTGCGGCGCGGATCGCGTGTATCGACGATGCGATCATGAGCTTTCCGGACGGGTATGATACGGTCGTAGGTGAACGAGGCGTTACGCTTTCGGGCGGCCAGCGCCAGCGTGTCGCTATCGCCAGAATGCTTCTTCAAAAGGCGCCGGTCATGATATTCGATGATTCGTTGTCTGCGGTGGACTCCGAGACGGATCAGAAGATCCGCCGCGCGCTGAAGGAGGAGATGAAGGATGCGACTGTCATTCTGATCTCGCACAGGATCACAACGCTTATGGGCGCTGACCGGATCATGGTTCTCCAGAAAGGAAGGATCCAGGAGATGGGAAGCCATCAGGAGCTGATCGGTCAAAATGGAATTTACCGAAAGATCTATGATATTCAGATGAATCAGGATGACCGGGCGCAGATGTTTTCGGAGATGCCGGGAACAGAGACGCCGGAGACAGAGATGCCGGAATCTGAAGAGGAGGTGCGGTGATGGCGGCCTGTGAAGAAAAAGAGTATGATCAGCCGTTCAGCCTGAAAATCTGGGCGAAGATGCTGCCATTTTTTAAACCATATAAGAAAGATTTTGCGATCACATTTTCCATGAATATTTTTCTTGCGCTGGTGGACGTTATCGTGCCCCTTTTCCAGAGCTACGCGATCGACCATTTTATTACGCAAAATACATTAGATGGGATCCGGCTGTTTACGGCTGTCTATATTCTGGTTCTTGTGGGGCAGACGGTCTGCGTGTATGTGTCGGTGCACTCCGCGTCGACGATCGAGATGAATCTGGGAAGAGATCTGAAATGGGCGGAGTTTGAGCATTTACAGACCCTGTCCTTTTCCTATTATAATACAACTCCGGTAGGCTATATTCATGCGAGGGTCATGAGTGATCCTGACCGTATTGCGAATATAGTCGCATGGGGACTTGTGGATATGTTCTGGGCATTTTTGTATGTTGTGAGCGTATTTGTCATCATGTTTATCCTGAATGTGAAGCTTGCGCTGATCATTTTGCTGATCGTTCCATGCATCGCCGGATTCACTGTATTTTTCCAGAACCGGATCCTGCACTGGAACCGGAGGGTGCGGAAAATAAACGCGCAGATCACAGGCGCATACAATGAGGGCATTACAGGCGTTAAGACGACCAAGACAATGGGGATAGAAAAGGACAATGAAGACGCCTTCCGTTCCAGAACGGACGATATGCGCCGTTCGGCAAGCAGGGCAGCGCGGCTGAACGCGGTCTATATTCCGACGATCCTGTTTTTTGGTTCGGTGGCGTCCGCGTTTGTGCTCGCGCGCGGCGGCTATATGGTGCAGAGGGAACTGATGCAGCTGGGAACGCTGTCCGTATTTATCTCCTATGCAGTGATCATTTTTGAGCCGATCCAGCAGCTTGCAAGGCTTCTGGCCGATCTTATTTCCTGTCAGGCAAATATTGAGCGGGTGACGGATGTTCTGGAACAGAAGCCAAACGTTGTGGATCGCCCGGAGGTCGTTGCAAAATACGGGGACGCCTTTGAGGGGAAAAAGGAGAACTGGGAGGAGATCGAGGGCGATATTGTCTTCGAGGATGTGACCTTTATGTACCCGGACGGCAAGGAAAATGTGCTGGAGCATTTTGATCTGCACATCCCGGCGGGGATGAATGTTGCGATCGTTGGAGAGACGGGAGCAGGGAAGTCAACCCTTGTAAATCTTCTTGGGAGGTTCTTTGAGCCGACAAAGGGCAGGATACTGATCGATGGGGTGGATTACCGGGAGCGGTCGCAGCTTTGGCTTCACAGTCAGATCGGATATGTACTGCAGAATCCGCATCTTTTTTCCGGCACAGTCCGGGAAAATATAAGATATGGAAGATTGGATGCGACAGACGAGGAAATAGAAGCGGCGGCAAAAAGCGTCTCCGCCGACGAAGTTGTGGCAAAGCTGGAGCATGGATATGACAGCGAGGTCGGCGAGAGCGGCGGGAAGCTTTCCGTCGGGGAGAAGCAGCTGATCTCATTTGCAAGGGCAATTCTTGCAGATCCACGTATATTTGTGCTGGACGAGGCGACGTCCTCCATCGATACGGAGACGGAGCAGCTTATACAGCAGGCGACGGACAAGCTGCTGAAAGGTCACACTTCCTTTATCATCGCACACCGCCTCTCGACGATCCGGCGTGCAGACCTGATTCTGGTCGTGAAGGACGGAAAGATCATCGAGAGAGGTACACATAGAGAGCTCCTTGAAATGCATGGATATTATTATGAATTATATTCCAGGCAGTTTGAAGAAGAGGAGCTTGTAAAGATCTTTATGACGTAAAATGCGAAAGGAACCTCCGCCGGAGCTTCCTTTCGCATGGCAGGATTTATTTATTGCTTCGTCTCCAGATATGCATCTTGTCTGCTTCCTTAATCAGCTCATCCCGGAAATCCGGATGCGCAATGGAAATGACGGATTCCGCGATCTGCCATGTGGACAGGCCTTTCAGGTTCACCTTGCCATATTCCGTTACAAGATAATGGGTATTGGCTCTTGTGTCGGTAACAATGGAGCCTGGATTCAGTGTCGGCAGGATACGGGATTTCACTTCGCCGCTTCTTGTCTTAAATGTGGAAGAGCAGCAGATAAAGCTCTTTCCGCCTTTGGAGAGGTAAGCGCCAAGCACAAAGTCAAGCTGTCCGCCCGCGCCGCTGATGTGTTTGATCCCGGCGCTCTCTGCGTTGACCTGCCCGAAGAGGTCGACGTCGACCGCATTGTTGATGGACATGAAATTGTCCAGTGCGGAGATCGTCCGGATATCGTTGGTATATCCGACCGGAGCGCTCATACATTCCGGGTTGTCATCAAGAAAATCATAGAGCTTCTGCGTACCGGCTCCAAATGCATAAGTCTGCCGCCCGTAGTCGATATTTTTCTGCCGTCCGGTGATCTTGCCTGCTTTTGTAATGTCAACAAATGCGTCTACGTACATTTCCGTATGTACGCCGAGATCCTTAAGATCGGATTCTGCGATCATGGAACCGACTGCGTTCGGCATACCGCCGATACCGAGCTGGAGACATGCGCCGTCCGGAATCTCCTCAACGATCAATTCGGCGACTTTCTTATCGATGTCGCTGATCGAGCCTGCCCCGAGTTCTCCGATCGCAGGGTTCCTGCCCTCAACGATGTGATCCACCTGGGAAATGTGGATGCCTTCCTGAAATCCGCCGAGACACCGCGGCATATTTTCATTTACCTCAACAATGATCACTTTTGCTCTCTGGCACATGTCATAGAGGTGCGAAGCGCTTGGCCCGAAGTTGAAATATCCGTGCTTGTCCATTGGCGCGACCTGGAACATCGCAACATCTACGGAACCAACGTTTTCCCTGTAATAACGCGGAAGCTCGGAATATCGGATCGGCGCATAGAACGAATAACCGCCTGCGATGTATTTCCGCTCGATCCCGGACATATGCCAGGAATTCCATGTAAAATGCTTTCCCGGATCTTCGATGTCGAAAACAGCCAGCGGCTTCAACAGGATTCCGCCTCTGATATTGACATTTTCCAGTTCGTCGGCACGCTTTGCCAGAGCTTCGTCGAGGATGTCGGGGGTGTTCGTACACCAGCCGAAATCAACCCAGTCGCCGGATTTTACGACTTTGACCGCTTCATCGGCAGAAGTAAGTTTCTTGCTATATTCAGTACTATAGCTCATGATGTTTCCTCCTTAAAAAATCAGTTGAAATTATTAACGGGCTTTTCTTCTATTATAGGAGTTTGTTTAAAAATTATCAATATAAAACACGTTCTTTTTCAGGTACAATTGATGAAAAGGGCATCTACTGGTTTTTGTAATCAAGAGAAGCCTTGATAAATCCGGTGAAAAGCGGATGCGGGCGGTTCGGTCTGGACTTAAACTCCGGGTGTGCCTGCGTGGCGATGAACCATGGATGATCTTCCAGTTCGATCATCTCGACGATCTTCCCGTCCGGCGAGAGTCCGGAGAGCTTCATCCCGTTCTTTGCCAGGACGTCGCGGAAATCGTTGTTGACTTCATAACGGTGGCGGTGGCGTTCGTGGATGATCTCTTCCCCGTAGAGAGCATAGGCTTTGGAGTCCTTCGCAAGAACGCATGGATAGGAGCCAAGCCTGAGGGTGCCGCCGATATCTTTAATTCCGATCTGATCCGGCATGATATGGATGACCGGATGCGTGGTGGCAGGCGAGAGCTCGATGCTGTGCGCGTCGTGATACCCGATCACATTTCTTGCAAATTCCACGATGGAGAGCTGCATACCGAGGCAAAGTCCGAGGAATGGAACGCCGTGCGTGCGGGCATACTCTATAGCGAAGAGCTTGCCGTCGATCCCGCGGTCTCCGAAACCGCCCGGGACAAGTATCCCATCTGCGCCGGAGAGCATTTCCTCCACATTGTCTCTGGTAACCTCCTCGGAATCGATCCAGTGGATATTTACAACGGCGCGGTTCGCAATGCCGCCGTGCTTCAGCGCTTCGACCACGCTGAGATACGCATCGTGGAGCTGAATGTATTTGCCGACCAGTGCGATGTCGACGTCCTTCGTAGGGTTGCGGAGCGCATCTACCATGTCGATCCAGTCTTTCAGATCCGGCTCCGGACAATCCAGATGGAGGCTTTCGCAGACAACCCCGGCAAGATTCTCCGACTCCATTGCAAGCGGCGCTTCGTAGAGATATTCCACATCGAGGTTCTGCAATACATGGCTTGCAGGCACGTTGCAGAAAAGAGAGATTTTATCTTTGATTCCCGGCTCAAGCGGATATTCGGAACGGCAGACGATCACATCCGGCTGGATTCCCATACCCTGAAGATCCTTGACGCTTGCCTGCGTAGGCTTGGTCTTCATCTCCCCGGATGCATGGAGATACGGGATGAGTGTAACATGGATAAGGATGGCGTTCTCGTGTCCGATATCATGCTGGAACTGACGGATAGCCTCGAGAAATGGCTGGCTTTCAATATCGCCGACGGTTCCGCCGACCTCAATGATCGCAATTTCCGTATTTTTGGCTGTGACATTTCTGTAGAAACGATCTTTGATCTCGTTGGTGATGTGAGGGATGACCTGGACGGTTCCGCCGCCGTAGTCGCCGCGGCGCTCTTTGTGAAGGACAGACCAGTATACCTTACCGGTTGTCACGTTGGAATATTTATTCAGGCTTTCGTCGATGAAACGCTCATAGTGTCCAAGGTCAAGATCCGTCTCCGTACCATCATCTGTTACAAATACTTCGCCGTGCTGGATCGGATTCATGGTTCCCGGATCGATATTGATATAGGGATCGAACTTCTGCATGGTCACCGTATATCCACGCGCTTTTAAGAGACGGCCAAGAGATGCGGCCGTGATCCCTTTGCCAAGGCCGGATACAACTCCGCCGGTTACAAAGACATATTTAACTGCCATTTTTAAGCCTCCTTTGTGCTGCATTGTACATTTGGTTTCAGCATTTAAAGGTTTATTATACAGCCTGTGTACAAAAAAATCCATATGAGTTTAAATTTTTTTCACATATATTTTATTGATTTATATTTAGCATATCCTTATAATAAGATGTGAGTTTACCAAGGAGGATAAGAATGGATATTAAAAATAATAATAACAATAACAACCAGAAGCCCGGCGACAATAATAAGAATAATCGTCCGGGAATGATGATTGTTATAATAACTACACTGATTACGGCGTTTGTGGTATTCGGACTGTACTCCATGCTGCAGAGCGGGACGAATTCGGAGATCACCTACACCGAGTTCATGAAGATGGTGGACGAGGGAACCGTGGAATCCGTGACGATCGAGAAGGACCGGTATGAGATCAAGGCGAAGAAGGAGTCCGGAAGCAGTATGCAGAAGGTCTATTATACCGGTATTATTGATGATCCGGATCTCCTTTCCAGGCTGGAAGACAAGGGCGTAGTCGTCAATTCTGAGATCCCGGATTCTACTTCGTCGGCGATATGGAGCGTTCTGATCTCGGTTGTTCTTCCGTTTGCGATCATCTGGATCGGACTGACGTTCCTGATGAACAAGATGTCGAAGAGCGGAGGCATGATGGGAATCGGTAAGAGCAACGCCAAGATGTATGTGGAGAAGCAGACGGGGGTTACCTTTAAGGACGTGGCCGGTCAGGACGAAGCGAAGGAATCTCTTCAGGAGGTCGTGGATTTCCTGCACAACCCGAAGAAATATACCGGAATAGGAGCCAAGCTTCCGAAAGGAGCGCTTCTTGTCGGCCCGCCGGGAACCGGTAAGACGCTGCTTGCCAAAGCTGTGGCGGGAGAAGCGAAGGTACCGTTTTTCTCACTGTCCGGCTCCGCGTTTGTCGAGATGTATGTCGGCGTCGGCGCTTCCCGTGTCCGTGACCTGTTTAAGCAGGCGCAGTCCATGGCGCCATGTATTATCTTTATCGACGAGATCGACGCCATCGGCAAGAGCCGTGACAATGGACTTGGAAGCAATGATGAGCGTGAGCAGACGCTGAACCAGCTTCTTGCGGAGATGGATGGATTTGATACGAATGCAGGCCTTCTGCTTCTGGCGGCGACGAACCGCCCGGAGATTCTGGATCCGGCGCTCCTTCGACCGGGGCGTTTCGACCGGAGGATCATTGTGGACAAGCCTGATCTGAGGGGGCGTGTGGAGACGCTGAAGGTGCATTCCAAGGACGTCAGGATGGACGAGACTGTCGATCTGGAAGCGATCGCACTTGCAACCTCGGGAGCGGTCGGCTCTGATCTGGCGAATATGATCAATGAAGCGGCGATCAATGCGGTCAAGCATGGAAGATCCGTCGTATGCCAGAAGGATCTCTTTGAAGCTGTGGAGGTTGTACTTGTAGGGAAAGAAAAGAAAGACCGCATTATGAATAAGGAAGAGAGAAGGATCGTCTCCTATCATGAGGTCGGACATGCGCTGGTCAACGCGCTCCAGAAGGAGGCGGAGCCGGTACAGAAGATCACGATCGTGCCGAGAACCATGGGCGCGCTCGGCTATGTTATGCAGACGCCGGAGGAGGAGAAGTTCCTCAATACAAAGAAAGAACTCGAGGCTATGCTTGTCGGCCTTGTCGCAGGACGCGCGGCAGAGGAGATCGTTTTTGATACGGTCACGACGGGCGCGGCAAATGATATCGAGCGTGCGACATCGATTGCGAGGGCGATGGTCACGCAGTACGGAATGTCGGATAGATTCGGTCTTGTAGGACTGGAATCGATCCAGCAGAGATATCTGAACGGACGTCCGGTCAGCAACTGCGGACAGGCTACGGAGGCTGAGATCGATCAGGAAGTTATGCGTATGTTAAGAGACGCTTATGACGAGGCGAAGAGACTGCTCAATGAGCATCGGAAAGCGCTGGATGAGATCGCGGTGTTCCTGATCGAGAAGGAGACGATCACGGGTAAGGAATTTATGGAAATCCTGTATCGGATCGAGCCGGAGCTTAAGAAGGAGAAAGAGCCTGCGGAGCAGAAGGATGAGCCGGAGAAGGCTTTGGAATCCGCAGGGCAGAAGGATGAGCCGGAGAAGACCCTGGAATCCGCAGAGCAGGAAGAGGATGATAAGAAAGAAGAGGTTTAGCAGCAGATGTTTTCCATTGAGGAGGAATTGAAAAAGCTGCCGGGAAAACCGGGCGTGTATCTGATGCACGACGAAAGAGATGAGATCATATACGTGGGAAAGGCAATCAGCCTGAAGAACCGCGTCAGACAGTATTTTCAGGCCAGCCGGAACAAGGGTGCAAAGATCGAGCAGATGGTGGCGCATATCCGCTGGTTTGAATATATTGTGACAGATTCGGAACTGGAAGCGCTGGTGCTGGAATGTAACCTGATCAAAGAGCACCGTCCGAAGTACAATACGATGCTGATGGATGATAAGACCTATCCTTATATCAAGGTTACAGTTCCGGAGGCCTACCCGCGTATTTTATTTTCCCGAAGTCTGAAAAAGGATGGCTCGAAATATTTCGGACCGTATACGAGCGCAGGAGCAGTAAAGGATACGATCGATCTGCTCCAGAAATTATACCGGATCCGGACATGCAGTCGCAGCCTTCCGAAGGATCAGGGGAAAGAGAGGCCGTGTCTGAACTACCATATCGACAGATGTCCGGCGCCATGTCAGGGGTATATTTCCGTGGAAGAGTACAGGAAATCCGTAAACAGGGCGCTGCAATTCTTAAATGGCAGCTATGATGAGATTCTTTTGGAGCTGGAGGAGAAGATGCTGGAGGCTTCGGAGAATCTGGAATTTGAGAAGGCGATCGAATACCGGGAGCTGTTAAACAGCGTGAAGCAGGTTGCACAGAAACAGAAGATCACGAACAGCGATCAGGAGGATAAGGATATTCTGGCGGCAGCGGTGGACGGCGGCGACGCGGTCGTTCAGGTGTTTTTTATCCGGAGCGGAAGGCTGATCGGGCGGGATCACTTTTATATGTCGAATATCGACAGCAGCGATAAGAGCGATATCCTGACAAGCTTTGTCAAACAGTTCTATGCAGGAACGCCGTACATCCCAAGGGAATTGATGCTGGAGGAGGAGATTGAGGACAGAGAGCTTCTGGAAGAATGGCTGACCCGGAGACGGGGACGCCGCGTCTATATCCGAAACCCTAAAAAGGGACAGAAGGAAAAGCTTGTGGAGCTTGCCCATAAGAATGCGTTTCTTGTGCTCCAAAAAGACCGCGAACGGTTAAAAAGGGAAGAGAGCCGGACAATCGGCGCGGTGCATGAGATCGAGGCGCTTCTTGGAATCTCCGGCATAAAGAGGATGGAAGCCTACGATATATCCAATACAAATGGATTCAATTCCGTAGGATCGATGATCGTCTATGACCGGGGGAAACCGAAGCGGAATGATTACCGGAAGTTTAAGATCAAGGGCGTACAGGGAGCTGATGATTACGCCAGCATGAGAGAGGTGCTGACAAGACGGTTTCAGCATGGCCTGAGGGAGCGCGAGGAGGGGCGCAATCTGGGCGGATTCCAGACGTTTCCGGATCTTCTTTTGATGGACGGTGGAAAAGGACAGGTCAATGTGGCGCTGGAGGTCCTGAGGGAACTGGATCTGGATATTCCGGTCTGCGGCATGGTAAAGGATGACCACCACCGCACAAGAGGATTGTACTATGAAAATGAAGAGCTTCCGATCGATACAGATTCAGAGGGATTTAAGCTCATCACAAGAATCCAGGATGAGGCGCACCGGTTTGCAATTGAATACCACCGGAAGCTCCGCGCCGGGGGGCAGGTTTACTCGATACTGGATGATATTCCCGGCGTCGGCCCGGCCAGAAGAAAGGCGCTGATGCAGGCGTACCAAAGTATAGATGAATTGAAGAATGCAGAGGTGGAGGAGCTAAAAGAACTGCCGTCGATGAATGAAAAATCCGCGCGGCAGGTATACGCCTTTTTCCACTCATGATACAAAGATGACATATATTATATGAGGAGAGTACAAATATGAGCGTTAGTTTACAAAAAGTTGTTGAAAGGATGAATCTCAAAAATCTGACTCCGGATATCGATCTGCGGGGGCGCAGGATCACGGTTTCGGATATTAACAGACCGGCCCTTCAGCTGGCGGGGTTTTTTGAATATTTTGATCCGGACCGTATACAGCTGATCGGATATGTAGAATATACCTATCTTCATGAGATGTCAGAAGAGGAAAAGTATGAAGCGTATGACCGGATCCTGAGACAGAAGGTGCCGTGTATTATTTTCAGCCGCAGTCTGAAACCGGACCAGATCCTGCTTGATCTTGCTCAGAAGTATGATACGCCGATCTTTTCCACGGAGAATAAGACGTCCGCTTTTCTCGCAGAGCTGATCCGGTATCTGAGCATAGTCCTGGCGCCATGCATTTCCATCCACGGGGTACTGGTCGACGTATATGGAGTGGGCGTTCTGATCAGAGGCGAGAGCGGAATCGGCAAGAGCGAGGCGGCTCTGGAGCTGATCAAACGAGGACACCGCCTTGTCACGGACGACGTCGTTGAGATTCGTAAGATCAGCGATGAGACGCTGGTCGGGACGGCGCCGGATATTACCCGGCATTTTATCGAGCTTCGGGGTATCGGGATCATTGATGTGAAGACTCTTTTTGGCGTACAGAGCGTCCGTGAGTCCAAGAATATCGATCTGGTTATTACGCTTGAGGACTGGCAGAAGGATCGGGAATATGACAGGCTCGGTCTTGAGGAGCAGTACACAGAATTTCTCGGCAACAAGGTGGTCTGCCACAGCATACCGATCCGGCCGGGAAGAAATCTGGCGATCATCGTAGAGTCCGCTGCGATCAATCACAGACAGAAGCAGATGGGTTATAACGCAGCGCAGGAGCTTTACAAACGTGTGCAGGAAAATCTGGCCAGGAAACACGATCTGGATGAGGAATAAACAGGGCGGAAGCCCGGATCTGTACAATATTTCAATAAAAGGGGACGGAAGAAGAAAAACTTCCGTCTCTTTGTTTTGTGTGCATATCCGGCATAGCTCCGGATGAAATGCCTGCCAACACAATATTTGTACGTACAAATACACAATTTTATAAACAAATTGTACAAAAAGGCAGATACATATTTGACTATTATCACGAAATTGCGAAATACATATTGACGAATATTAAGAAATGTTGTATAGTACATCATAGTTAAAAGAACCAAACGTTTTAAAAAATTCCCCAAAAAAACAGTCAAAATGACTAAAAACCTAAGACAAGACGAATGGCTCTTTGAACGAAAATTTGTAACCATACAATTTTTAATTTCGAGTAGGAGGTAATTATGAAAAACAGACTCTTCAAAAAGATTGTCAGCGCATTGGTATGCGTAACAATGGTCGGTGGACTTCTGGTTGGATGCGGTTCGTCAGGAGGATCTTCGGATTCCGATTCCTCAACAGCGGCGGCGTCAGACACAGCAACTGAAACAGACAACAGCAAGATCAAGATCGGCGTTTCTATCTGGAGTTCCACAGACGTTCTTGGAGCACAGTGTAAGCAGATCCTGGATGCAGCGGCAGATGCCCTGGGCGTTGAAGTTCAGTACGTGGACCAGGGACATGTATCGGAGAAGGTTACGGCATCTGTTGAGCAGCTTTGCGCGGCTGGATGCCAGGGTATCATTATCTGTAACTCTTCTGATACAGAGATGACATCTGCGATCAAGACATGTAATGACAATCAGGTTTACCTGGCACAGTTCTTCCGTATTATCAGCGAAGACGACAACCCGGATATCTATCAGGCAGCTACGGATTCCGCATATTATATCGGAGCTGTTCATGAGAACGAAGTAGAGAACGGCGAGAAGCTTGTTCAGATCCTTTTGGACAAAGGCGATCGTAACATCGGCCTGATCGGCTGGGAGCAGGGCGACGCTACATGGCTTGGAAGATGGGAAGGCTACAAGAAAGGCGTTGAGGCATGGAATGAGGAGCATCCGGATGATCAGGCAACTCTTTCTGAGCCACAGTATGCAGGTACAACTTCTGACGGTGGTTC
>CAZPXF010000054.1:0-14668 GCA_964590945.1 uncultured Lachnospiraceae bacterium | reverse complement strand
TCCCTTTGATCTCCATAGATACTGTCAAAATGTTCCACGAACTTTTCCAGCACCAGCTTCATATCAAGGCGGTCGTTTTGAATATATTGATTTCTATCATTTGATGCGGCTGCCGAAATCCTGCTGCTCTGGACATCGTTTTTACTCAGAAAATAATTATAAAGCTGCATCTCAAAAATCCTGTTTACAATCGCAACGCTGCCATTTTCGTTTTTTATAAGCCCAAACATCATCGCAATATCAATAGATTGTTCATACGGATTGTAAATGATTCTTTTCCCGCCAAACAGAATGGAATATATGATCTTTTCCAGTTCTGGATAATCATATAATTTCCCAATAAGTGATTCAAACAATGTATTTTTCTCTGACAACAGGATTTTCACTGCCTCAAGAAAGCCCTGATCTGTCCATGCCGATGCAGGATCAGGATAATCTTTACTTCGCGCTACTTTTTCATCTATCAGTTTGCATATACGGGATACAAGGAACGGATATCCGGCAGTATAGTCGAAAATCATCCCGGCGATCTCATCCACATTCATGCCCGAATGATGCTCCTCCTCATAATCCCGCAGCATTCCCGCAATACCTTCCTTTGAAAAGCTCATCACAACATCAAAATCTGTTGCGATGTTCCACGGGCTATTCTGCTTATGTTCTTCTCCTCCGCTGATCTTTCTTTTGATATTTTTTATATCATACACGCCAGCCAGAATAACGGATTGAAAGGCAGGTCTTACATCCCGATGGATATAATACCCGCGAAGCTGGGCAAGAAAATCAAGAAACACCTGATTATTTGCCGCGCTGTCCACCTCGTCGATCATCAGAACGATCGGTCTTGGCATACTGGCGCACCATCCGCTCAGCATATAAAATAAAGTCCCCAGATCGCACTCTTTATCCTGGGCCGCCTGACGAAACTGTGTGATAACATGCTCCGGCAGTTCCTCATTTTGGGTTGCATTCAGCAATTCCCTTAAAAAGGCTTTGACGAAGGTTTGTTCATTCTTAAAGCTTTCCTGACTTAAAAACTGAAAGTCCATACAGACAACAACATACTCCTTGCAAAGATAGCGCTGCAAAGCAGCAAGCGTTGTCGTTTTTCCATACTGGCGTGCGCGGTTCATTGTAAAATAAGCGCCGTTGTCGACCAGCTTCTTTATTTCCCGCAAGCAGTTTTGAATATCCACCATATAATGAAACTTCGGATTACAGGCGCCTGTAACATTAAATACTTTACTCAACTTCCCCGCACCCCTTTCTGCCTTTTTCCTGCTTTTATTCTAGCATCAACCGTTGCAAATGGCAACCATCGGCATCCTTACCTTATATCCCGATACCGGTCTGAAATCTCTTCAATCGGCGCTCCGTCCCGGTACTGCTTCCGCAGCCGGTTCATCTGCCACATAACCTCCAGCTTCGGAATCGTACCTTTGGGAAAGCGGCGGTCAGACGTATAGATCCTGTGCTTTGCAATGCCAGGCTTCACATGATTTTCCTTCAGGGTCAGTGAAAACTGGTAATCCTCCATGACCGGAATCTCCGGAAACGTCCCCATCTCAAAAAATAACTCTCTTGTAATAAAGATCCCCTGGTCCCCGAACATCACTTTTCTGTCCTTGATCCGGTGATTTGATATCACACGGCAGGTCCACAGGAAAAAATGCTTTTTGTGAAAGGCGATGCCAAAGCAGCCTGCCCGATGATCTTTCATTACGTAACGGATTTCTGCCAGAAAATCCTTTGGAAGCTCGCTGTCACAATGAAGGAAAAAAAGAATATCTCCGTGACTTTCCCTTGCGCCAAGATTCATCTGTTTTGCACGGCCCTTTTCTGAATGGAGCAGCTTAAATTCCGATGACAGCAATTCCAGTGTCCTGTCCGTACTCCCGCCATCTACAAAAATGATCTCACATTTATTCAAATACGGGCGAAGCTGATCCTGCATCTGAACAATGGTCTTCTCCTCATTGTAAACCGGAATGATCACAGATATCCGGCTTGTCCGCATCAGATATTTCCCGGTTGAAGTCTTCTGAAGCTCCGGATTTGTGCGCATGCGTTCACGGTATCCTGCAAGATCCTCCCTCGTATCCATATCATGAAGTGTAGCTGCAAGTCCCGCCCGCAATCCATGTGCTTCCACGCCCGTGATCGCATTATCCAGGACACTGCTGTGCCCATAGCTCTGACCTTCGAATGGAATACGGGACGGTTCTTTCATTCCGATCAGATAATAACCGCCGTCTACTGTCGGCCCGAACACAACATCCTGATCCTCCAGAACCCGGAACGCCAGCCTTAAATGTTCCGCCCGGATCTCCGGAATATCCGTACCGATCAGTACACATGCTTCATAGTTCATCCCAAGTACATATGCAATCGCGCGATACATGCGCTCGCCAAGCCCTTCGCCCTCCTGTGGAAAATAAGACGCTCCCTTTCCAAAAATGCCATTTAGCCTTTCTTCAGGATCCTTTGGCGTATAACAGACAAATACATCCGCCTCCGCACCCTGACAGGCTGCCTGGATATCCTCAAGAAAACAAGTATGGAGTTTTGCACAGCCTGACGCGCTCAGATATGGCATCATACGGGTTTTTGTCTGACCGGCAACAGGAACTCTGGTAAATACAATAATCGCCTTTTTCATCAGCAAGTACCTTCTATCCTTTGAAAATTTTTTAAAAAAGCTGCAGCTGAATCTCAACTGCAGCACATTCATATGATATGATTTCGATTATTTTGTCCACAGATCCGCGGTTCCCGCGTCTGCCGTATTAGACCATCTGTAGACGGATTCTGCATAATTATAGCTGTTCTTGAATCCGCACATCTGAAGTACAAGCTGCATATAACCGGAACGGATTCCGCCTGTACAGTATGTCACGATCTTATCAGTCTTCTTAAGCCCGGCCTTCTGAAACATCGCTGTCAGCTGAGCCTTTGTCTTTAACGTACCATTCTTATTAAAAAGATCTGTAAAACGGATATGGATCGCGCCCTTTAAATGTCCGCCGGACGTCTCTCCGTAGAGGATCTCTCCATTGTACTCTTCATCTGCACGGACGTCTACGATCTTATAATCCGAATAATTTGCTTTCAGCGCTGCCGTCGTTATGTCATGACTTGTTGTATCAACCTTAGATACCTTAACTGTTTTCTTCTTAGCTGCGGAAGGGCCTTTCTGTGTGGCAATTCCGGCTTTTTTCATCGCTGTAAGTCCGCCGTTCACGATCTTTACATTTTTATAACCGCACTGGATAAGCTGCCATGCAATGCGCCCGTCGTCTCCCCAGCCTCCGGTTTTGTAATCGTCGCTGAACAGAATGATCTGATCCTTCAGTCCGAGTCCCAGTTTGCTGAGCTGTTTGCTGACTTTACTTGCAGATAGTGTCCTGGCAAATCCGGACTCTCCTGCTTTTGTTCCATCCGTCACTGTAGTCCGGGAAATCTGCTGCCATGTCATTGTAATCGCGCCTTTCGCAGTCACAGTCTTAGCATCGATCCCACGTGTATCTACAAGAATCATCTTTTCTTTCGCATCGATCTTATACTTAAGATTATTCGCACTGATCACATAAGATCCTGTAAATACGTCCTGAACCGTTACCTTGATCTTTGCCTTGATCTTTTTGTTTACCTTAGAAGTAGCTGTGATCGTTGCAGTTCCTTTTTTAACGCCTGTGATCACGCCTTTGGAGCTGACTTTTGCAACTTTGCTGTTGCTGGATTTATATGTCACTTTTTTGGATGCTCCGGAAGGCTTTACTGATTTAACCGTAACCTTCAACTTGTCCTTGACTCCGATAGTCGCTTTCGTCTTGCTAAGCGTGATCTTTGCAGGCTTCTTCGCCGCTGCATCCGCATGAATCCCCGTCGCACCTGCTGCCGCTGCTGCAATAACAAAAGCCGCGGCAAAAACAGCAATCCTTTTGAATACTTTCATTGTTTTCATGTCACTCCTCCTTTAAAATACAGTTTTATTCTTCCACATCTCCGACTACACACCATCTCCAGTAGGACTGGTCATAATTCCATGTATTCTCACAGCCCGCCATCTCCAATACAAGCTGCATATACGCGGACCGGATCCCACCTGTACAATACGTAACGATATTATCATCCCTGGAAATCCCTGCGTCCTCAAGCATCTTCTCGACGTCTGCCTGAGATACCAATGTACCGTCCTCGCGGAACAGGTCTGTATAACGGATATGGATAGCTCCCGGTAAATGTCCTCCTTTTTTCTCGTTGTATTTGGTTGCGCCTTCGTACTCTTCATCTGTGCGGACATCCACGATCACATAGTTATCATAATTGTTCAGAAGCTCGTCCGTCTCCATAACGTGTGTCTTGTCGATCGTATCGATCGTTACATCTGCCGGCGTCGGATCGCTTGCGCCCTTCTGCGTCTCTGCACCTGCCGCAACAACAGCGCTGTAACCGCCGTCAACCATCTTGATATCTGTGTAGCCTGCTGCAGCAAGCTCCCAGAGGATCCTCGCGTCCTCGCCCCAGCCATCGGTCGTCTCGCCGAGAAGGATAATCTCCTTATCCCTGGTGATGCCAAGCGCGCCAAGTCTTTCCGCCAGGTCGTCAGCTTCCGGGATCTTTCCCCAGCCTTCGTCGCCCTGTGAACCATAGCTGTCATCGCATGTGCACAGCTCCTGCCATGTTGTTGCGACTGCCCCGGCAATCGTTCCCTTTTTGGCCTGATCCGCTCCGCGGCAGTCAACAAAAAGAACATTCTCATCTCCTACATGTTCCTTTGCATAATCAGCCGTCACCAGATATTCTCCTTCAAACGTATCTTCCGATACGCGATCCGCATCTGAGACCTGTGCATCCTTGCCGCATCCGGACAGCATACATACTGCGATCAGTGCGATACTAAGCCATTTCAGTACTTTTTTCATAATGCCCTCCCTTAAATATAGTTAAAATGGAGGGTCGAAAGATTCAGCCCTCTGACCCTCTGTTTACTCTACTTCTAAGATAGCACTTCGGCATTTCCCCGTCCAATAAATTACTCCTATACCCCTATAGATGTTATCTATCAGCCTTTCTCCATGTATTATAAATATTCTGACGAAACGGCGTTTCCTCTCCGATCTCCGGGATATCCAGCAAACAATTCCGCTGCAGACCAGGTTCGCTGCACTGGCGCAGGAACCCTGTTTCCAGATCCTTTATCGATAATGCAAATTCCTTCCGATGTGAAGAAAACAGCTCCGGATGCATCAAATAAACTGCCGCCACAACATCCCAGTTATAAAATCCCGGAATCCCATAATCATTCATATTATCATCAAACCAATAGTCTGTATTCTTCTTAATATAATCGATGACCCCTTCTGTATCTTCTGCAAATTCACGGCGGTATTCTTCCCTTGTGAAAAGCACTTTCAGACAGTTATTTCCCGTGATGACTGAAACCTCTGTTCCGCTTGTCAAAACAGTATATGTTGCCAAAGGATCACAGGAGAAATTCAGCTCATTCATCTGCTTTTTCTCAAAAATAAGGGGTTCTGTGATCCCGCCCATAAGAACGATCCGTTTCACCTGATTAAAAAACTCAGGATTATGCACATAGGCTCCATAAAGATTGGTAACGGAACCTGTAACAAGCAGCTCCAGTTCTCCGGCGTATTTTTCCGCCGTTTCTGCAAGATAGCGGGACGCTTCGCTCCTGGTCTCTCCTGCCGAAGCTCCTCCTCTGTAGACCGGGATGTCCCCATACCCAATGTCCTTTAATAACTTCTTTGTCGCCGGAAATACCTTATCGATTTTATTATTTCCATACGTGGTCGTAACCCCAAGAACTTCCGCATCCGGATCTCCAAGCAGATAGATCAGGGCAAGACCGTCATCCACATCACAGCCATGAATGCCGAAAGTACAATCACAATCATGAATTATTTTTCTCATTCTGTGTTTCCTCCTCTGTATGTAAATCATCCGGTCGTCGGAAACAGGATCAGCTTACGGACTTTTGCCTTCACGCGGCAGCTATCCCCGATCTGAAGCTTCCATTCACACCAGGATCTGTAAAGTATGTGCATTTCGAGCCGGATACAGGCTCCATCCGAAGAAAGAGCTTCCAAAAGAACCTCTGCATTTTCTCCTTTGTACATGACTTCGGCAACCCGGCACGGGATCCCCTCAGTCTCCGACAGGCAGAGTTCCGTCGGACGAATCAGAAGGTCATACTGTCCATCCTGTGCATCTCCCTGGCACACACATGAACTGTCCTTTCCCAGCACCGCCAACGGACTGGAGAAACTTCCATTCCGTACTGTCCCCCGGATATAATTTGCATGTCCCATATATTCCGCGACCTCCCGCGACGCAGGACTCAGGAACAGTGCTTCCGGTGTATCATATTGAAGGATTTCCCCATCCTTCATGAGTGCGATCCGGTCGGAGAATTTCATTGCTTCCTCCTTGTCATGTGTGACCATGATCGTTGTAAGGCCAAGCTCATCGTGCAGGTTTTTCACAAGCCTTCCGATCTCCTCGCGCAGGTTTTCGTCCAGACTTGAAAACGGCTCATCCAAAAGGAGGATCCGCGGCTCTGCCGCGAGCGCCCGTGCGAGCGCAACTCTTTGCTTCTGCCCGCCGGACATCTCCCTGATCTTCCGTTTCTCGAATCCCGGAAGCTGTACTGCATCCAGAAGCTCGCGCACCCGCCTCTTCTGTTCCTCCTTTCGAATCTTTCTAAGTCCCATAGAAAATGAAATATTTTTCTCCACCGTCATATGCGGAAAAAGACGCAGATCCTGAAATACGATCACAGTGCCTCGCCTCTCCGGCGCATCATTTATAATGGATGCATCATCGATCCGGATATCGCCGGACTGTGCATCCAAAAGTCCTGCAATCGTCTTTAATAACGTAGTTTTCCCACATCCCGATTCTCCCAGCAGGGAAACAAACTCTCCCGTATCGATCGCAAGGCTGATATTCTTCAGGATCTCTGTTTTTTGCAGGCTTACACTCACCTGATCTATCATAAGACTCATTTGCTTTCCTCCTAAGAATCATAATATGCCGTTTCCTGTTCCTTTGTCCAGCGGCCCACCAGCCACTCAAACACGCCGAAGATCACGATCGTGACCGCAAGGAAGATCAGACTGTATACACTTGCAAAGTTCCGGTCGCCGCTTGTCAGATAAGGTACCATCACAACTGCAAATGTTTTGACACTTCCTCCTCCGATGATCAGCGTCAGAAAATACTGGCTGAACGATACGATATACGCCATCGAAAACGAAGACAAAAGCACAGGCGCCAGATTCGGGAGCGTCACCTGAAAGAACGCCTGAAACGGTCCCGCCCCGAGAACCCTCGCCTGTTCCTCAAGACCCATACCTGACGCTCTTGTCCCGTCCTCGATAAGGCGAACTGCATATGGCAGGGAACAGATCAGATGAACAATGATCACGCCCTGCACCGTGCTTCCAAGTCCCACACGCAAAAAGGTGACCTGAATCCCCATTGCAAATACGGTTCCCGGTACAAGAAACGGAAGCAGCGATATAAAATAAAACAGCCTTTTCCCCGGAAATTTATAACACACAAGTGCACGCGCTGTCATTGCCCCTACCAGCACGGACAGCAGCGCAACCGCAAGTGAGATCAGGACGCTTGAGGCGAACAGCTTTGCAAGCTCTGTGCTTCTCCTGAATACAGATCCCACCGCGCGGAGGGAAAATGTTTGCGGGATCAGAGACGGCCACGCCCACCGCTCGGTAAACGCCCAGATAAGAATGGTGAACAATGGCAGGATGATGCAAAGGCAGAAAATCACGATAATGGCCGTCTCGAAAACGTTCCGTTTTTTCCTCATTTGTTCACACCTCCTGCTCCGAAAGGTTTCTGCTGCTTCTTTGGATCAATAGATAGTAGACAACCGCAGCTATCAGCGATACCAGGACAATGATGCCGTTTATTGCCATAGCATATGGACGGTCGCGAAGTTCCGGACTGGAATATTCCAGATAAGCCAGGATCGGCAGCGCTTTCGGCGTTGTCGCCCCCAGAATAAACGGCAGCTCATATGCGCCAAGCGCAAAGACAAATATGATCAGAAAACCGCTCAGGATCGTATTCATACAGAGCGGAAGCGTCACCCTGGTGAACGCTTTCCACGAGCTTGCGCCAAGATTAACGGCAGCTTCCCCAAGCCGCCCATTGATATTTGCCATCAGAGCGAGCACAAAATAGACAACAAACGGAATCTCTTTCCAAAGATATGCAAGGATCACGCCGATCCCGTGCGCATCATATATCAGCATTGGAAACTGCTGCTGCTCCGTGATCAGGCCGAATGCCGCGCAGATTCTCGCCAGGATCCCGTTCTGAGACAGGATGTTCACGACAAAAAGCGCAACCACCACATGAGGAACGATGATCGGAAGCTGCACGATACGCATCACGCCGCCTTTTGTCTTATTCCGGCGCACAAGCAGAAGACAGATCAGCGTCCCAAAGAGCGCAGCAAAAAAAGCGGATACAAACGCAATATACAGACTGTATTTCAGGGAGCCAAGTGTATCCGGCCGTGTCAGCACTTCTTTATAATAATCAAGCGTCGGTTCCGTTAATCCAAAAGCTGGAATCACCCCTAAGCTTTGGATGATTCCAGTTCCCAGACCAATGATAAAGATCAGACCCAAAACGGCCTGCGGCACCAACAGCAAATATGGCGTCATTTTCTTTCTCATATTGATATTCCTATTTTCCTACAACTTCTTCCTGCCAGATCTCTTCAATGATCGGAACAAGCTCTGACGGCATCTCCGGAAGACGCTTCTCAAGGAGCTCGTCCTGAGGAATTACACCCTGTCCGATATCTACAGAGTCAAATGCTTCCTTCTGTGCATCATCAAGCGTGCTGTTGTCGACAACCGGAATTGTACGGAGCTGTGCATATCTGTCCGCCTGCACCTCCGGATCCAGCATCTCATTGATCGCAACCATAGCGCCTGCTGTGTTGCCGGAGTTTGAAGCAATGCCGATATAATTTGTATTACCGATCGTTCCCTTTTCAAACTGGAAGGATACCGTTGTGTCCGTATATGTTCCATTCTCAATTCCTGTGGCAACATCATACGCTCCATAAGTCACATTCATAACAAGCTCGCCGTCTGCGAACATGTTGTCAACTGTTGTGGATGACTCCGGGAATGTCTTCCCTTCATTCCACAGATAAGGATTCAGCTCGCGTAAGTATTCAAGCGCCGGCTCGATCGCCTCTTTTACCGTCTCCTTGTCCGCTTCCATATCCTGGAACTGCTCCCATCCGCAGATATCATAGATAACATTACGGACAAATACGCTTCCTGTAAAGTCCGGAAGAGCCGGATAGGTTACCTTGCCCTTATATTTCTTACAATACTCAAGAAGCTCATCCGTGTTCTTCGGCTGCTCCGGCGTCACCGCGCTGTCGTTCATAAATACAACCTGCGCCTTGCCATACGGCGCCTCATATCCCTCGATCGGATAGCAGAAATCGTACTGGTTCTCGGTATCGTCCGCGTCAATATAAGTCTGGAAATTCGGGAGCTGTGTGACAAACGGCCCGTAGAGCATGTTGTTCTCCTTCGCAGTCTTGAAGTTCTCGCCGTTGATCCAGATCATATCGATGTCTCCATCCTCTTTTCCCGCCTGAACCTCACCGGAAAGCTGGCTTAAAATGTCCTCGATATCCATCGGAACACGCTCCATCGTGATGTCATATTTTTCCTTCATACGTGGTGCAAAATAATCATCGAGCCACTGGTTCAGAAGATCGTCTCCGCCCCACCCGTAGAACGTTACCGTTGTGCCTTTCGCTTCCTCAAGAAGCTCGTCAAAGGATGCTTCTTCAGATCCAGCGACGGTGCTCTCGACTGCAGTCGAACTGTCGTCCTCAGAGCTGCTGCTTCCGGATGATCCGCACGCAGCCAGAGAAAGAACCATAACCGCGGAAAGCATTGCCGCAAGAATTCTCTTTTTCATAAATTTTTTCCTCCTTCATTTTCATACGCTCAATTATATCAATTTTTTAATCATCGATGCACAATCGATTTGTTGCGGCCTTTCAACATTCCGTTGATGCTTCTTTATTTTCCAGATACTGACAGAACCGCTGTACTGTCGGCTCCATCATACTTCCCTTCTCCGTCAGGATCCCGATCTCCCATACAAGCTCAGGTTCTTCAAACGGGATCATCACGACATCCTCCGACTTCATATCCTCATGCACAAAATCCACCGTTACCGACAGGCCTTTCTTCTCCCGGCACATTTTGTAGCAAAAGTCAAACCCATTTGTCTCAAAGATAATATCCGGTTCAAACCCTTTCCTCCAGCAGCAGCTCTGAAAGAGTTCATTGAGCTTGAAGCTGCTGTTCTCAAGGTACAGCGGCTGTCCCTTAAGATCTGCGACAGATACCTTGTTCCTCTCTGAAAGCGGATGATCTCTATATGCAAGAAGCCCAAGCCTTCTTTTGACCAGCGGCTTTACATCATAACAGCTTCCCTGAAACGGGCCGATGGACAAAGCAATATTCCCTTTTTTCTCGATCAGCCTCTGCTCGACGATCCGATCCGGCCATTCCTCAAAAGAAAAGGCAATCTTCGGATACAGCCTTTGAAAATCCAGAATACATTCCGGCTTCAGATAGCGGATCACATCATATGCAGCCAGAAGATCCACTGCCCCTTCCGCATTTCGCTGTATCTGCTCCAATTCCCTGCACAGATTCCTGTAGGACCGGAGCGTCTCCCCGGCATATGCTTTCAGGCATTCGCCGCTCTCTGTCAGCTCAATCCCGGCGGCAGTACGCCGGAGCAATGTGCATGTGAATTCATTTTCCAGATTTTTCACAACACGGCTGAGTCCCTGCGGCGACATATAAAGCTCCCGCGACGCCTTTGCAAGGCTTCCTCTCTCACAGATCACAAAGAATTCTTCCAGTTCTTTTACCGTCATTTTACCACTTCCTCATCACCGTTCATTCCTATTTAAATCTGCACTTTGCCCGGTTCAAAATCGGCGTCTTGCCAAGCGGAACCTTTTCTTCAATATCCAGCATCATCGGAAGAAGATGGTGCGCTTCTTCATATCCGCGCCTCCGAAAACTGCATATGCACGATGCGCAGTACGTATACAGCTTGCTCTCATTGGAATTTCTCACCCGGTCTGTCATTTCCTGTGCCAGATCAGACTCCTTCCCGGCCGCGCAGCCGCCAAGTCCACAGCACTGGACGTCTGGAAACGCCTCCCTGACATTTCCTCTCAGAAACGGTAATATGTCTTCCATGATCTCCTTTTTTTCGCGATCCGGACATGGAAAATGTATCGGGATATCTCCCAGCTCCAATGCGTGCCCGATCCCCAGCTCCCGCATTTTATGATATACACTGACGATTTCGGCATCCAGCTTCCCTTTCAGAAAATAATAGCAGTTCGGGCAGGCCATGACCACTTCTTCGACCCCCGCCTTTCGCAGCTTCGCATTGATGCGTTCAATACATTCTTTCTCTTCCTTCTTAAGTCCAAGCTCCCCGATCGGCTTACCGCAGCAGTCGTAGACGACTCCGACCTCATGTTTTGCAAATTCGGCTGCCAGCCTGTCCGTCGTCTCCGGATAAAAAGACGGCAGATTGCATCCGGTAAACAGAACTGATTTCCTGCCTGCATGTCTGTAATTTGCAAATTTATACGGACTCTTTTCCAGTACCAGACCATCATATGATTTGTCCGGCAGCTTTCCGCCCCGCTCCCGCACAGTTTTCCTTCTGTGCTCCAGCGCGATCTCCCTGCCGCTGATCCCCCGGGGACAGACCGCCTCGCACTTCCCGCACAAAAAGCAATGGTACGCCAGATCCGGACGCCCCGCAAAAGCTCTCAGATCAAGCTGATATTTTTCAAGAAACAAACAATTCTGCGTACATATCCCGCAGGAAACACATGCTTCGACTCTCTTGTCATTCATTTCCATTCTCCAATTTCTCCCGCAGATCATTCCGCAGATATTCCGCCGTAAAAGGACAATTATCGATGATCCCGGCCGCAACATCGCGGTAAAGCCTCCTCAGATCCTCCACGTCATCGACATCATAATACAGCTGGCCGATCGATGTGCTCAAATGCTCATTCCGCATATGCTTCAGCGTATCATAGATCACCGTATTAGTCCCATATCTTTCAATTTCCCAGATCGAATCATATTCCCGCTTCATTCCGATCAGGTAATAACCGCCGTCCAGCGTCGGATGGATCACAACGTCCTTCTTATCCAGATTGTCAAATGCCTGTATCAGCGTCTCTGCATGGATCTGCGGACAGTCCGAACCGATCAGAATGCATTTTTCATAGCCGAGACGCAGCGCAATTCCTATCGCATTTTTCATCCGGATACCTATATTATCTCCAAATTGTGGAAGATACCTCGCCCGATCTCCAAGTATTTCCCGCATCCGGGCTTCCCCGCTGTCCGGCGTAAAAAAGACAAGAACATCCGCGCCCGTTTTCAGCGCTTTTCCATAGATATCCTTCAGAAAACAGGCATACAGCTTTTCACATTCATTTTCTTCCAAAAATGGCGCTAGCCGGGGGGTTGTTTCGTTCCGCCCCGGCACTGCCGAAAAAATAATCAATGCATTTTTCATTTTTTCTTTTTCTGCCTCTCTGTATATAGCTGACGCAGAAGTACAATGAGTCCTGACAGGGCAAAGATGATAAGAAGTGCATTTACAAACAGCTTCGCTCCGCCTGTCAGCATACCACCGACATAGGAATAAACGATCGTTGCCGGAAGCTGTCCGATTCCTGTAGCAACGAAAAATCCCCAGAACGACATCGCCGTAAGTCCTGCTACATAACTGACGATATCAAACGAGATAAACGGAAGCAATCTTGCGATCAGAATGCACAGTCTTCCGTGTCTCTCAAAAAACTCTTCCATCTGACGAACGCCATTTTTCCCGTTAAGTTTCTCAACGACATCCCTTCCGAGGATTCTCGCGATAAAAAAGCAGACTGCCGCGCCTGCCATTGCGCTTGACCAGGAAAGGATCGCTCCTTTCCACCATCCGAACAGGTTCGCATTGGCAAATGTCAAAAGAAACGCCGGCAGCGGAGCCGCGATCGACTGCAGGATCATAAGCAGAAACGAAACCGCCGCCGCATAGATTCCATATGAAGCCACAAAATCCCTCAAAATCGTAAAATCTCCGGTTGCAAACATCCCGGCGATCTTCTGGAATCCACTGTGTATCGACGGCACGCAGAAATAACACACTGCGCAAACTGCTATTACGATCACCAATATAATCTTACTTAACCATTTATTCTTGTTTTTCATAGTCCCCTCCAAGATTATAAATTAAGTTCAGTATAGCAAAAATTAATCTGTAATTGAAATTGATAATCCGCATATACTTATAGGCGCTATCAATAAACGGGAACTTAATACGCTAATACCATATCCAGGAACTCATCCGACAGATATGCTTCCAGCTTCCGGAACGTCGATTCGTTAAATATAAGCTTATCCGGGGACTGATACTGCACCCACGCCATTGCGCACCATGTCACGCCGCGCAGACAGGTGACCGGTATGAATATATGCGTCCGCTCTTTCAGGCCGGCCGTATCAAATCTGCCATCCACCTTCCGGATATACTCATCTATAAATGCGTCCATCTCCTCCGGCTGCAATATCACATCCGTTTTCCAGAATGTCGTAGTCGGCGCCAGAAAATGTCCCAGATCCTGTGCCGGATCCCCATATAACGGCTTCTCCCAGTCGATCAGATAATCCTTCCCGCAATCATTGATCAGAAAATTGGTAGAATTAAGCTCCGTATTGATGCAGCAATGATATGTTCTGGCATTTTCTATGCTTTCCAGCCGTTTCCAGCCTCTGTCCAGCATAAGCCGGATCTTCTTCTTTTTCCCTTCATCTCCGAGCGGAGAATCCATATATGTTCCGACCATCTCTTCACATTCTTCAAGGATCGCACTCAGCGGATTCCCCGGGGCAAGAAGTCCGGACGATCCATCCAGTTTTACACTGTGAATGTCCGCCAGACATGCCGCCGCCGCAGAAAGCTCCGTGCGGTAATCCAGCGCATGTCCCGGAAGAAATTCCATGACCATGACCCCATGATCCAGATATTCTCTGCTCCCGTCGACATAGACCGCTTTCGGCGTACGTCCCGACTTTTCCAGAAGCTTTAACGCGTGATATTCATACTCGATCTGATGCTCAAGATGCATCTGACTTCCGCAGTTTACCCGCAGCAGAAGCTTCTGCCCGTCAGACGGATGGACAAATATGTAGTTCATGTTATACTCTCCCTGTGCAAGAAGCCTGTACTCTTCTGTCACTTTTTTGGGAAGGTTCAAAGCTTTTCTGTACTTCTCACTTTCGACCAGCTCCCTCAGACCTTTTATTCTGTCCATACTCTGCTCCTTCCAAAATCCGCCCTGTCAGGCGCTGTGATTATAATACCTTTTTCAGCATCTCGATCGCATCTGCCGCAACCTGCGGACAAAAGCTGAACATCGTGCCCTCTTCCAGAACCTTATCCAGCTCTCCCGGCCTGGAAATATCATGTCCGATCAGATCGCGGCACATGCTGGAACCATATTTTTCCAGAAACA
>CAZPXF010000053.1:0-14738 GCA_964590945.1 uncultured Lachnospiraceae bacterium | reverse complement strand
AATAACACCATCCGCCAAAATTTGTCAATGCCAATTTTATAATTTTTATACGCCGGGCACAGAAGTGATGCGCTGCGGCGGATGCCTCGATTGACAGAAGCGCTGCACATAAAAATCGCACAGGAATATTATCACATACCCCTGTGCGACCGATCTTTGGCCAGACTACCAACTGAAATAAATGTTGGAATATGCCTCCTTCTCCGAGGCTTTCAATTTTCTTTGATACTTGATCGTCTTTTTATTCCACCACATCCATCGATTAAGGCTGCTTTGATTCTTCACATTCATGTATACGGTAACTTTCTTCTTTCCAAATACCAGCTTTCCAGTTCCGGAATTGCCCCAACTGTCTGTCCATGAGAATTTCGAGACTTTATTGTTATTGTAGGTTGCAGTGATCGTATTTGTCTGATAGATCGGGCTTCCATATACCCCATTATGCTCTACGACAAATTTGATCTTGCCATTTGCGGCGCTGACGATCACAACGCTCTCACTGGATTTGTTTTCGGAAGTAAAGTTAGAATACATGCCCTTTGTGATATTTTTCAGTGGATTCTTCTTGACCGTTATCTTACAGGATTTTGTTTTCCCGTTCGCTGTAGCCTTGATCGTTGCAGTCCCGGCCTTTTTCGCCGTTACCTTCCCGCTCTTGCTTACAGTAGCGACGGACGTTTTGGTACTCTTCCACGTAACCGTTTGGCTTTCGCCTGTCACAGTTGCTTTTAACCGGAAGGACTGGCCTGCTTTTAAACTCTTTTTGGTATAGTTCAGTTTGATCGTAGCCTTAACAGTCCCCTCCGCCCTTACGGAAAATGGCAGAACAAGAAATGCCGCCAGCACTATGAGCAGCGCTCTTTTTACATTTTTTCCTCTCATACTCTGTCCTCCTTAATAAGAATCTTTAAGAACATTATATCGGATTTTCCCATTGCGGGCAAGAATCAGAGCAGCTTCTTATAAAATGAATGCGCGGTATAGAGAGGCGCTGCCGGATTGTGCCCGGTGACCCGGTCCTTTACTACCATGGTTGTTGTGAGCGCCTTCGCGTATTTATAGAAAAGGCTGTCGTGCCCTACGCACAGTCCCATCACGATATTAAAGTCGGTTCCGGCCTTGTTTAAAATGTCCGCCTGTATGACGGGATTACAGATATTCGGCCCCTGCGTGATATGTTCCTTTGGAATTCCGATATCTTCTTTGGGAACCACTCCAACCTTGCACCCTGCCGAAATGACTTCGAATCCATTTTTCCGGAGTATCCTGGCGAGTATGCCGGATTCCCGGATCAGCGCCGTGCAGGTGGCAATTCCAATCTTGTGAAATCCCATCTTCTTTGCAAACTCCACAGTCTCTTCCACGCGGGTAAGGCGTCCATATGTTTCCGCCTGTAATTCACAGGCCTCCAGCATCACCCGCTTATTCTCTTCGTCCTCATACATTTTTCTCGATGCTTCCACCTGTTCTTCTGTGCATCGTTTTGTCATGCAGAATGCCGGCATTTTATCCCTCTCGCTGAACCTGCACGCAACCACATGACAATCGGCGCACGATAACTCTTCCGCTTTCATAATACAGCCACCTCAAATATATTTCATGACATCCTGCACCGACTTCACGCCGATCACCTGAATGCCGTCCGGAATACCATCCGTGTTCTGCAGAGATTTCAGACATACTTCCGGCATGATACATGTTTCAAATCCAAGCTTTTTGGCTTCTGCGACCCTCTGCTCCGGCTGGCTTACAGCGCGCACCTCGCCGCTGAGACCCACCTCCCCGAACACGATGACCTTCCCATCGATCGGGCGGTTCCTGAAGCTGGAAATGATCGCCATCACGATCCCCAGATCGATCGCGGGCTCGCTGATCCTCATGCCGCCTGCAATATTCACATAGGCGTCGCTGTTGGATATCCGAAGACCGACCCTCTTTTCCAGCACCGCCATCAGAAGATTGACCCTGTTAAAATCAATGCCGGCCGCGGTTCTTCTTGGCATACCGAAATTCGTCGGGCATACCAGCGCCTGAATCTCCATGAGGATCGGACGCGTCCCCTCCATAGCGCACGCGACCACAGAACCGGAAGCGTTTTCCGGCTTTCCGGCAAGCATAAACTCTGACGCGTTCTCTACTTCCGCAAGGCCATCCTGCCGCATCTCGAACACGCCGATCTCATTGGTAGATCCAAAACGATTCTTCACGCCGCGGAGGATCCGGTAGGACGCATGCCGGTCTCCTTCAAAATAGAGTACGGTATCGACCATATGCTCCAGCACCCTTGGCCCGGCCACGGTTCCTTCCTTGGTCACATGCCCGACGATAAAAACAGAGATATTCATTCCTTTGGCAAGCTGCATAAATACATTGGTCGATTCACGCACCTGGGAAACACTGCCCGGCGCTGATCCGATCTCTTCATTGTACATCGTCTGGATAGAATCGATGATGACGAATTCCGGCTTCTTCCGCTCGATGACCGCACGAATGCTCTCCAGATTCGTCTCGCACAAAAGCAGGAGGTTGTCTGAGAAGCTACCCATGCGGTTCGCACGCAGCTTGATCTGCCGCAGGGATTCCTCCCCGGAAATGTAGAGCACAGACCTTCCCGCCCCTGCAAGCCTCTGGCAGACCTGCAAAAGAAGGGTGGACTTACCGATGCCCGGATCTCCGCCCACAAGAACCAGCGAACCCGGAACGATTCCTCCTCCGAGCACACGATCCAGCTCCCTGATCTCTGTTTTCACCCGCTCCTCCTGCTGCGTCTCCACACTGGAGAGCGTGACTGCTTTTAATTCTTTTGTCTTTGCAGTTACGCTCTTCGGAGCCGCCGCAACTGTTTCCTCGGCAAAACTGTTCCACTCCTTGCACATCGGACACTGACCCAGCCATTTCGCCGCCTCATATCCACAGTTCTGACAAAAAAATACTGTCTTTTTCCCTTTTGCCATAAATCTCTCTTTCTATACTTCTTTCGGGTCTTTGTGTATTTCCTTCGGATAAAACCGGATTTCTTTATTCTGTACTCCGACGTCCACGATCATGTTATCCTTAATGTTCCCTTTCAGGATCTCCTCCGCCATGGCGTCCTCCAGGTAATTCTGAACGGCGCGGCGAAGCGGCCTTGCGCCGTATTTCGTGTCAGAACCCTTTTCCACGATATACTTTTTCACCGAATCCCGGATGCGAAGGGTCACATTCATCTGTTTTTTGCTGCGGGACACAAGATCCTTGCACAGAAGTCCTGTAATCTTCTTCAGATCCTCTTCGTTCAGGGAATGGAATACTATGATCTCGTCGATCCGGTTCAGAAATTCAGGACGGAACATCTTTTTCACTTCATCCATGACGTTGGACTTCATCTTCTTATAATCCTCCGCCGCATCCTCCTTCACGACGAATCCGAGCTTCTTCGGATCTATGATCGCGCGGGCTCCGGCGTTGGAGGTCATGATAATGACGGTATTGCGGAAATCTATCTTTCTTCCCTGTGAATCCGTAATGTGACCTTCATCCAGAACCTGCAGCAGGATATTAAACACATCCGGATGCGCCTTCTCGATCTCGTCAAACAGGATGACCGAATACGGATTCCGGCGCACCTTCTCGCTCAGCTGGCCTCCGTCCTCATGTCCGACATATCCCGGAGGGGATCCGATCATCTTAGATACGCTGTGTTTCTCCATGTATTCCGACATATCAATACGGATCATCGAATTCTCGTCGCCAAAAAGCGCTTCCGCCAGCGCCTTGGACAATTCCGTCTTGCCTACGCCGGTCGGCCCTAAGAACAGGAAGGATCCGATCGGGCGGTTCGGCGCTTTCAGGCCGACACGTCCGCGCTTCACCGCTTTGGCGACCGCAGTGACAGCCTCCTCCTGCCCGACCACTCTTCTGTGCAGCGTATGCTCCAGCTTCAAAAGCTTCTCGCTCTCCGATTCCTGCAATCTCTGCACCGGGATCTTCGTCCACGAGGAAATGACGTCTGCAACCTCCGTCTCAGTTACAACTTTAGAAGCGCTCTCATGGCTCTTCTGGTATCGTTTCTTCGCACTGTCATATTTCTTCTGTGCGGCCTGCTGTTCCCTGTGAAGCGCCGCCGCTTCCTGCATCTGTCCGGATAGGATCGCTTCCTCCTTCTGTACGGACAGATCCTTTAACAGAAGCTCCAGCTTTGCAAGACGCTCCGGCGCGGTATAGCCCTGCAGACCAAGTCTTGCACACGCCTCATCCATAACGTCGATCGCTTTATCCGGGAGATGGCGGTCGCTGATATAGCGGTCGGACAGTTGAACAGCCGCCTCCATCGCCTCGTCGGAAATCTTCACGCCATGATGCGATTCGTACCTGTCTCTCAGTCCTTCAAGGATCGCGCGGCACTGCTCAGCCGTCGGCTCCTCCACCGTGACCGGCGCAAAGCGCCGCTCCAGGGCAGCGTCTTTCTCGATGTATTTCCGGTATTCTGTGATCGTCGTTGCCCCGATAAGCTGAAATTCTCCTCTTGCGAGAGCCGGCTTCAGGATGTTGGAAGCATCGATCGCGCCCTCTGCGCCTCCGGCGCCGATCATCGTGTGCACCTCATCCATGAAAAGAATGACATTCCCCGCGCTCTGGACGTCCTGGATCAGATTCTTCATCCGCTCCTCAAATTCCCCGCGGAACCTGGAGCCTGCGATCATCCCTGCAAGATCCAGCGTAACGATACGCTTGCCTCTCATATTCTCCGGGACGGTTTCCTGCACGATCCTCTGCGCAAGACCCTCTACGATGGCTGACTTGCCGACGCCCGGCTCCCCGATCAGGCATGGATTATTCTTCGTCCTTCTGGAAAGTATCTGCATGATCCGCAGGATCTCATCCTCCCGGCCTACAACCGGATCCAGTTTCCCTTCCCCGGCCTGACGCGTCAGGTCGGTGCCGTACTGCTCCAGCGTATCGCTTTTCCTCCCGCCATCACTCATCATCTCCTGATAATGCTGGATATTCAGACAAGCGATCTCCAATATATTCTGTTCCACCTTCTGCATCTCGATCCCAAGCGTCGTCAGGATCCTTGTTCCGACACAATCCATATCATGGATCATGGCCAGCAGAAGATGCTCCGTTCCAATATCCGGAGATTCCATATATCCGGCTTCCTTCCGGCTGTTTTCCAAAAGAAATTCCAGCCGCGGGCTGTACTCCGGATTCTCCCTGTTCTTCACGCCCTCCGGCGGCGAAACCAGCTCTGCGATCAGGTTATAAATCTCCTTCTCCTCCACGCCGTTGGATGACAGGATCTGGCTGGCAACTCCGGTGAACACCTTTCGAAGTCCCAGCAGCAGATGCTCCGTTCCAACATATGGATGCTTCAATTCCTTCGCCGACTTTTTCGCTTCCTGTAAAACCAATTCCGCCTGCGCGGTAAAATGAATCTGCATATTTCTATATTCCTCTCCTAATGATTACTGATAACTATCAAAAATCTCATCTACAAGCGCATGGACGTCCGCCCTGCTGATATTGCGGCAGCATGCCCTTGAAAGCATGATCTGAAGCTCATACCTTATCTCCGCCAGAGCCTTGGCGCGGTCCGCGCTGAGCGAGACCACCGCCCCGCGCCTCCGATCCAGCTGCAGAAATCCTTCCTGCTTCAACACACTATATGCCTTATTGACTGTGTGCATGTTGATCCCGATCGTATCCGCAAGCTGTCTCACAGACGGGAGGGAATCGCCCTCCTGAATCGCGGAAGTCGCGATCGCCATAACGATCTGGTTGCGCAATTGCATATAAATTGCCTCATTACTTTCATAATCTATCTCGATCAGCATCTCTTTCCCCTTTTCTTTCTCTTTTGTGCAGTGTTATAGAAATGATATAACACATATCCCATTTTGTCAATCCGCTTTCTGATCCGGCAGGAAGCTCTCAAAAATAATGATGTCAAATACCTTCTTTGCCTGCTCCAGCTCTTCCTGGCTCCGGATCGTCCACGCCGCGTTCACCGGATGGAACAGCCGCCTGCACAGGCGGTAGGAAAACTGATCCTGATATATGTGGTTATAGGCAATAAAATCCGGTTTGGCATATCCATTGAACAGAAGGTTGGAAAGCGCCCATCTGACCGGAACCGGACGTTCTGTGCCATCCTGCATGAAATCCGATGCAAGCTGGCCGCGCGCCACCTGCGGCGCGTGCTTCCGGTACCACGCGACGGATTTCGGATGGAAAGACTCCACGCAGTACACGCCCTCATAGCCGGACAGAATTTCTGCCGCCGCGCGTGTGGTTTCTTCACAGTTTTCCTCCGCCTTGATCTCCACGATCACAGGAGCCCTGCCATTGATTTCCGCAAGTACGTCCGTAAAAAGAGGAATGCGCTGATCCGAATCCTTCAGCCGGTATTCCCCCAGCTCCTGATATGTGCACAGGGCGAGCCTCTTTTGCACGCCGCACATACGCTTTAGCGTATAGTCATGAAACACGACCATCCTGTGATCCAGGGTGAGCTGGACGTCCAACTCGATCCCATACCCCGCCTGCACCGCCCTGCGAAAGGCCAGAACCGAATTTTCCGGCGCTTCGGAGCTATTATCATAAAGCCCCCTGTGCGCAATATAGCGCGCCGTAAAAGGCTCCATCAGTTCCCGCCTTCCCGGATTCGGCTTCAGGCATAAGAAATAAAAGATCAGTAACATGATCAAAAGAAATAAGACAAACAACGGTTCCTCCTCCCAACGCTCCCGGTTATTCCCCCATAGAAACAAATCCCTTCCACCAGTTTTTTCTCTCCAGTGAAAGGGATTATTTATCACTTTTCAGACAACCCCGGCTAATCCTGAGCCTCGTCGATCGCCTTTCCGATATCATTGCGTTTGTATTTATTTGCAAAATCAACCCACTCTGTGGCCGCATAAGCGTTTGCCCGCGCCTCTTTCAGATCGGATCCCTTCGCCGTGACGCCAAGAACACGTCCGCCATTGGTAACAAGGATGCCCTCCTCGTTCCATTTCGTTCCCGCATGGAAGCAATAATATCCGTCATGCTTTTTAAATTCATCCAGACCCGAGATCGGAAGCCCTTTCTCATAGGAAAGCGGGTAACCGTCGCTTGCGAGAACGACACAGACCGCCGCGTTATCCTCAAATTTCAGATCGATCTCATCCAGCTTTCCATCCACGCACGCTTCCATAACCTCGATAATATCGTTCTCCATGCGCGGGAGAACCACCTGCGCCTCCGGATCGCCGAATCTTGCATTGTATTCCAGCACCTTCGGCCCGTCCTCCGTCAGCATAAGGCCGAAGAAAATAATCCCTTGAAACGGTCTTCCTTCCGCCGCCATCGCATCTACCGTCGGCTGATAGATATACTTCCGGCAGAATGCATCCACCTCTTCGGTATAGAACGGACTTGGAGAAAACGTTCCCATTCCCCCGGTATTCAGACCCTGATCCCCATCCTTTGCGCGCTTATGATCCTGCGCGGACGTCATCGGCCTGATCGTCCTGCCATCGCAGTAGGAAAGCACCGATACCTCGCGTCCGGTCAGGAACTCCTCGATTACGATCGTATTACCGGCCGCGCCGAATTTCCTGTCCTGCATGATCGTCTTTACGCCTTCGCGCGCTTCCTCGCGTGTATTGCAGATCAGAACTCCTTTGCCAAGCGCAAGGCCGTCCGCCTTCAACACAATCGGCATTTTGGCCGTCTCAAGATATGCAAGCGCCTCCCCGGCGGATGTGAAATTCTCATACGCCGCCGTCGGAATATGATATTTCTTCATCAGATCCTTGGAAAATGCTTTGGAACCCTCCAGGATCGCCGCATTTTTGCGGGGGCCGAATACGCGCAGTCCTTCCGCCTCAAAAACATCTACAATGCCGCCCACAAGCGGATCGTCCATACCGACGATCGTAAGACCGATCTCGTTTTCTTTGGCAAATGCGGCCAGCTTCTCAAATTCCATCGCGCCGATCGGCACGCACTTAGCATACTCGGAGATTCCCGCATTTCCCGGGGCACAATAGATCTTGTCCACTTTCCTGCTCTTTGAAACGCTCCATGCGATCGCGTGCTCTCTTCCGCCGCTTCCAACAATTAATACTCTCATAGCCTTCCTCCTGTATCTTCAACTGCCTGAATTTCCATCTCCTGTGACCGGCGGATCCTTGTCCTGCCGTTCTCGACCGTCACCTGCCCATTTGCAATCAGGTCGATCGCCTCCGGAAGGATCTGCCATTCCGCCTGCTCCATGACACGAAGCTGCAATTCCTTCGGCGTATCTCCGTCATGGACTTCGACTGCCTTCTGCAGGATGATCGGACCCGTATCCGTCCCTTCATCTACGAAATGAACCGTTGCGCCGACAACCTTTACCCCGCGCGCAAGCGCCGCCTCATGCACCTTCAGCCCATAATAGCCGGTTCCGCAAAATGACGGGATCAGCGACGGATGGATGTTGATGATCCGGTTCCGGTACTCCTGTATCATCTTCTCCGGGATCACAACAAGATAACCGGCAAGTACCAGCAGGTCGGCGTTCAGGGCGTTCACCCCCGTCAGGAGCGCTTCATTAAATTCCCCGCGCGAAGCATAGTCCTTCGGGGAAATACACATGGCCGGAACGCCATGCTTCTTCGCCCGCTCCAGCGCATACGCCCCGGCGTTGTTGCTGATCACGCCCACAAGCTCCGTGTTCGTGATCCTGCCGCTCTCAACGGCGTCAATGATCGCCTGAAGGTTCGTTCCGCCGCCGGATACAAGAACCGCAACTCTTAACATAAGGTCACTCCCTTTTCTCCGGCTTCGATCCTGCCTGTCACATATCCATGATCGCCTGCCGCCGCGATCGCTTTCAAAGTCTTATCCACATCCTCAGGACGCACCGCAACGATCATACCAAGTCCCATATTGTATGTGTTGTACATCATCTGCTCCGCGATATCGCCCTTCTTCGCAAGCAGCGGGAAGATCGGCGGGATCTCGTAGCTGTCCTTTTCAACAACTGCATGTACGCCGTCCACGAGCATCCGCGGAATATTCTCATAGAATCCGCCTCCGGTAATATGGCTGCACGCCCGGATTCTCACGCCCGCATCCTTGATACTTTTCAGCGCATTTACGTAAATTCTGGTCGGGGCGATCAGCGCTTCCCCAAGAGTCGTTCCCAGCTCATCATAATAGGTATTCAGGGATTCCTCCGTCATATCAAATACCTTACGAACCAGCGAGAATCCATTGCTGTGTACGCCGGTGGAAGCCAGACCGATCAGGACGTCTCCCGGTTTCAGCTCTTCACCTGTGATCAGATCCTTCCGGTCGACAACGCCGACTGCAAATCCGGCCAGATCATATTCATCCTCCGGCATCAGTCCTGGATGCTCCGCCGTCTCCCCACCGATGAGAGCCGCGCCGGACTGCCTGCAGCCTTCCGCAACGCCGCTTACGATCGCAGCGATCTTCTCAGGATAATTCTTTCCGCACGCAATATAGTCAAGGAAAAACAGCGGTTCTCCCCCTGCGCAGGCAATATCGTTGACGCACATAGCTACCGCATCGATGCCGATCGTATCGTGCTTATCCATAATGAATGCCAGCTTTACCTTGGTTCCGCATCCGTCCGTTCCGGACAGAAGAACCGGATCCTCCATCTCCTTGATCTTTTCAAGGGAAAATGCGCCTGAGAAGCCTCCAAGTCCTCCAAGCACCTCCGGGCGCATCGTCTGCTTTACATGCGCTTTCATAAGCTCCACGGAACGGTATCCGGCCTCAATATCCACACCCGCGTTCTTGTAATCCATTTTGTATCCTCCATATCTTACCGATCATTTACGAAACAACTTCTATTCTAATAATTCCTGTAACCCACTTCCTGAAGCCTTGCATCCTTTGCCGACACCTGCTCCTTCAGTTCCCGGGAATAGGCTTTCAGCTTATCGCGAAGCTCCGGATCCGAGATAGATAACATCTTTGCAGCGAGAATCGCCGCGTTCTTTGCCCCGTTGATCGCTACGGTTGCCACCGGGATTCCGGGCGGCATCTGCATAATAGAGTACACCGCATCCATACCGTCCAGCACAGAGCCTGACAGCGGAATACCGATCACAGGCACCGGAGTAATAGCCGCAAGCATCCCCGGCAGATGGGCTGCCATGCCCGCGCCGGCGATCATCACATCGAATTTCTCTTCCGCGCTTTTCGCGTAATCCATGAAAATGTCCGGCATACGGTGCGCAGAGATGATCGTCATCTCAAACTCGATCCCAAGCTGTTCCAGCATATCGGCAGCTTTGCTCATAACCTTCATATCGGAGTCGCTGCCCATTACAATTCCTACTTTTGACATAAAGATTCTCCTTTATTTATAAGTATAGTTGATAAAAAGTTTCTTATTTATAAGTTATTTTACTTATACATCCCAAATCCTGTCAATATATAAGCTGTAAAATATCCGTTTCGCTTCATTAAAATTACTTATAAGCTTTTATTCCGTTATACTATGGCCGATCCGCCTGTTCCAAAGGCTCGTTCAGCGCCTCCGTTCCCGGAAGGACAAATCTTCCGTCCGAAAGGATCGCCGTACGCCCGCCCTGCGCATCGATCACGGCAATCTCAGCAAGCTCCTCATATGGGATCGTGATATCCGTATGGCAGTTAAAGTACGCTTTCTGCGGATCCTCTTTTCTCAGGATCGAGATCGAATTGTCCTTCGCAATGATCTCCTTCCCGTTCGGATTATAGACGCGGTTGTCCTCGCTCCAGCTATAGCATGTATCGCCGACAGCGAAATGAGGCCCCATCTTCTCCGCGATCAGGATCGGCATACGATCCTGAATCCCGAATTTCCGAGCGGCAACATAGGCTGTCGTGTTCGTTCCGATTGCAAATTCTCCCAGCGGAAGCGTCGGTCTGCCGTGCATGACATTTTCCTGGAACATCCGCTTTCCGGCTTCCGGATCTTCAAAATTCCCGCAGGAGTAGTCCGAAATACAGCCGTCCTGAAATTCCACTCTCAGATCGCGGTACTGCAGATCGTTCAGATACACACGGCTCACATGGAGCACCCCATTTGTCCCTTCCAGAACCGGCGAGGTAAATACCTCCCCTACCGGGATATTGACGTCGGACACGCAGTTTTCAAAGATCGTCTCCTTCTCCGGGTCGCCGAGCGGATGGAGCATCACCGTAAGATCCGTCTGATTGCCGCCCTTCCCGAGAATCTGCACCTTCACGCCCTGATCCAGCGCATCGATGATCGTCTGCTGCACCTTCTCATAAACTTCTGCATCCAGCGTATTGATCCGGATCACTTCATCAAAAATCTCCTCAAACCGATCCCCGATCTCCGGCGTCGGCCATGCGATGATCGTAAAGCTGCACTCCTCGCCCGGAACATATGCATTCGTGATCTGTCCGGATCTGCTGTCATACTGCACCTGGTATTCTTTCTGCTTCTTACTCAGGCGCACAGCCGATCCTTTGTTTTCCGGGGAAAATGGGATCTCCCCGAAAACCTCCATGCACGCCGGCCCTGCATATTTCGCGGCCAGCGCCTTATTCTGCTCATAGACATTTCGAACGACGTCCAGACGGCGCTCCATCAGGCGTCTGTCCAGAAACAGGCCGATATCATCCTTGTGGTCATAATCATACTGCGGATTCGCAACGCCGCCATAATAACCAACCCTGGACTGCCCTCTCTTTGTCATCACACTGACGGCCGCCCGGTAGATCGCCGGTCTCAGATCCATCTCCCTGAAATTCCGGACTGCCATCTGCACAACGCGCTCAAATCCAAGCGTGTAGCGGATATTGACAGTCTCCTTCCTGGAAAGATCCATACCCCCAAGGACAAATCCTCTTCGATAGCCCTCCGTGTACGTATCCGCCATCTTCGCGATCGTCTCCTCCGGGAGCCGCGCCAGATAGGCGGCAGTCCGCTCGATATCCTTTGTCACATACTCGCCGTAGCTATAGAGATAGCGCAGATCGGAAACATCTGCATGTTCCAGAATTTCCGCAGCGAACCCCATATCCGGATCGATCTGCTCCCGGATGCGATCCGCCTGAAAAACATCACAATAATCAGAGACATACCAGTAAAGGATGTCCCGGATCTCTTTTTTCGGCGGCGCCTCTTCCGATTCAAAACAATTATAAATTTCAATAAAAAGCTCCTGCAGGATCGTCAGATAATCCAGACGGCCTTCGTAGCCGTAGCAGATCGCGCCCCGAAGCTCCGTATACAGAAAACTGAGATAAGATGCGTAAGTCCCGCCGAGCATCTTTACAGCATAATCCGGGTTCGCATAGCTTGTATCATAATTTTCCGGGAGAATATCCTCATAGAGCCTGTGATTGATCTCCCGCATTTCATCCAATGTATGGTTCTTCCATGTGTCGGAAAGAACCTCCTCCGTAATTCCCTGAACCAGCATCAAAAAACCGGATATCTCACGAAAAAAAGGACGGAAAGCCTCCGCCACCGTCTTTTCCTCTCCTATCCTTGCGATTCGTCCGCAGGAAAGTTCGTACCTCTCCTGTATCTCTTTATTATTCTGCCGAACCATGATCTTTCTTTCCATTTAAAACAGTCCTCCCAAAAATAATACAGCAAATAACAGTAAAAATCCTGTGTTGAGTCCCACGCCAAGTCTGCTTGTAGCATGTCCCTTGTCCCGCTCCCGCAGGCCGTTAAAGCCCGCCGATATGCCAAACATGGACAAGATCAGCGCCAGGATCCCGACAACTCCTATGTATACAGCCGCATGGCCATTTCGCAGATAGGAAATGGCAACTACAGCCACGAACAGCAGCGCGATCACTCCCGCGAACTGGCAGGAGCGCTTGCCGTAGAGGGACTGTTTGCGTTTCACCTTCACATGTCCGTATTTCTTCTTTCTTCGCTTCTGTTTCTTTCTCTGTTCATTTAGTTCTTTTAGTTTTTTTAACATATCTTCGGCTAATCCGGGTACAGATCCTGTAGCAGACGTACCCTGCAACTCCTCCTAATGTATTAAGTAATAGATCGTCCACATCAAAACAGCCGACTTTAGAAACCAACTGGAAAACCTCGATCACAAGGCTGATTCCAAACGATACTCTCACCGTCCTGAAAAAGCTCTTTTTTTTGCTTCCCATCGGAAAAAAGAATCCAAATGGCACAAAGATCAGAACATTTCCAAGCAGGTTGCTCATAGATGCAAACATTCCAACGGTATCGCGGTATTCCCAAAATCTGCGGATCTCCTGAAACAGCATCAGATTATAATGGTACTCCGTCATGCCGCTCCGCCCGTACCAGTCGGAAAACAACAGGAAATAAATCAAAAAAATCATGTAGGCAATAAACAGAAGCCTGCCAAGTCCAAGGATAACTTTTCTAGTTCTATTCTTCAAAAAATGTCATCCCTTTACCTAAAATGTAAGTTCCTTGCGGTTCTTTAGTAAACTGGATCCGCCGATGATCCCGAGAACACCTGCCGTTATTCCGATCACCAGAACAACGATCCCGATGGCAATGCTGCCCGCTCCAATGAATCCCATCGACTTAAATGCCTTTTCTTCCATGTCCAACTCTCCTTATAATATGTTTGAGACTGTCCCGCCTCCTGATCAAAGTCTATCTGACGCCATATTTCTCATAGTATGCGTCGATTGCTGATTTTAATGAATCATCAATGACAATTCTCCCATTGCATGGTCTGTTGTAGAGATACTCCACAACCTCATCCATCGTAACGATCGCGTTCGCATCAAACCCGTACAGATCCCTGATCTCATCCAGCGCGCACTTCTCGCCGCCCTTCCCGACCTCCATACGGTTCAGCGATACCATCAGGCCGACAACCTCGATGTCCGCCTGCGCCTTTATAATAGGAAATGTTTCTTCAATGGACTTGCCGGACGTCGTCACATCTTCAATGATAACAACACGGTCTCCATCCTTCATCTTACTTCCAAGAAGAATGCCCGTATCTCCGTGATCCTTCACTTCTTTCCTGTTGGAACAATACCGGATCTCCTTTCCATATAATTCGGAAAAAGCGATCGTCGCCGCAACGCTGAGCGGGATCCCCTTATATGCAGGCCCGAACAACACGTCAAAATCATCTCCATAGTTATCATGGATCGCTCTTGCATAATACTGTCCCAGCTTATGAAGCTGTGATCCTGTCACATACGCCCCCGCATTCATGAAGAACGGGGACTTTCTGCCACTCTTTAATGTAAATTCACCGAACTTTAAAACGTCGGATTCTACCATAAATTCAATAAATTCTTCCTTATATCTCTCCATTTTGATCGTCCTCCTCATTCAAAACCATTTCCCGGAGATTTCTATTTCTGATCCTGATCTGCCCGGCAGATCAAAAAGACACCCTTGAATATACTGTTCAAGTATATCATCAAATCCCCTCTATTTCAATGAACAATCAGCCTGTTTATTTCTCCCTTTTTCACCTGTAAAATGTAGCATCAGATAAATGCCCTCAAATGTACTCATATGCACCACCTCCCCTCTTCTGTGAAGTCTGGGAGGTTTTCCACCTTGTAACACGACTACTCCGTTTACACAGTATAGCACATCCCACGACTTCGGACAATCTGTTTTTATCCCTGGATTTCCTTGAATTCCCCCCGCAAAATCCCCGGCCGACAAAAAAGCCATGAAAGAAAAAATTCCCCCGGCTCACTGAAAACCGGGGGAATACCCATATAATACAATATTCTATTTTACTGTTACTTTC
>CAZPXF010000052.1:0-14963 GCA_964590945.1 uncultured Lachnospiraceae bacterium | reverse complement strand
TCCATTTGATGGTCTCTTTTATAATGCTCTATTCTACGTCCTGAAGAGCTTCCAGATTCTCCTCTCCGGTACGAACCTTAACAACTTTGTCTACAGAGTATACGAAGATCTTTCCGTCTCCGATATGTCCTGTATAAAGCGTCTTCTTCGCTGTTTCAATCACATCATCCACCGGAATTTCCCCTACGATAACCTCAACCTTAACCTTCGGAAGAAGCGTTGCATCCATCTCAACTCCACGGTACTTCTCTCCGATACCCTTCTGGATCCCGCAGCCCATAACCTGAGTCACCGTCATGCCGGTTACACCAAGATCGTTCATTGCTTTTCTCAGCTTGTCATATCTGGACAGCTTGGCAATAATAACAACCTTGTAAATACCAGTTTCATTGACAGGCGCTTTTGCAACCGGCACAGAAGCATTCTTCTGGAACTCTGTAGCTTCCGCGTAGCTGTCCACACCAAGGTTTGTATTCTCGTTTACAGACATTGTCATGGAGTTTGAAATATCCATAATACTGAAGCCGGAGTATGCGGAAGGAAGTCCATGCTCTGTTGCATCCAGACCGATGATCTCCTCTTCCTCTGTTACACGAAGTCCGACCACCGCTTTGATCACATAGAATGTAATGGTGATCGTCACAGCAGTCCATGCCGCTACTGCCGCGAATCCAAGGATCTGAAGTCCGAGCTGATGGAAACCGCCGCCATAGAACAGACCGTCGATCTCGCTGCCCGGAGCGGATGATGTTGCAAATAAACCAGTTGCGATCGTTCCCCAGATACCGTTCATCATATGTACTGCCACGGCTCCTACCGGATCATCCACATGCAGCTTGTAATCAAGAAACCAGACGCCGAATACAACCAGAACTCCGGCAACCGCGCCGATGATGATCGCGCCCAACCCATCTGTCACATCACACGGAGCTGTGATCGCCACAAGACCTGCAAGGGAAGCGTTCAGGCACATGGAAACATCCGGCTTGCCGTATTTTACCCATGTAAATATCATACATACGACCGTTGCAACCGCAGGAGCTATCGTTGTTGTCACGAAAATGGAACCAAGCTGCTCGACGCTTGTCGCCGCCGCGCCATTGAAACCATACCAGCCAAGCCACAGGATAAATACGCCAAGCGCACCGATCGGAAGATTGTGGCCCGGAAATGCATTGACCTTGAACACCTTGCCGGATTTATCTTTTTCAAATTTACCGATACGAGGGCCAAGCATCTTTGCTCCGATCAGGGCTGAGATACCGCCGACCATATGGATCGCGCAGGAACCTGCAAAATCGTGGAAGCCCAGCTGGGAAAGCCAGCCGCCGCCCCAGATCCAATGCGCCTCGATCGGATAGATCAGGGCTGAGATCACGCCGGAATAAATACAGTAGGATAAAAACTTTGTTCTCTCCGCCATCGCCCCGGATACGATCGTTGCCGTCGTCGCGCAGAATACCAGGTTGAATACGAAATTGGACCAGTCAAAGCTTGCATAAGCTGTAAAAAGATCAAAACCCGGCTTCCCGATCAGTCCCATCAGATCTTCGCCCAAAAGCAGGCTGAAGCCGATCAGGATAAACATCACTGTACCGATACAGAAGTCCATCAGATTCTTCATAATGATGTTGCCGGAGTTCTTTGCTCTGGTGAAGCCCGCCTCAACCATTGCAAAGCCCGCCTGCATCCAGAATACCAGTGCGGCTCCGATCAGGAACCAGACGCCGAAGACCTGACTGTTCACAGCGCTTAAAATTTCTTCTGTCATAATCATTTTCCTCCTCTTTTTCCCACCAAATATCAATAGAAAAAGGGAGACAATCTTTGCTGAAAGAATTATCTCCCTTGATAAACTGATATTTGCCTTTTTTTATTTTATTGAAAAAAGAAGGTGCTTCCCGCAAACGGAAAACACCTTTGTTTCAATGTCACTTATTATACACTCAAAAATATAAATGTAAATGCAAAATGATCAATTTTTTTATTTTTATCAATCTTCGCCAAAAAAAATCGGGATTTCCGAAAAAGTTTGTAAAAGTTTCGCGCTAAAAACAGTTCGGAAAACGCAGCAATACTTGGACTCTTCGAGTTCTTTCTCAAATTGCTAATACCCCAGCAGGCTGTAGTCCACCGCTCTCGCAGCCTCCCGCCCTTCGCGGATCGCCCATACGACGAGGGACTGTCCGCGATGCATATCGCCTGCAGTGAAAACGTTCTGCACATTCGTCTCGTAGGAATCCGGGGCCGTCTGTACATTCGTCCGTGCGCTGCGCGCAACGCCAAATGCCTTTGTGACATATTCCTCGCATCCAAGGAAGCCTGCTGCGATAAGCACAAGATCGACGGCAACCTCATATTCGCTTCCCGCAACCTCCGCCATTACCCTGCGGCCTGTCTTTTCATCCGTCTTACTCTCAAGCTTCACAAGGACAGCCCTGCACACATTGCCGTTCTTGTCCTTCTTAAACTCCTTGACCGTCGTCTGGTAGACTCTCGGATCATTGCCAAATACAGCCGCCACTTCTTCCTGGCCATAATCTGTCTTACAGATCTTCGGCCACTCCGGCCACGGATTATTCTCCGCGCGGGCGTCCGGCGCTTTCGGCATCATCTCCAGCTGCAATACGGACTTCGCGCCGTGGCGCATGGACGTCCCGCAGCAGTCGTTTCCGGTATCGCCGCCCCCGATGATCATGACGCGCTTTCCTTTTGCCGATATAAAGCTCCCTGCTTTCAGGTCGCTTGCTTTCGCCGTCCTGCCTTTCTCCGGATCCGCCCAGAGCGCCTTTGTCGTGGAAGCAAGGAAATCCACCGCGAAGTAAATTCCTTTCGCATCCCTTCCCGGAACCCTGATATCTCTTGGATTCTTTGCGCCGCACGCAAGAATAACTCGGTCATACTCCTTCAGCAGCTCCGCCGGTTTCTTATCCTTTCCAATGTTGCAGTTACAGATAAATTCCACGCCCTCGGCCTCCATGATACCGATCTTCCGGTCAATCACATGCTTTTCCAGCTTCATATTCGGGATTCCATAGCGCAGAAGTCCTCCTGCCTTATCCTCACGCTCAAAGACCGTTACCGAATGTCCCCGTTTATTCAACTGGTCCGCCGCTGCCAGGCCTGCCGGGCCGGAGCCGACGACGGCTACCCTCTTTCCGGTACGGGTCTTCGGCGGCTTCGGGTCTGCATATCCCTGCTCATAGGCGTTTTCAATGATCTCGTACTCATTGGAATGGCTGGTCACAGCATCCCCGTTCAGATTACACGTGCACGCCTTTTCACAGAGAGCCGGGCAGACTCTCGATGTAAATTCCGGAAAATTGTTCGTCTTTTTCAGCCTTGCGTACGCTTCCTTCCAGTTTCCATGATACACAAGGTCGTTCCACTCCGGGACAAGATTGTTCAGCGGACACCCGCTGGCCATTCCGGCGATCATCATTCCCGCCTGGCAAAACGGTACTCCGCAGTCCATACATCTTGCGCACTGAATCTCCTGCTCTTCCCTCGACAGTCTCTCGTGAAACTCACGGAAATGGCTGATCCTCTCCTTTGGCGCTTCCGCCCTTCTATCCTGTCTTTCATAATCCAAAAATCCTGTCGCTTTTCCCATTTTCTTTCATCCCCTTTCCTACTGTTTCCCATTCTTGATCGCGTAAAACGCCTCAATCTTGGCCTGTTCACTGCTGAGACCCTTTTCCTCCATCTGAAGGACAAAGGTCAGCATCTTTTCGTAGTCAAATGGAATGACTTTCTTAAATTTCGGCAGATATTCATCAAAATGATTCAGGATCTTCTGTCCCGCTGCGGAGCCGGTCTGCTTCACATGCTCCTTGAGCATACCCTTCAATTCGAGGACATCGTACTTGGATGTGATATGCACCATACTGACCATGGCCTTATTGATCTTACGGTACAGCGTATTATCCGGATCCAGGACATAGGCAACCCCGCCGCTCATTCCCGCCGCAAAGTTTTTGCCGACCTCTCCGAGGATCGCTACGCGCCCTCCGGTCATATATTCGCATCCATGATCTCCGACGCCCTCAACAACAGCCGTGGCGCCGGAGTTTCTTACGCAGAAACGCTCCCCTGCCATACCATTGATAAAGGCTTTTCCGCTTGTTGCGCCGTACAGCGCGACATTGCCGATGATGATATTTTCCTCGTGCTTATATTTCACGCCTTTCGGAGGCGTCACAACAAGCTTGCCGCCCGAAAGTCCTTTTCCGAAATAATCATTACTGTCTCCGGTCAGCTTAAGCGTCAGTCCCCCTGGGATGAACGCGCCGAAGCTCTGTCCGCCTGCCCCCTCACAGTTGATCGTGTAGGTATCCTCCTTAAGGCCGTCCGGATAGCGCTTCGTGATCTCCGATCCGAAGATCGTTCCGAAGGTACGGTTCACATTGGATACCTTAATATTCAGGCTCCTCTTCTGCCCTTTGTCAAGCGCGGCGCCAAGCTCTTTCATCAGCACCTTCACATCCAGGGTATTCTCAAGCTCAAAATCATATTTTTTCTTCGGATTAAAGATCTGCTCCTTACAGCCCTGATATCCGGAATACAAAATCTGTGAAAGATCCAGCGTCTCTGCATGTCTTGCGCCGGAATCCGTCCGCACCTTCAAAAGATCTGTGCGCCCAACCAGTTCGTCAATGGAGCGAACGCCTAATTTTGCCATGTACTCGCGCAGATTCTGTGCGATAAATTTCATAAAGTTCATGACATATTCCGGTTTGCCTGTAAACCGCTTTCTAAGCTCCGGATTCTGTGTCGCAATACCCACCGGACAGGTATCCAGATTACATACCCGCATCATCACGCAGCCCATCGTTACAAGCGGCGCTGTGGCAAATCCAAATTCCTCCGCCCCAAGGATCGCTGCGATCGCAACGTCCCGGCCGCTCATCAGCTTTCCATCCGTCTCGATCCGCACACGGTCGCGGAGGCCATTCTGCAGGAGCGTCTGATGCGTCTCGGCAAGCCCAAGCTCCCAGGGAAGGCCCGCATTGTGGATCGAGCTTCTGGGCGCGGCCCCGGTTCCGCCGTCATGGCCGGAGATCAGGATCAGACCTGCGCCCGCCTTCGCAACTCCGGCTGCGATCGTACCGACGCCCGCCTCGGAGACAAGCTTCACGGAAATCCTTGCGTCTGTATTTGCATTTTTACAATCGTAGATCAGCTGCGCCAGATCCTCGATGGAATAAATATCGTGGTGCGGCGGCGGTGAGATCAGGCCTACGCCCGGGGTCGAGTGACGGGTTTTGGCGATCCAGGGATACACTTTCCCGGCGGGCAGATGTCCTCCTTCGCCCGGCTTTGCGCCCTGCGCCATCTTGATCTGAATCTCCCTGGCGCTTACAAGATAGCGGCTTGTAACGCCGAATCTTCCGGAGGCAACCTGCTTGATCGCGGAACAACGGTCGGAATCGAGACGCTCGATATCCTCCCCTCCCTCGCCGCTGTTGGATTTCCCGTGCAGCGTATTCATGGCAATCGCCATACATTCATGCGCTTCCTGGGAAATAGAGCCGTAGGACATAGCGCCCGTCTTGAATCTTGTCACGATCTCATCGACAGATTCTACTTCCTCGATCGGAACCCCTCTGGCCGGATAATTGAATTCCAGCTGTCCGCGAAGGTTGATCCCTTCGCCCTCCTGATTCACAAGCTCTGTATACTTCCTGAACATCTCATAATTGCCGGTCCGTGTGGACTGCTGCAGCAGATAAATCGTCTTCGGATTGTAAAGATGCTGTTCGCCCTGACTTCTGGATTTGTGCTGGCCGATGCTGTCCAGCGTCATATCCGAATCATAGCCCAGGAGGTCAAATGCCTCCGAATGCATCTTCGCATAGTCCTCGGCAATCTCTTCAATACCGATTCCGCCCACCCTGCTGACGGTATCTGTAAAATATTTATCGATAAAGGACTGTTTCAGTCCGATCGCCTCAAAAATCTTAGCGCCCTGATACGACTGGATCGTGGAAATTCCCATCTTGGATGCAATCTTGACGATACCGGAAAGGATCGCATTGGAAAAATCGTCCACCGCGGCATAATAGTCTTTTCTTATCATACCCTGATCGATCAGATGGCGGATGGTTTCATATGCAAGATACGGATTCACCGCACAGGCGCCATATCCAAGGATCGTCGCAAACTGGTGGACAGCTCTTGGCTCTCCGCTTTCCAGGATGATTCCGACAGAAGTTCTCTTCTTTGTACGTACCAGATGCTGCTGGACGCCGGATACTGCCAGAAGAGACGGGATCGCGACATGGAATTCGTCCACTCCCCGGTCGGAAAGGATCAGGATATTTGCCCCGTCATTGATCGCCCGGTCAACCTGTACAAACAGATAATCCATCATGACCTCCAGGTTGGAATTTTTATAATAGATCGTCGGAATGACCGCCACCTTATAGCCTTCCTGCCTGATATTCTTGATCTTCATCAGATCCGTATCTGTCAGGATCGGATTGTTCACCTTCAGCATACGGCAGTTTACCGCGAGATCTTTCAGAATATTCCCGTCTTTTCCAAGATAGACCGTTGTGGACGTCACAACCTTCTCACGGATCGCATCGATCGGAGGGTTGGTGACCTGTGCAAACAATTGTTTAAAGTAGCCAAAGAGCGGCTGTCTTTTCTCGGACAGCACCGCCAGCGGCACGTCAATACCCATCGCGCCAATGCCCTCTCCGCCGTTCATCGCCATCGGAATGATTTCCGTTTTCAGGTCTTCATATGTATAGCCAAACGCCTTCTGAAGACGCAGACATTCCTCCCTTGTATAAGCAGGAATTGTTTCGTTCGGAATCTTCAGGTCTTTCAGCTCGATCAATTCTCCGTCCAGCCATTCGCCATAAGGCTCACGGTTCGCGTACATGTTTTTCAGCTCCTGATCGTCGATCACACGGCCTTTCACCGTATCGACAAGAAGCATTTTCCCGGGACGAAGACGTTCCTTCACAAGGATGTGCTCCGGAGCAATATCCAAAACGCCTACCTCGGAGGAGAGGATCAGCGTATCATCGTCCGTGATGTAGTATCTGGAAGGACGAAGACCGTTGCGGTCAAGAACCGCTCCCATGCAGTCGCCGTCGGAAAACAGGATCGAGGCCGGGCCGTCCCACGGCTCCATCATCGTCGCATAATACTGGTAAAAGTCCTTCTGGTTCTGCGGCATCGTTCTGTTATTTGCCCACGGTTCCGGTATACAGATCATAACTGCCAGCGGAAGATCCATACCATTCATGACCATAAACTCCAGGGTATTGTCCAGCATAGCCGAGTCAGATCCGGACGTATCGATCGCCGGAAGGATCTTTAACATCTCGCCTTCCAGATACGAGGATTCCATCGTCTCCTCGCGGGCGCGCATCTTATCCGCATTGCCCCGGATCGTATTGATCTCTCCGTTGTGTACGATGAAACGGTTCGGGTGCGCTCTCTCCCAGCTCGGATTCGTGTTCGTGCTGAACCGCGAATGTACGATCGCGATCGCAGATTCATAATCCTCATCCTGAAGATCCTCGAAAAACAGCCGGAGCTGATTTACAAGGAACATGCCCTTATATACGATCGTTCTGCTGGAAAGCGAAACAACATAGGTATCGTTACTCTGCTCAAACACCTTTCGGACTACATAAAGCCTCCGGTCAAAATCCAGGCCTTTCGAAATATTTTTCGGACGTCTGATAAACGCCTGCTCAATACACGGCATGCATTCAAGCGCCTTTTTCCCAAGAACCTTATCCTGAACCGGAACAGTCCTCCATCCAAGAAATTCCAACCCCTCTTTTGCGGTGATGACCTCAAAAATCTTCTTCGCCTGATTTCTCTTCAGTTCATCCTGCGGAAAGAAAAACATACCAACGCCATAATCCCTCTCGTCCTCAAGCTCGATGCCCAGCGGTTTGCATACCTTTTTGAAAAATCTGTGTGAAACCTGCGTCAGGATACCAACACCATCACCAGTCTTGCCTTCCGCATCTTTCCCTGCTCGATGTTCCAGATTCTCCACGATCTCCAGTGCATTTTCTACTGTCTTGTGGCTTTTCCGGCCTTTGATATTTACGATCGCACCGATACCACAGTTATCATGCTCAAAGGAAGAGCGGTAAAGGCCCTGCTGTTCCATCTGCTGCATACTATTTTCCCCTTTCTCCTGCGCAAATTTTGTCATGCAGATCCCTTTGCACAACAAAAGGGCGCCGAAGTACAAAATCTACAGCGCCTTTGCTTAATATAGGTACATATTATAACCGTGTTTTCCTAAATGGTCAACAGGATTTTTAATAAAATTATGCTCTCTGTGAGTCAAATCTATAAGTTGTCAGTAACTCTATATATTGTGCTGTATATATTCCAGATATTCTTTGATACGGATCGCGAGCTCCAGTTCAAAGACGTCATTATGACGTTTCAGATCGCGTCCAAGAAGATTCTCGATCTTTCTCAGCCGGTAGCGCATCGTATTCTCATGAATGAACAAAACCTCCGCCGTTTCCTTTGCATTGCACTCCGTATTAAAATAAGCCTCCAGCGTCCGCAAAAGCTCCGCGTTATCCTTGTTATCGAGAAGCTTGCCAAGCACCTGCCGTTCGATCGAACGCAAAACGCGGTTATCCTTGATCTCATCAAAAATCCGGATTACCGTCAGGTCTGCATAATCAAAAACGCATTCCTCCGCATTCATCTGCTCCCCAAAGAAAATGGCGTGCTGCGCACATTCCACGCTGCCCTGGAAATCCTCCAGCTCCGTCCATCGATATCCCACGCCGACACGGATGGTCTTTATGTCGATACGTTCCTTCGCCCACAGGACCATTTGCCGGATCAATTCTGCGATATTTTCCCCCTTTGAAACAGGGATCATCATAATGACCAGATCATTATCCACTATGTAGAGCGTCTTTTTGTCATTGGATTCCATAAAGCTGTTCATGCAATGCGCAGCTTTATTTAGAAATTCCTCCTGATTTTCCTCCTCAAAAAGCTGAAATTCATCCGTTTCCTCTTCCTGTATCTCCAGTTCCTCGCACATGGCAACGACACTGCAGTAATGATTGCCCGGCTGATAATTGTAATCCAAAAGCTTCTCAAGCCGCTTCTGCGTCATCCGTCTGCCATAGATAAGATCCAAAAGGATCTTGTTGAGATCGCCGACCGTATGCCTTTTCTGCACGATCCTTGAACAGATGCTCTGGCTTAAGTCTACCATCCGGAGCTCTCTCGGCATCTCATACAGGGGCAGCGCCAGCTCGTCGGCCAGCCTCAGGATAGATTCCGGGATCTCATCTATATGAAATCCAAGATTCACCGCAAGACCGGCTGCATTCTGCTCGCAGAGTCCGTTGACAAATCTCCGGAACACCTCTTCGTCCTTCCCGATCCTGATCCCGGTTGTTACGATCAGCTCGCCACCTCTGAGCCATTCCACATACTCCGGCTCCTCCATATAATGAACCCACTCGATCACATGATTTACCCCTTCTTCCCCGGCGACCAGCCGAAGCTGGCCTGCATATGGGAAATTCAGCATATTTTTACATGTAATATTCATTCTTAATCCGCCTCGTCCCAAACATCGCTGCCTGTTGCAGCATCCACGTAGATATTGGTCACATAGCTGCTGTTGCCGTCGGAATCCTTCTTTGTAACAGAGTAGCTGTAATAATCCACGCCGTCGAAATTCTTTGTCCCCGAATACGACATACTGTAGCTGCTTCCGTCATCGGACACCCTCTCATTCATGTAGCTCTGCGCAGCGCTCCGTGCAGCGCTCTGGGAAATGCCGGAACTGCTTCCCGTCTGGCTGCTGTTATGATTCTGATTGCCGCTATCGCTATTCTGATCATTCTGACCGCTGTCCGACGGATCTGCATCCGTCTCATCCGGATCATCCGACTGATTCTGATCCGTCTCTGTGCTGTTTGCATCCGACGCATCCGAATCTGTCTCATCCGTGTTGTCCGCATCCTCTTCCTCCGCGCTCTCCGAATCCGTCTCATCCGCATCGTCCGCATCCAGATTTACGCAGGATGTGATCTTATATGTATACGGGCTCTCCTCTTCGTCCGTATTTTTCTCCATAATAAAGCCAAAAGCTCCTACCGTCTCATCGTCCTGCACATTCTTTAGATCCGCCTGTAATTTATACGATCCGGTTTCATCACCCTCGTCACAGATCGTAATATACGGCAGCACGTCATCCGTACTTAAGAGCTCAAATGTATACGTGCCATTGTAGCCCTGAAATGTCACGAAATATCCGCAGGAATCCGGGATCTGCGGAAGTCCGTTGGCATCCGCATCATAATTTCCAAAGAGAGCCTTCGCATATTTGACGACGTCCTCTTTATCTATAACGCCATCCTCCGAATCCGCGTTCTCCATACTGGCAAGGTAACGCACGCACTCCCAGAAATACTCGCGGTCCAGCTCGCTGTCATCCTCATTATAATACTCCGCATCCGTCTCTGTATACGCCGTGGCCATCAGAGCCTGCATGACCGGAATCATACTCTGCGCATCCTCCGGAAATTCTACGCCCGGCGCAAGATACTCCGGCGTATCTTCCGTATCCGTCTGCTCCGTCACAACCGAAAGCGGAGAACCATTATTTTGTTCCCCGGCGTCCTTCTTCCCGCATCCTCCGAGAAGCATCGACGCCGTCAACACTCCTGTCAAAAGAACGGCTGTTATTTTCTTCTTCATATATATCATACTCCTTTATTTTACAGATCCTGTTTATCCGCACGTCGTCTGTGGAATAAATATATCTTACTTCGTATTTCAAAAGAATACCAGCCTTTTTTCTTAAAATCCCCCACACTTTGCATATTTTCGTTTATAATATAAGAGGATTGACGAAGCAATCCTGACCCCGGCAACCTGAACTCATCAATCAAAGAATATAAAGGACGGATCCTGTAATGAAAATCAGACAGATGAATACCAATCAGCGGAAAATACTTGCCTTCTGGCTTTGCTTTGTGATCGCGGCAGCGTTTCTGTTTATCGGTTCCGCAAGTTTTTATTTGATTTCCGATAAAATAAACGAACAAAAAAGCTGGGACTATTATCTGACGGAAGCAGATACCTACACAGAGGAAGAAACTGCGTTATCGGAAAACGCCGTGAAAATTTCAACCGGCACATATATTGAACGGCTTAACAGCGTGGATATCAAGAATTCAAAATATACCGTAACCTTGAAATGCTGGTTTAACTGGAGCGGCCATAATGATCTTGATATGGAAAACGCGTTTGAAATACACGAAGGAACTATAACAAGCATAACGAAAAAAGACGAATACAGAGCAGATGGAAATAATTACCAGTTATTTGAAGTAACCGCTGACATTTCAAAAGAATTTTCAACAAAGCGTTTCCCGCTCGGCTCATATCAGCTGAGAATTTATTTGAAGCCTGTTGAAGATATTGAACACATCGTTTTCATTCCGGATAAGGATGGAAGCGGTGTAAATGAAAAGCTGAACGCCGCAGGCTTTGAACTCCGCAGAAATGACAACGCCCTGTTCATTTACCGGCGCAGTGCAGATTCTGACGGTGCATATTATAAAAGCGGCGAAACGGAATCCTATTCCGAATTCCTTACAGTGATAGAACTCAACCGCAATTCCATCGGATTGTATCTGAAATGTGTCATTGCCTTAATTGGTACGGGAATATGGTCGATGATAACGCTGTTCCTGTGCGCGCATCATAGAGTCGACTCGCTTGGTATGATCCCCGCAACACTGATCGGAACAGTCACAAACCTGATGATAGGTGCAAATCTCGTCCCCGACGCGCTCCATACCGGATTACTGGAGTTTATAAATATCTGGGGTATCTATACGGTATTGATAGTGACCGTATTGATCATAGCAATCAACCGGATCCGTTCGAAGTATAAAGACGAAGACTTTGCGGAATTCTTCGGAAAAATCATGTTCTGCACGGTTATGATAACAACCATAGCGGGACATATCATACTGCCGCTTTCAGCCTACAGATTCTGAAAGGATAAAAATGCCGGTGACGCAGCAATCTCACTGATTGCTTCCTCTCAGGCGGCAGGTTCTCATTATATTACCTGTCCGCCTGAAAGAGGGCATATCCGTTTACTACTTTTTGTTTTGCTTTTTTTCTTTTCTTTTGAAATGTAATTGAAGAATAATACATACAAAAATGAGAATGATCCATATCCATTCAACATAATGCATCCACTGCGGTGCGGAAATCTTTTCCATTATGACCCGCCATACAACTTCAACAATAATAACAAGAAATGATACCTTATCGATTGTCTCCCATTTCATTATATCGTCTCCTCATATAGTATGTTTGAAAACCTTTTCTCCCGGTCGGATGAGCGAACCTGCAACACGTCTGCTCCCGCAGCCGTTAACAGGTTCATCCCTCTCTATTCTTTACTGATATAAGCGCCGCCTATATACAATGAAGGAATAATAAAGCCTATACAGGTATACAATACATGAATAGTCGTAACACCCTCATTTGCAAGCGACCAGATACCGGCTATAACTGTCACGATAAGGTTTATAACTCCCCATACCAGACATTTCCCTGCATCCGCTTTCCCTTTCGAATACTTAATACCCAAAAGGCCCGCGACCAGGGCAACAACCGCCGCTACAGTGTATAATAAAGCTACTCCTACAACTATAGCGCCGCCATCCACGTAGTTAACAAATAATCCGAGGCCTAATACTAATGTTAAAATACCATAGCATATAATCCCTACAATACCCTCGATTATGAATATGACCCCGCACACCTTTAAAAGTTTCTTCCCTTTTCCTTTCATTTTCAGTTCTCCTTTCCATTTGGGGGCAGCTTCTGAAGCTGCCTGTTGTCTGTTGTCTTGTTGCTAAATCTTATAATAACCTCGATTTCAAAAGAACTCTGCGGTAAAATGCCTGACCTGATCTTCCAACAGGGAAGGTTCGGCAGAATTCGAGATCTGATCAAGATTGTTATCGTTTTAATGGAAAGTGAGCGTTCACTCACTTTTTAAATAAAAAAAATTGACTGTCTGCGATATACTTGTCATTCTGCACGTATCATTCCACGAATCCCACCGAAAATCAGCATCCATATATCATCCATATTCTTACTGTTCTTCGGTATATCGCCAACAATCATGCGCTTTGCGAACACAAGCGTTGTATCAAGTATATACGTCCATACAATATGACTGTCTACTCTTTTAAATATATTGTACTTATTGTCAAATCGATCCACAATTCCTGCAAACCCGCCAAAATACGAATCTAAAGTTCCATCGCTGTTTTCAAGAACCGTGTCAATATATTCCGAGTTCCTGTATGAGAAATAAAATATGGTGCGATAGTCCTCATCTATAAGCAGACGGAAGTATGAGTACCACATTTGTCTGATAAATTCAACTTCCGATGTCTCCGCAGTCATTGGCGTATTGATTATCCTGTCCATAAGAGCCGCCACTTTTCTGTGAACCACCTCGAAACAGCTATAAAGCAGCCTGTCTTTCGAAACAAAATATTTATATATCAAAGACTCTGATATCCCTAAATATAAAGCAACCTTTTTGGTTGTAAATGAAGACAAACCGTATTCACATACCATCTTCATCGACGCATCTAAAATCTCTGCTTTTCTGTCTGAACTTTCCAATTCTTTCTCGCTTTCCTGTCCGCCGGTATCCTGAGGTCTTATTGTTCTTCTGTATCTGACTGTACCGCATAAAAAACACTGACCTTATGTAAAACCATATCACAAAGTGCATAGATTGTCAATAATTTATCTTTCTTTGCACGAAACCCGTCAACTCCCGCCCCACGAAAAACAGTTTTTTAAAGATGTTGTTCTGTTTTTTCTTAAAACTCTCCACACTTTGCACATTTCTGTTTATAATATAATGGAGGTTGCAGTAACACATCGTGCGAAGCAATCCGGTATCAAAGGAAACCAAAGGAGATTCATATGAAGCGATTGCAAAAACAGAACGCCAGACAATTACAGCATAGAACGCATTTCAGGAGACGCCGGCGAAGATCCCCTGTCAGAATTCTGATCCCGCTGCTCCTGATTGTCCTGTGCGGGATTTTCCTCTATAAAGGGAAATCCGCCCTGGAAAGCTCTCCGGGTCATCCGGGCAAAAGCTCCGGGAATGCGAAGCCCCTTGCGATCGATGCGCCTCCCGAAGAATCCAACCGGCTCCGGACGCCGAACACAGCGACCGGGGAGCATCATAAGACAAACGGCCTTGCCATCTGTATGTACCATTATATTTATGATGAAAATGATCCGCCCGAGGATCTTAACAATAACTATATCGAGATCCGCGCGCTCGAAGAAGAGCTGCAATATCTGATCGACGAGCAATACTACTTCCCAACCTGGGCGGAGGTACGGGAATACATCGACGGCGATCTGCTTTTGCCGGAAAAAAGCGTTGTCCTCACTTTTGATGACGGAGCAAAGGATACTCTGGAATTCTTAAAGCCTTTATCTGAAGAATTTGAAATTCCGATCACTTCATTCCTGATAACAAAAAACGACGGGAAGAAGAAAGTAACAACCTATGCAACCGACTTTCTGACGTTCCAGTCCCATTCCGACAGTATGCATCAGGCGGGCGGCTATATCGGGCACGGCGGGATTTTCACGGCCTTATCCCACGATGACGCAGTCGCCGATCTGGAAAAATCTGTCGAAATCTGCGGACATGGCGACGCTTTCGCCTATCCGTTCGGGGATTATTCCGATTCCTGCATACAGGCCGTAGAAGACGCCGGATTCCTCTGCGCGGTCACGACCGAGTACGGGCGATGTTATCCCGGAGACGATCCCCTTTTACTGCCGCGTATGCGGATGACGCTGGGGCAGACGCTTGAGAATTTCGTAGAGATGGTGGAATGACAGGCCATAGCATATCGGCAAAA
>CAZPXF010000051.1:0-15071 GCA_964590945.1 uncultured Lachnospiraceae bacterium | reverse complement strand
GTTGACAAAACCCTTCATTTTGAATAAGATATAAAAGGTAAATACAGGATCTTCATATTTTAAAAGCAATGAACGGGAAGAGTATCTTATCCGGAATCCCCAGAGAGAGAACGCCAATGGCTGGAAGCGTTTTTGAAGGAAGGATAAGCGAAGTGCCCCCGGGAGCTGGTCTGCCGAAATTCCGGACGGCAATGTGGAAGCGGGATCAAGTAGGCGGACACGGAATACACAGCCGTTATCTGTGCAGGAGTGGAGGGAGTAATCCCTTAATAAGAGTGGAACCGCGGATTTTTCGTCTCTGATTGGAGCTGAAGGATTCGCGTTTTATATTATTCGGAGCCGCCGGACTCTGGGTAAAAAGAAGGGAAAGGAGCAGAAGAGGCATGAAAATTTACAACACATTATCACAGCGCAAAGAAGAATTTGTCCCTTTGGAGGAGGGCAAGGTGAAAATGTACGTGTGCGGCCCGACCGTATACAATTATATCCATATTGGAAATGCGAGGCCAATGATCGTATTTGACACGGTTCGCAGATATTTTGAGTACAAAGGCTATGATGTGAATTTCGTATCTAATTTTACAGATGTCGATGACAAGATCATCAGGAAAGCAATCGAGGAAGGTATTTCTGCAGACGAAGTGTCCACGCGCTACATTGCAGAGTGCAAGAAGGATATGGAGGGAATGAACATCAAGCCAGCGACTACACATCCGCTGGCGACGCAGGAGATCGGCGGAATGATAGAGATGATCCAGACTCTGATCGATAAGGAGTATGCATATCCAAAGAATGGAACTGTGTATTTCAGGACAAGAAGGTTTAAGGATTATGGGAAGCTGTCCCACAAGAATCTGGACGATCTGCAGTCGGGATTTCGTTCGCTTCTTGTTTCCGGTGAGGATGAGAAAGAGGATCCGTTGGATTTTGTTCTCTGGAAGCCGAAAAAGGAAGGCGAGCCTGCATGGGAGTCACCATGGGGCGAGGGGCGTCCGGGATGGCATATTGAGTGTTCTGTTATGTCCAAAAAATATCTTGGCGAGCAGATCGATATCCACGCCGGCGGAGAAGATCTTATTTTCCCGCATCATGAAAATGAGATCGCGCAGAGTGAGGCGGCTAACGGCAAGGAATTCTCCAGATACTGGATGCACAATGCATTCCTGAATATAGACAACAGGAAAATGAGTAAATCCCTTGGCAATTTCTTTACGGTACGTGAGATCAGCGAGCAGTATGATCTTCAGGTTCTTCGGTTCTTCATGCTGAGCGCACATTACAGAAGCCCGCTGAATTTCAGCGCTGAACTGATGCAGGCGTCGGCAAACGGCCTTGAGAGAATTGTGACGGCGGCTGAAAATCTCAAGCATCTTCTTGGCGCGGCGAAAACGGAGAGTTTGACGGATGCGGAGAAGGAGAATCTTGAGAAGACAAAAGAATATGTTGCCGATTATGAACGCTCCATGGAGGACGATTTTAATACGGCAGATGCGATCGCAGCGGTTTTCGATCTTGTAAAATTTGCAAATACGACCGCGGACGGATCAAGCTCCAGAGAGTATCTGCAGACGCTTTATGATCTGCTTGTGAAGCTGACGGACGTTCTTGGAATCATCGTTGAAAAGGAAGAGGAAATTCTTCCGGAGGAGATCGAGGCGCTGATCGAGGAGCGACAGGCTGCAAGGAAGGCTAAGGACTTTGCAAGGGCGGACGAGATTCGTGACGAGCTTCTTAAAAAGGGTATTATTTTAAAGGATACAAGAGAAGGAGTGCAATGGAAGAAAGCATAAAGAAAAGTCTTGCGAAAAGTATTTCAGAGCGTTTTGATATGCGAGAGGTGGATGTTCGGACATATTCACCTCTTGCTCTTGCGTATATTGGAGACTGCGTATTTGACCTGATCATCAAAACCCTTGTGATGAGCGAAGGCAATCAGCCGGTACAGGTACTGCATCAGAAGACAAGCAGCATTGTTCAGGCGGCCTCACAGTCCAAAATGATGCGTATTTTACAGCCGTTATTGACAGAGGACGAGCATACAGTGTATAAAAAAGGAAGGAATACAAAGGCAGTCTCGCCGGCAAAGAACCAGTCGCTGACAGATTACCGCAGGGCGACAGGATTTGAAGCAGTGATAGGATATCTGTATATGACAGATCAGTATGAACGAATGGTGGAACTGGTGAAGATGGGACTTGAATATCTGGAGGATGAACAATGAGTGAGATGAATTCTTTCATGATCGAAGGGAGAAATGCGGTGATCGAAGCGCTGCGTTCCGGGAAGCCGGTCGACAGGATTTATATTCTTGACGGCTGTCAGGACGGTCCGGTCCGTACGATCGTGCGCGAGGCGAAGAAGCATGATGTGATCATGAATTTTGTTGCAAAGGAGCGTCTGGATCAGATTTCAGAAACGGGAAAGCATCAGGGGGTTATCGCGCAGGCGGCGGCCTATGAGTATTCTGAGGTTGCAGATATTCTTGCGAAGGCGGCGGAGAAAGGCGAGGAGCCTTTTATTTTCCTTCTTGATAATATTGAGGATCCGCACAATCTTGGAGCGATCATCCGTACTGCGAATCTTGCAGGCGCCCATGGCGTGATCATTCCGAAGCGCCGTGCGGCCGGACTTACGGCAACGGTTGCCAAAACGTCGGCGGGCGCTCTTAATTATACTCCGGTTGCCAAAGTCACGAACCTTGTGCGGACGATGGAGGAATTAAAGGAAAAGGGAATCTGGTTCGTCTGCGCAGATATGGACGGAGAAGTGATGTACCGGCAGGATCTTACAGGTCCGATCGGACTTGTAATTGGAAATGAAGGAGAAGGAGTGTCCCGGCTTGTAAAGGAGCATTGTGATTTTGCAGCTTCTATTCCAATGAAAGGGGACATCGACTCCCTGAACGCATCGGTGGCAGCGGGGGTTTTGGCCTATGAGATTGTTCGCCAGAGGATGAAAGAATGAACGCTTATACAAAGCTTACGGACGAGCAGCTGATCCGCGACCTGCGGGACGGGGATCAGGCCGTCATCGATTATATTATGGAAAAATATAAGAATTTTGTGAAGAAGAAAGTCCGTGTCATGTACCTTCTTGGCGGGGAAAGCGAGGATCTGATCCAGGAAGGAATGATCGGGCTTTTTAAAGCTGTCCAGGAATACGACGAAAACAGAGGCATGTCGTTTGCAAGCTTCGCCAATCTCTGCGTGACCAGACAGCTCTCCACAGCGATCGAGGCGTCCCGGAGAAAGAAGCACATGCCGCTGAATTCTTACATTTCCCTTTATGGAAATAAAGGCAGCGAGGCCGAAGAAGAGCCGCCGAACGCACTGATCGATACCTTGCAGGACGGCAACAATGAAAATCCGGAGGACATTATTTTAAGCCGTGAAGCGGCGGAAATCTTTCAGGCCGAACTGGAAGCGACGCTCAGCGCGTTTGAACGGAAAGTGCTTTATCTTCACCTGATGGGAACCGGCTATGTGAAGATTGCAGAGCTTCTGAACAAAAGTCCGAAGGCGGTGGATAATGCATTGCAGAGAATCCGCGGGAAAGCAAAAAATATCAAAAATCATCAAAAATAGCTAGACGAACAGTGTGGTTTGTGAGAAAATAAACGTAGTGTGATATTTAATATCAAATATGAGGGGTTATCCCCGCAATCACTTAGGTATCTTGAAAGGAGTTTTAACATGATTTATTCAAAGGAAGTACAGTTGATGTGCCCGGTTGCTAAGGGTGCAAAGCATGAACCAGCTCCGATTCCGGAAGAAGGAAAATGGGTTCATTCTAAGAAAATCGAAGACATTTCCGGTTTCACACATGGCGTGGGCTGGTGCGCACCACAGCAGGGCGCCTGTAAGTTAACATTGAATGTTAAAGAAGGTATCATCGAGGAGGCTTTGATCGAGACAATCGGATGTTCCGGTATGACACATTCCGCAGCTATGGCGGCTGAGATCCTTCAGGGGAAGACGATCCTTGAGGCTCTTAATACAGACCTTGTATGTGATGCTATCAACACAGCTATGAGAGAGCTCTTCCTTCAGATTGTATACGGAAGAACCCAGAGCGCATTTTCGGATGATGGACTTGTTGTCGGCGCCGGCCTTGAAGATCTTGGTAAGGGTCTTCGTTCCCAGGTTGGTACAATGTATGCAACGAAGGAAAAGGGCGTTCGTTACCTTGAGATGGCAGAGGGTTATGTAACAGGTATCGCTCTTGACGAGAACAATGAAGTTATCGGTTATCAGTTCGTAAGTCTTGGAAAGATGACAGACTTCATTAAGAAGGGTGATGATCCTAACACAGCATGGGAGAAGGCAAAGGGTCAGTACGGCCGTGTTGCAGATGCTGTCAAGATCATTGATCCGAGAGTAGAGTAAGAAAGAGAGGAGCGAAAGAAATGGCTTTATTTGAATCATATGAGAGAAGAATTGACCAGATCAACGCTGTTCTGAACAGCTATGGTATCAGCTCTATCGAGGAAGCTGAGAAGATCACAAAGGATGCTGGTCTTGACGTTTATAATCAGATTAAGGGCATTCAGCCGATTTGTTTTGAGAATGCCTGCTGGGCTTACATCGTAGGCGCAGCTATCGCGATCAGGAAGAATTGCAGAAAAGCTTCTGACGCCGCTGCAGCAATCGGCGAAGGACTTCAGTCTTTCTGTATTCCAGGATCTGTTGCAGACCACAGGAAGGTTGGTCTTGGACATGGGAATCTTGGAAAGATGCTTCTTGAGGAGGAGACCGAGTGTTTCGCATTCCTTGCAGGACATGAGTCATTTGCAGCCGCTGAAGGCGCGATCGGTATCGCAGAGAAAGCGAATAAGGTTCGTAAGAAACCTCTCCGCGTTATCCTGAATGGTCTTGGAAAAGACGCAGCTCAGATCATTTCCCGTATCAATGGATTTACATACGTTGAGACAAAATTTGATTATACAAAGAATGAAGTTAATGTTATTTACGAGCACGCATACTCTGACGGACTCCGTGCGACAGTTAAGTGCTATGGCGCTGACGATGTTCAGGAAGGCGTTGCTATCATGCATCTGGAGAATGTTGGCGTTTCCATCACAGGTAACTCCACAAATCCTACACGTTTCCAGCATCCGGTAGCAGGTACATATAAGAAGGAATGTATCGATCAGGGCAAGAAATACTTCTCCGTAGCATCCGGCGGCGGTACAGGGCGTACGCTTCATCCAGACAACATGGCAGCAGGCCCGGCTTCCTATGGTATGACAGATACACTTGGACGTATGCACAGCGACGCACAGTTCGCAGGTTCATCATCCGTTCCGGCTCACGTAGAGATGATGGGTCTGATCGGAGCAGGTAACAACCCGATGGTAGGTATGACTGTAGCTGTAGCGGTAAGCATTGAGGAAGCGGCTACGGCTGGGAATTTTTAAGCTGCATTGCATTTAAAATAACAAAATAAGAAGATAAAGACAGATAAAACGCCATGATTTCTACGATTATGGCGTTTTTACATTAAAAAACTCTTGACACATTTCTAAAATATGGTATATTAATATTCAAATATTTTTAAAATCAAATTATTTTACAAGCAAAATAAAACAAAATTACAATGAGCAATCAGGAGGAAAAGAAAAATGTTTGAAAAAATCAGAGATTTAATGGTGGACGCGCTGGATCTGGATGCAGAGGAGATCAAGCCGGGATCCTCTTTTGAGGAGGATCTGAAGGTGGATTCTCTGGATCTTTATGAGCTTGTCATGAGTATGGAAGATGAATTCGGCGTAGAAATTCCGACAGAGGACCTTACGGATATGAAGACAGTCGGCGATATTGTGAAATATATGGAAGCACATGCTGCATAATCAAGGGGGAGATTCCATGAGAACGGACATAACAGAGCTTCTTGGTATAAAATATCCTGTTTTTCAGGGCGGTATGGCATGGGTTGGAACATGGGAGCTTGCTTCGGCGGTATCAGAAGCAGGCGGACTTGGCGTCATCGGTGCGGGCGGCGCCCCTGCAAGCTGGGTCGAGGATCAGATCCAGCACATGAAAGCGGCGACGGACAAGCCATTTGGCGTCAATTTGATGCTGATGAATCCGGAGGCGGACGCCATTGCAGAGGTGATCGCGAAGGAACATGTACGTGTCGTAACGACAGGCGCAGGGAGTCCTGAGAAATATATGGCGCGCTGGAAGGACGCCGGTGTGTGTGTGATCCCGGTCGTTGCATCCGGCGGCATGGCGAAGCGCATGGAGAGGGCCGGGGCGGATGCGGTCATTGCGGAGGGAACAGAATCCGGCGGACACATCGGAGAGGTGACAACGATGGTACTGGTCCCTTCTGTGTGCGATGCGGTAGAGATTCCGGTTGTCGCAGCAGGCGGCATCGCGGATGGACGGGGAATGGCGGCAGCATTTATGCTCGGAGCAAAGGCCGTACAGATGGGAACCGTATTTGTGGCCTCGGAAGAATCCATCGTCCATGAAGATTATAAAAATAAGGTTTTGAAGGCTAAGGAGATCGATACGAAGGTAACCGGAAGAAGTACCGGACATCCGGTGCGGGGGCTCCGCAACCAGCAGACAAGGAAATATCTTGAGCTGGAAGCAGCGGGAGCATCCTTTGAAGAACTGGAGCAGCTGACGCTTGGGGGACTCAGACGGGCAGTTGTGGAAGGCGATATAAGAACCGGAAGCGTTATGGCAGGGCAGTCGGCAGGGCTTGTGGGCGAAAGCCGTCCATGCAGGGAGATCATAGAAACGATCTGCAGGGATGCGATTCAGATCATGAAAGGAACCGGCAGCTATGAGTAAGATTGCATTTCTATATCCGGGACAGGGTTCCCAGTATACCGGAATGGGTAAGGACTTTTACGGGCAAAGCCCCGCAGCAAAAGAGATTTTTGATAAAGGAAGCGAGATCCTTGGAATCGATCTGTGCGGCCTGTGCTTTGAAGAAAATCCGCTTCTTGGCAGAACGGATCATACGCAGGCAGCGCTGGTCACGGTCTGCATGGCGATCACAGCAGAGCTGAAGGAGCGGGGCGTCCGGCCGGATTTGGCGGCGGGCCTGAGCCTGGGGGAATACTGTGCGGTCACGGCGGCGGGCGGTATGGACTTTGCAGATACGGTGAAAACGGCGTGGATACGAGGATCGCTCATGCACAATGCAGTTCCGGATGGAAGCGGCGGCATGGCGGCTGTGCTCGGCCTTGACGGCGGGACGGCTGCCGCGGCGCTGGAAGCATTTCCGGAGGTATCCGTTGCAAATTATAATTGTCCGGGTCAGATCGTGATTACAGGGAAAAAGACGGAGATCGACATGGCGGCGCCAAAGCTGAAGGCGGCAGGAGCGAAAAGAGTTCTGCCGCTGAATGTGAGCGGACCGTTTCACTCCATGTTTTTGAAGGAAGCCGGGGAGGAACTGCGAAAGACTTTGGAAAAGGTGAACTGGCATCCTTTGCAGATCCCGTATGTGACAAATGTAGACGCCGGTATTGTGACAGATATCAGCCGGACGAAAGAGCTTTTGTGCAGACAGGTGTACAGCTCCGTACTTTGGGAGCAGACCATTCGCACGATGCTGGATGCGGGGGCGGATACCTTTATTGAGGTAGGCCCGGGGAAAACTTTGAGTGGATTCATGCGCAAGATCGACCGGAATGCGGTCATGCTGCGTGTGGGAACAATGGAGGAATTGGAATGTTTGAAGGAAAAACTGCAGTAGTAACCGGAGCATCCGGCGGAATCGGAAGGGCGATTGCGATTGCCCTGGCAAAAGAAGGCGCGGCGGTTGCCGTTCATTATCGCGGGAACAGGAAAAAGGCAGAGGCCGTGAAGGAGGAAATCCTTGCAGCGGGCGGAAGAGCCGGGATCTTTGGATGCGATGTGGCGGATTTTGACGCCTGCAGGACATTTATAAAAGAAGTAACAGATACATTCGGCAGGATCGATATTCTGGTCAACAACGCCGGAATCACAAGGGACGGCCTTTTGATAGGTATGAAGGAGGAAGATTTCACGGACGTGATCGACACGAATCTGAAAGGAACCTTTCAATGTATGAAGTTTGCGGCGCGCCAGATGATGAAGCAGAGATACGGAAGGATCATCAATATTTCTTCTGTCTCCGGCGTTGCAGGAAATGCAGGACAGGCAAATTACTGCGCATCCAAGGCAGGAATCATCGGTCTTACAAAATCGGCCGCAAAAGAGCTGGCGTCCAGAAATATCACAGTCAACGCCATTGCGCCGGGATATGTGGAGACAGAGATGACGGCAGTCCTTTCGGACAAGGTGAAGAGCGAGATCCAGAGCAATATTCCGATCCCGCGCCTGGGACAGCCGGAGGATATCGCCCAGGCAGCAGTATTTCTCGCATCCGACCATGCGTCCTATATTACGGGGCAGGTTCTGCTCGTGGACGGCGGAATGGTCATGTAAAGGAGAAAGCAATGAAACGTAGAGTAGTGATTACAGGAATGGGCGCCGTAACTCCGATCGGAAATACGGTGGAGGAATTCTGGCAGGGGATCCGGCAGGAAAAGGCAGGCATTGCGCCGATCACCGGATTTGATACGACCGGTTACAAGGCAAAGCTTGCGGCTGAGGTGAAGGATTTCGATGTGAAGGCGCGTATGGACGCAAGATCAGCAAGGCGGATGGAGAAATTCTCTATCTATGCGATCGCGGCGGCAAAGGAAGCTCTGGAAGAGTCCGGACTGGATCTGGAAGCGGAAGATCCATACCGCGTGGGCGTCATTCTCGGCTCCGGGATCGGCGGTCTTGGAAATATTGAGAGCGAGCATACAAAGATGCTGGAAAAGGGACCGAAGAAAATAAGCCCGATGTTTATTCCAAAGATGATCTCCAATATGGCGGCAGGAAATGTTGCGATCACTTTCGGATGCAAAGGGAAGTGCACGGATGTTGTAACGGCATGTGCCACGGGAACCAATTCCATTGGAGATGCATACCGCGCGATCCAGTACGGCGATGCAGATCTTATGCTTGCCGGAGGTACGGAGAGCTGCATCACGCCGATGGCAGTCGCTGGTTTTATGAACATGACCGCGCTGACGCAGGAGCAGGATCCGGCCAAAGCATCCATACCATTTGACAAAAACCGGAGCGGCTTTGTGATGGGAGAGGGCGCCGGCGTCCTTGTGCTGGAGGAGCTGGAGCATGCGAAGAAGCGCGGCGCGGATATTCTCGCAGAGATCGCCGGATATGGCTCCACCTGCGACGCGTTTCATATCACCTCGCCAGCGGAGGACGGAAGCGGCGCGGCGCGGGCAATGCAGCTTGCAATGGAAGAAGCAGGCGTAAGGCCGGAGGATGTGGACTATATCAACGCACATGGGACAAGTACGCATCACAATGACCTCTTTGAGACAAGAGCGATCCATATGGCATTTGGAGACGCCGCCAGGGATGTGAAGATCAGTTCCACAAAATCTATGATCGGCCATATGCTTGGAGCCGCCGGAGCCGTTGAACTGATCACCTGTGTAAAATCCATTGAGGACGGCTATATCCACCCGACAGTTGGAACAACAGAGCCGGATGAGGAATGTGATCTGGATTATGTGATAAATGGGGCGCTGCATCAGGATGTAAATGTTGCAATCTCAAACTCGCTGGGATTCGGCGGTCACAATGCATCGATCCTCGTCAGAAAATACGTAAGGAGTGAAGGATAATGGATTATGAACATATCGTGGCGCTGGTCAGGGAGGTTTCCCGGGCTGGACTTTCACATTTTGAATACACAGAAGGAAATATTCATATTTCCATGGGATGCGGACCGAAGGAAGCTTTGCCTGCATCCGAAGGAAAAACGGAAGCTGCACCGGAGGCAGTACCGGAGGCGGACGCCGGTATGGCGGAGGATTTGTCTGTCCATAGCAATATTCAGACGGTAACGTCGCCTCTTGTAGGTACATTTTACAGCGCGCCGTCTGAAAATGCAGAGAGCTTTGTCAAGGTCGGCGACCGGGTAGAGAAGGGGCAGACGCTTGCGATCGTGGAAGCTATGAAGCTGATGAATGAAATTGAAAGCGATTATGCAGGAGTTGTTACGGAAATCCTGGCGGAGAATGAATCGCCGGTAGAATATGGCCAGCCGTTATTTAAGATCGCGCAGCAGGAGATGGCATCTGCTGTTTGATGGAGGAAAAGAATGAGATTGGGAATCAAAGAGATCGAGCAGATCATACCACACAGACATCCGTTTCTGCTTGTGGACTATATCGATGAACTGGAACCGGGCGTTTCGGCGACCGGATATAAATGCGTTACATATCGGGAAGACTTTTTTTGCGGGCATTTCCCGCAGGAGCCTGTCATGCCGGGGGTGCTTACGATCGAAGCGCTTGCGCAGGTCGGCGCCGTGGCAATCCTTTCCGTAGAGGAAAATAAAGGCAGGACGGCTTATTTCGGCGGGATCAATAAGTGCAGATTCCGTGGAAAGATCACTCCCGGCGATAAGATCCGTCTGGAGACAAGGATCATAAAAAGCAAGGGACCGATGGGCGTCGGGGAAGCGGTGGCAAGCGTGGATGGCAAGGTTGTTGTGAAAGCGGAACTGACATTCGTGATAGGGTGATAGCTATGATTCAGAAATTATTGATTGCAAACAGAGGCGAGATTGCAGTCCGTATTATCCGGGCGTGCCGGGAAATGGGGATCCGTACGGTTGCAGTCTATTCGGAGGCGGATCAGGATGCAATGCATGTGAAGCTTGCCGACGAGGCCGTATGTATCGGTCCTGCACCGGCAAAGGACAGCTATCTGAATATGGAAGCCATCATCAGCGCGGCGATCGTAACCGGGGCGGATGCGCTTCATCCGGGCTTTGGCTTTTTGTCGGAAAATGCAGGATTTGTAAAGCATCTGGAGGATTGTAATATAACATTTGTCGGCCCGGATTCTGAGACGATTGCCAGGCTTGGAAATAAGGCTATGGCGCGCAGGATCATGTCTGAAGAAGGAGTCCCGGTGATCCCGGGATGCGACCGTATGCTGACAGACCCGGTAAAGGCGCGCAGGATTGCAAGAAAAATTGGATTTCCGGTTATCATAAAGGCTGCCCTTGGCGGCGGCGGCAAAGGGATGCGCGTCGTCGATTCCGAGGAGGAATTTGAAGAGAGATTCCGGATGGCGCAGAAGGAATCGGAGATGGCATTTGGCGACGGCCGCATGTATCTGGAACATTTTGTGGAGAATCCAAAGCACATCGAGTTCCAGATCCTGGCGGATAATTCTGGAAATATCGTGCATTTAGGTGAGAGGGACTGCTCCATCCAGCGGAATCATCAGAAGGTGATCGAGGAGGCTCCAGGCACCGCCCTAAGCGAATCGCTTCGTGCGAAGATGGGGAAAATGGCAGTCCGGGCGGCGAAGGCGGCAGGCTATACGAGCGCCGGGACGATCGAATTCCTTCTGGAGAAAAACCAGAAGTTTTATTTTATGGAAATGAATACAAGGATTCAGGTAGAGCATCCGGTGACGGAGTGGGTAACCGGCGTGGATCTCATAAAGGAGCAGCTCCGGATCGCATCCGGCGAGAAGCTTTCCTTTTCCCAGAAGGATGTGAAGATCCAGGGACATGCGATCGAGTGCAGGATCCATGCAGAGGATCCGGAAAAGCATTTTCAGCCATGCCCGGGGACGATCGGGCGCATCTGTCTGCCGGGAGGCAATGGAATCCGCATCGACAGCGCCATTTACAACGGCTGCCGGGTCTCGCCATATTATGATTCCATGCTGGCAAAGGTGATCGTCCATGCAGGAGACCGGGAGGAGGCCATCAGCCGGATGCAGGGCGCACTTGCGGAGATTCAGGTGGACGGCGTAACTACGAATACGGATTTCCTGCGCCGGATCGTGGGCCGTGAAGATTACCGGAATGGATATATTACGATTTCTTATTTGGATGATATTCAGAAAGAAGGGACGGAAGCATGGTAAGAAGGAAAGGTCCTGAGGTTCCGGACGGGCTTATGAAGCGATGCAATAAATGTCAAAAAGGCGTTTTCACGGATGATGTGATCGGAAACGATTATATTTGCCCGAAATGCGGAGGCTATCTGCGGCTGCCGGCGGATAAAAGGATCGAGATGATCGCGGATGCGGATTCCTTTGAGGAGTGGGATCAAGGACTTGCTTGTCCCAATCCCCTGCATATGAAAGCATATCCGGGAAAGGTTCGGGAGCTTCAGGAAAAAACAGGGCTGGATGAAGCCGTTGTGTCGGGAAGCTGTACCATCGGCGGAACCGAGGCGGTTCTTATGGTCATGGACGGCCGATTTCTGATGGGAAGCCTTGGCATGGTCTGCGGGGAGAAGATCACCCGCGGGATCGAGCGCGCGACAAAAAAACGCCTGCCTGTCATCCTGTTCTGCTGCTCCGGCGGCGCCCGTATGCAGGAGGGGACGTCTGCGCTTATGCAGATGGCTAAGACGTCGGCTGCGCTGAAAAGACACAGCGACGCGGGACTTTTATATATTTCTGTCCTGACAGATCCAACGACCGGAGGCGTGACGGCAAGCTTCGCATCCCTTGGGGATATGATTCTTGCAGAGCCGGACGCATTGATCGGATTTGCCGGGCCAAGGGTCATCGAGCAGACGATCGGCAAGAAGCTTCCAAAAGGGTTTCAGAGGGCGGAGTCGCTGCTTTCCCATGGGTTTGTAGACCGGATCGTGGGACGCAAGGAGATGCGGGGAGAGCTGTGCAGGCTCCTGAAACTGCATGAGACGTGCGGGAAGGGGAGGCCGGAGGTTCCGGCAAAAGCCGGTATTTCCGGGCGGATGGAGGAATCCAAAGCAGATGAAAAGGCATTGCTTCGAACCTTTGAAACAGGCCGATCCAAAAATAAAACGGCATGGGAGAGAGTGCAGGCTTCCCGTGCATCTGACCGTCCGGTTGGGATGGATTATGCAGAAGCTGTGTTTGACGATTTCGTCGAACTGCACGGAGACCGGGAATCTGGCGATGATCCCGCGATCTGCGGCGGTATCGCATATTTTCAGGGGGAACCCGTCACGGTGATCGTGCAGATGAAGGGACGGGGAACGAAGGAGCATATCAGCCATAATTTTGGTATGCCGATGCCGGAAGGGTACAGAAAGGCGCTCCGGCTTATGAAGCAGGCGGAGAAATTCCACCGTCCGGTCATCTGCATCGTAGATACGCCGGGAGCCTATTGCGGCGTGGAGGCGGAGGAACGCGGTCAGGGGCAGGCGATCGCAGAGAATCTGTTTCAGATGTCCGCGCTTGAAACGCCGATCCTTTCCATATTGGTCGGGGAGGGCGGAAGCGGAGGCGCTCTGGCGCTTGCTGTTGCGGATGAAGTATGGATGCTGGAAAATGCAGTCTACTCCATTCTCTCTCCGGAAGGTTACGCATCGATCCTGTGGAAGGATGCGAAGCTGGCGGAAAAGGCGGCAAAATCAATGAAGCTGACTTCCTGTGACCTGAAAGCGGCAGGAATTACAGAGCATATTTTTGCAGAGCCGGACGGGTATAACCTGGATACCATGCACGCCGTGACCGAACCGATGAAAAGAAAGATCGCGGAATTTCTAAAGGAGAAAAAAGAACAGAATATGGCGGAGCTTTTGGAAGCAAGATATCAAAGGTTCCGGAGAATGTAAATATAAGCGTTGCCGATACCGGTTCGGCGGCGCTTTCTTTCTTTTTGCAACAGCTTGACGTCACAGGTACCGGATGTTAGAATGATTCTGCGCGATATTGTGTACCGTACAATATAGAAAACACAACATATAGCATAGGATAAATGTGATGAGAACCATCAGGAATTTCAGATAGATCAGGAGAGGAGAGCGAAATATGGTTTGCACAGCAAAAAAGGATGGAACAAAAGAACCGCTTCATGTACAGAAGCAGGTGAAGATTAAGAGATTAAGAGATACGGCGAAGATCCCGGAGCGGGGGACTTCCTGTGCGGCGGGGTACGACCTGTTTGCGGCTTTGGATGACGAGGTTGTGATCCGGCCGGGCGAGACAAAGAAGATTGGAACCGGTATCGCAGCTGCAATTCCGGAAGGCTACTTCGGCGGCGTTTTCGCGCGCAGCGGACTCTCGACAAAGGAGGGACTTCGTCCTTCCAACTGCGTCGGCGTCATCGATGCGGACTACCGCGGCGAGATTCTCGTGGCGCTTTATAATGACAGCAGCGAGATTCGGACGATCGTGCCGCAGCAGAAGATCGCTCAGCTCGTTGTGATGCCGTTTCTGGCGGTGGAGTTTGAAGAGACCGGGGAGCTCGACGATACGGAGCGGGGAGCCGGAGGATTCGGGCATACAGGAAAAAACTGAAGAAACAGCTTTTTAGCGAGAAGCAGATGAAAGTAGAATCTATCAAGGAGACTGGAGATGAATCGAGAGGAAATTGTATCGGAATTGTTCCGGAAGCAGGATAAACCATATGCTGCTATGCAGCAAAAGATCATTCCGACGGTAGAGGCTGACCGGATCATTGGCGTGAGGACGCCGGAGCTTAAGGCCTTTGCAAGGACTTTGGCCGGGGATAAGGATATCAATGGATTCCTTTCCGATCTTCCCCATCGGTATTTCGAGGAAAACCAGCTTCATGCCTTTGTGATAGCACGGGAGAAGGATTTTGACAGCTGTATTGCCAGGGTGGAGTCGTTCCTCCCGTTCGTGGATAACTGGGCAACCTGTGACCAGCTTTTGCCAAAAGTTTTCAAAAAGGAACCGGAAAGGCTTCTTCCCTATATTCGGGTGTGGATGCGGTCGGACGAAGTTTATACAGTCCGGTTTGCCGTCGGAATGCTGATGCGGTTCTTTCTGGATGAGAGGTTTCGCACGGAATATGCTGACATGGTGGCGCAGCTTCGGTCGGATGAATATTACATCAATATGATGCGGGCATGGTATTTTGCCACTGCACTGGCAAAACAGTACGATTCTGTCCTTCCCTGTCTGGAGGAAAAGAGACTGGATGACTGGACCCATAACAAAGCAATCCAGAAAAGCGTGGAAAGCTCTCGGATTACGGATGAGCAGAAGCAATATCTGAAAACATTAAAATGG
>CAZPXF010000050.1:0-16338 GCA_964590945.1 uncultured Lachnospiraceae bacterium | reverse complement strand
ACGGAAGCCAGTCTGCCGCTGTCTGTGCAACTCCCTTTTCATCGGTTGTGATCGTACCAACAACCGCACCGGATGCATAGGATTTTCCTCCTACAATCACGGCGTTTGCATTCAGGTTTGTAATTGCAAATGTTGCTTTCTCCAGTGTTGCGTCACCCTGTGGAGTCGCAGCTTTTGTCTCATAATCACGTTTCTGGATCTCGATACCGCCACGGATGACGTCATTTTTAATAGACTGGTCTGATCCTGTCATGTCTACGATCTTTCCATCCTCCACAATGGAGAATTCCTGTTCGATAACACCTTTATTCAGATATCCTTCCGGTGATCCTGTCTCCACGATCTTATATTTGCCATACGGGAGATAGTCTGAGGATGTCTCTGCCACACCATTTTCATTTGTTGTGATCGTTCCTACTGTTTCCCCGGAAGCATAAGTCTTTCCGCCTACGGAAACAGAATTGCTGTTCAGGTTCACAATCGCAAACGTTGCCTTTGAAAGAGTTGCGCCTCCCTGCGGTGTAGTATTTCCGGTTTCGGAATCCCGTTTCTGTATTTTGACACCGCCACGGATGACTTCTTCTGTTTTGGTGTATACATTACCGCCTGTTAACGTTGCATTCGTTTCATCTTCCTTAATCTGTGATACATAGACAGATCCATCCGTCGCCGTTGTCCCGTCACTTTTAAGATAGGAACCGCTTAACGTATAACCTGCCGGAGCCTTGGTTTCCTGTACCGTCACAGTGCCCAGTGGTAACACTGGTGTTCCAGCCGAATTACAATAGAAGTCATCCCCAGATACTTTACAATTATCTTCCAGTGCGGTTCTATAAATCTTGGAACCGTCAGAAGTTGTCACTTCCTTTGTTTCGATCACCCAGGTACGGTCTGCTGTATCCGGCAGGGTGGATGCTGTATAGTAGCCTTCATAAAACTTCACGGTAAACTGTGCTCCTGCAAGGGAAGCGGAGCTGCCCTGTGCTGATGCGGTTCCTGTGTCCGCATCCACCTTTTTTATTTCGATTCCATACGGATCGACTTTTGGAGTATCTTTTACCACGAAGGTCTTTGTCTTCCCGTCGAGAGCTTTGAGTTTATATACTTTCGTATTTTCCTTAAAGCCTTTCGGGGTCTTTGTTTCTTTTGCGTAATAAGTTCCTTCATCTACGGTATAGGTCTCGTCACATTCACCGTCTTTATCCGTTGTAAAGACAATCTTATTTCCATCCTGGTCTTTTGCCACGCTTGTACAGTCTTCATCTGTATAGACAGTATATTCTGCGCCCTTGAGGGAATAACAGGAGTTGCTGTAGGAGATATCCTCATTGGAGGATTCCTTTACCAGCTCAATTTCTCCGCCACCGCCATCCACATATGTCCAGAATGCGAGATCCTGTACATGGGAACTCGGATACCAGCCGCTGACTGCGCTTGTCCTTCTCAGGGTAAATACAGTAAAATCATCCGGAATTTCGGAGATCGCGTCCTTCAGGCTTCCGTATTTGTCGATGATCTTATCCAGCAGTGTACCGGCAAGGTGTCCGTCATGTCCGTTCGCGATGGACATTGCGTGCGCTGTCGTCTGATATCCGGACTTTCCTTTTACCAGTTTCTTTGGCCCGCCCCAGCCATAGTAGGCAACCATCCGCAGCAACTGGCCTTTGTAATACGTGCCATAGGATTTTCCGGACACACTGACTGTCACTTTTGCGGAGAAATTGGTATCCCCGCTGTAAATGTTCGTGATCTTCATGATATCCGATACCTGTGGACAGTGTACGGTTTCATGTTCAATACAGAACGCCTGGATATCCTTATTGTCCGTATTCTTTAACTCGAAGTAATGGACTCTTGTACCTGTTTTTGTCCCGTCATACCTGGTATCGGATTCCTCCACCGTAAAGGGATCGCCCTTTTCCAGATCTTCCGCACCATCAACTTCAGCCATTGTGGATATATTGTTTTCCATGCCTTCCCCGTAGGTATTCGGCGCAATAGCTTTTACGGATGCGTTATACGCAGGCATCTGGAACGTACAGGTTCCATCTTTTTCCAATTCTACATTAAAGTATTCGGAACCGTCCATAGCTTCTACACTGATATATTCCGGTGTTTCTTTTCCTGTGCTGACAGTAATCTCTTCACCGGCTTTCGCTTTCTCTGCGCTCAGTGATATGGTATAGCCGTATGTCTCGGATATTGCCAGTTTGTATGTTTTTTCTTTTGTGTCCTTGTTTTCGGCTTTTTCTGTTTCTTCCACCGTATCATCTTCCACTTTGGTAAAACTTCCGGAGATTGTCACATCCGACTCTGGCATCTCAAAACGGAAGATATTATCTTCTGTTTCACTGATTTCAACCTCCGGAGATGACTCGATCATCTCTGTCTGATATCCCTCAGAAGGTTCAGCCGTAACAGTAACGGTCTCCCCTGCCTTTGCAGACTCAGAGGTGCACTCCAGAGTCCCATTTTCAGAATTTTCAATCGTGATGGAGTAAACAGGCTCATCTTCTGCATATGCCGGGACACAGCTCAGAATGCCCGATAAGGACATTGTCAGCGTCAGCATAACAGATACAGCCTTATTTGCGATTTCTCTAATCATACTAATCCTCCTTGTTATAGTTGCGTTATGAATAGGTTACGCTATAATTAATATGAAAGAATTGCAACACAGAAAATATTTGGCTTATATGTCTCTTTTTTTTGCAAAAAAAAAGATCCTGAAGATCTATTTCTGATCTCCAGAATCCCATGTGTTTAAAAAATATTATTCTGTATTTTCGTCTTATTCATATACGGATTTCTGTTTCTCTGTTGTGGTCGCACCGCAGACACGGCATGTGTAAGTTCCCAATCCAATGGACTCGACAGTGTAACGGCCACCACATACGTTGAGGATGTGATCAGCAACCATGTCTATGTCCGCACTACTGTTTAGATCAACATCCACAATATAACAGTCACAATAGAGACACCAGTATACATCCTTCTCATCCTCTACCCACTCATGTCCATCCACAGTAATAGAGGATGTCCCGCTCCAGGAACCATATACCTTTTTACTGCCGGATTTGTTATAAGCACGGATTCTGACATAGTATTTTCCATCCGGCTTTAGTCCGGTAAACTCTTTGGTTATTGTTGATCCGGTTTCCGCAACGGTTGCCGTAATCTTATCTTTCGTAAAAGCAGAATCTGAGGCGATCATAATCTGATAACCGTCTACAATAAAGTGCGGGCCGATACGTACAAGAAGCGTTCCTTCCCCGTCGGAAAGCAGTTTCTTGATCTTTGGGGTTATGGACGGTGTTTCCGGGCTTTGGGATGTTTTCTTTACGGTACTGCTCTTTACAGTAACGCTTTTCACCTTGCTCCATGAGGCATAATACTTCTTCCCCTTCACCGTGCGGTATGCCCGGACACGTACATAGTATTTCGTTCCGGCAGTCAGTCCGCTGACGGTCTTCTTGACAGTCTTGCCGCTCTTCACGGTTGTGGTCTTTTTACTCTTGGTAAATGTCTTATTCTTCGCAGTCTGGATCTGATATCCGCTGGCCTTTGACACTTTTTTGTACTTTACAGTAAGTTTCTTCGCAGTTGTGCTGGACACGGACGTGATGGACGTCTTCTTCGGCTTATACGACGCCGCTTCCGCTGTAGGTGCGGAGACTGCACCGGCCAGAAGGCTCATTGCCAGCGCCAGGAAAAGCACTTTTTTTATAGTCTTCATAATAATTTCCTCCTGGTATTTTTAATATCTACATAATATCATATTTCTTACATCTCTGTTTTTTCAGGGACGAAAATCAGCAAATACTTTATTGATATTTTCTCACAACAAAAAGGAGAAGTCAATTTTGATGTTTATTTTCGGTCTCTCCTGCCTTTGCTGAATCTGCATCGGAGCGTTCCGCTTTCGGTATCTGCGATGCTGACCGGGTACGCCGGATCCTCCGACGCATAAACCGGTACGCAGCTTAAGATACCGGGCAGTGACATCGTAAATGCCAGTTCATCTTTTTTCGCCATTTCGTCTTGATGTTGCATCCTGAGCTTACTATAATGATTTCAATTAGTATGTGGTCATTAGGATCGTTAGAAAGGATATAGGTCAGGGTGGAGAATATTATTATTAGAGATGCTGATGTACAGGATACGAAAGAAATTTTAGCAATATACGCACCGTATGTAAGGAATACAGCCATTTCATTTGAATATGATGTGCCGGATGAGGAGGAAATTGAAAACAGGATGAGAAGAATAAAGGAGAAATTCCCTTATCTTGTCGCCGAGTGTGATGAGGAGATCGTCGGCTACTGCTATGCGAGCCCATTTCATCCAAGGAAAGCCTATGAGAGAAGCGTGGAGACGTCTGTCTATATCAGAAGTGGGCGAAAGCGCAAGGGCGCCGGCCGGGCTTTGTACAATGCATTGGAGGGAAGGCTTAGAAGTCTGGGCGTCAGAAATATGTATGCGTGTATAGCATATCCGGATCGGGAGGATGAATTTCTCACAAAGGACAGCGTGTATTTTCATGAGAAAATGGGGTTTGCAGTATGCGGCCATTTTACGAAATGCGGATATAAATTTGACCGCTGGTATGATATGGTTTACATGGAGAAATTACTGGATAAATAAAAGATATCCAACCGGCGGAGAGTTAGCGGGGAGATAATTGTAAGAAAGAGGCGCTATAAGGTAAAAAGTCTCATTTTCTATCCTTGCTATACACAATTACATAAGTTAAACTATGGTTAATGAAGTGGAGGAAAACATACCATGCTATGTAAAAAAAGAGGAAGAAAAATACAGACTTACATACCGGATTACGTTGTATTCGATCTGGAGACAACGGGAATATCGCCGCTCAGTGATGATGTGATAGAGATTTCCGCAGTGAAGGTAAAGGCCGGAAAGGTTGTAGACGAATTTTGCTCGCTTGTAAATCCCGGACGTCCGATCCCGCATGCAGCAAGCTGCGTCAATGGAATCACAGACGATATGGTAGCGGCGGCTCCGGAATTTGCGGACGTGCTTATGGAGTTTATTCAATTTGCAGGGGAGGATGTGCTGGTAGGGCATAATATCCATAATTTTGATATGAAATTTATTTACCGTGATGCGGAGAAGTATTATAACCGCATACCAGATAATGATTACGTCGATACATTATGGCTGGCAAGATATTGTCTGCCGGAGCTTCACCGACACAGGCTGGTCGATCTGGCCGGATACTATGGGATTTCTACATACGGGGCGCACCGGGCGCATGACGATTGTCGTATGAACCAGCAGGTGTATGAGCGCCTGGGGCAGGAGCTGAAAAGCAACAGGAACAGGGAGCTGAAACTTTGTCCGAAATGCGGGGAGATCATGCTGAGAAGAAAAGGAAGATTTGGTGAATTTTGGGGATGCAGCGGATATCCGAGGTGCAGATACACGGAGAATATATAGGGAAAGCTTTGCATCAATCCATCTCAAAGTATTTTTATCAATAATTCCTGAGAATGCATAATCTGAAAGCAGGAGGTGAAAAATGAAGAAGATTTTAAGTATGATCGTTGTTTTTCTCTTTTGCTTCGGGACAGTACATCCGGTTTCAGCTGCAGCAGAGCGCCGTGGGATCGATGTCAGCCAATGGCAGGGAGAGATTGATTTCAGTGAGGTTCAGGACTTTGGAGTTCGTGTCGTCTATATAAGAGCCGGAGAGGGTGAGAATTTCATAGATCCGTATTTTGAAAGAAATTACCGGGAGGCAAGGAGAAACCGTCTGGATGTTGGACTTTACCATTATGTGACGGCTCGCACTGTGAGCGAGGGAAGGAGGCAGGCACACTTTTTTGCCGTACTGATCAATGACAAGGAGGTGCAGTGCCGTCCGGCGATGGATTTTGAACAGGTATCAGGACTGACCCGCGGGGAGGCAAATGCCATTGCGAGAGCGTACATGGAGGAGCTGGAGCGTTTGACCGGATACCGCCCGGCATTCTACTCGAATGCTTATGATGTGCGGACATTATGGGAAGAAGACCTTGCAAAATATCCGTTGTGGATCGCGGAATATGGAAGTGATGCGGAGCCGGAAACAGGAAAATGGCGTACATGGGACGGCTTTCAGTACAGCGATAAGGGAGATGTCGAAGGAATCCGGGGACTGGTGGATCTGGACCGGTTCAAGGACGGTATTTATCTGAGCGATGAAGAAAATGAAAAAGAACGTCCGGCGGTATACCATGTGAAAAGCGGGGATACTCTTATCGGGATCGCTCACCGCTATGGTACGACGGTGGAACGGCTGATGGATTGGAATCATATTTACAATCCGAATCTGATCTATCCGGGGGAGAGACTCATCATCGGCTGAAATCCAAACTTCGCAATCCAAAACTCAGGTGAAAAGTTCAAACAATGTCTTTACAAAAAGTATAATTCAATTTATAATCTTATTGGATTTTACAGGAAAGGCAAATAAATATAAGAAAGGAACGGCGGGAGCAAGGACATGATCGTATCTGTATTGGCTTATTTTGTTATTGCAATGGGAATCGTTTATCTGGTCGTACTGTGCAGGGAATATTTCAGAGAGAAGGAGCACGGGATCAAGGGTCCAGGCCAGATTATTCTTTACGGTATTGCAGAGATTTTTGTTTGGTTTTTCGCAACCTTCGGTGTGTCGGATACGGCAGTTAATTCTTTGATTTTTCCAATAAATAATAATGTAGAGATCAGGAAGCTTCCGGGTACGATCGTGGTCGGAGCGACAGTACCGATGTGTTTTATGTCCTATTCTTATCTGACCGAGGTGCAGGTTTCATCTGTCACACTGGTTGCGCTTGTGGCGGCGCAGGCAGTCGGCTCTTTTGTTGGGGCGTCTGTTGTATCGAAGCTGAACGCTCATATTGTACGGGTCGTGATGGGAACAGCGCTGGTTCTGACAGCGGTTATCTTATTTGCGAAGAATTATATTTTTGAAATTGCAGGAGGTACTGCGACAGGTCTTAACTCCGGCAAACTGGCGGTTGCAATTATTATCGTAGCCTTTATGGGGATGCTGAATATGATCGGATTCGGAAGCACGACGCCGAATATGGCGATCCTTCTGGCAATGGGAATGAGCCCGATCGCGGTTCTCCCGATCGTTATGTGTGCGAACGCGTTTACCTGCCTTGCCGGATGTCTGAAATTTATTCAGGCGGGAAGCATCAATCCGCAGATCACGCTGATCGAGACGGTAGCCGGGGCAGCGGGTATCGTACTTGCGATGAATCTGGTCTCAAGTATGGATTCCGGTGTTTTACAGATTCTGATGATGATCGTTATGACATTCAGCGCGGTTCAGATGTTCCAGACAGAGCACAAGGAGAGAAGAGTTGCTGCTGCCAGATAGAACAGTCGGCGGAATGTAATAAGATACATCGGAAATTAAGAGGATTTAATTGAAGGAAAGATTTTGAAGCGCACTCCAAGGTCTTTCCTTATTTATGCGGAAAAGGGCGCACGCTCCTGTTCGCGGACGGGCTTCCGGTAATGGAAGGACGCCATGATCGATCGGATGATATGCCGATATAAAACTGAGGAACAAGGGTAAAAAGAATGGTTATAAAATATGACATGTGGTATCCTCCAAAGCAGAGGAACCGGACACTGCACATTTACGTACCGGATGATTATGAGTATTCACAGGATCGCTATCCGGTGATGTATTTTTTTGACGGACACAATTTGTTTTTTGACGAGGATGCGACCTATGGTAAGAGCTGGGGACTTAAAAGCTTTCTTGACCAGTGGGATAAGAAGATGATCGTCGTCGGCATGGAATGCGGACATGAGGGAAATGAAAGGCTGGCGGAATATTTTCCTTACCATGTGAACCGTGGGGAGCTGCGGAAATATGAACCTCTTGGGGACGCAACTTTTCAATGGATCATTCATGATATCAAGCCGATGATCGACCGGAGGTTCCGTACATACCCATTCCGTGAATGTACGGGCATCGGAGGGTCCAGTATGGGCGGGATCATGGCGGTCTATGGACTTGTTCACTATAATGAATGGTTCTCAAAAGGAGCCTGTCTTTCCAGTGCGATCGGCTTGTGTATGCCGCAGCTGTTAAAGGATTTGAAAATGAATAAGATCAACCCGGATACGCGCGCGTTCCTCTCGTGGGGAACGAAGGAGGCGCCGGGAGTTAAGGATGTCTGGAAGATCGACTTTTCCAGCCATACGTACAGGAGAAATAAGGCGGTTGCCAACAAGCTTATGGAGCAGGGCGCAGTCCCATATCTGTATTGTCAGGTTGGGGGCGGGCACTGTGAGGCAGACTGGGAAAAACAGGTGCCGGTCTTTATGGATTTCCTGTGGAAAGGATAGGAAACGGCTTATTTTAGAGGAGCGGTTTTATGCTGTATCAGATTTCGGATGGGTCAGTGTCTGTTGGCGGACAGCAGATTCTGACACATTTTCATTTTGAGATAAAGGGAAAAGAAAAAATAGCGGTCGTCGGGAGAAATGGCGCGGGGAAGACGACGCTTCTCCGGCTGATCGCAGGGGAACTGGAGCTTGACCGCGATGACAAGAGACAACAGGGAGCGGGGATCGTATCCTCACGCCGGATCACGGTTGGGATGCTGCGGCAGGACGGCATGGAGGAACAGGATAAAACTGTGGAAGAGCTGCTTTTGTCGGCGTGCCCGGATGAAGATATCTATTCATGGGAGCGGTTCGCTTATGAGACGGAATATGATCGATTGTTTACCGGATTTGGCTTCGATAAGAAGGAAAAGAAGCGTCTTCTTTCCACCTTCTCCGGCGGAGAGAGGACGAAGATATCATTGATCCGTTGGCTTCTTGTGAAGCCGGATATTTTACTGTTGGACGAGCCGACGAACCATTTGGATATGAAGACGGTAGAATGGCTGGAGGAGTATCTTCAAAGCTATGGGAAAGCCGTCGTATTTGTTTCCCATGACCGCTTTTTTCTGGACCAGGTGGCAGACGTGGTCTGTGAGCTTCGGGACGGAAGAATTTACCGTTATCCGGGTAATTATACACAATTCCGCGCGCAGAAGCGCAAGGAGATCGCTGCGGGGATGAAGGCGTATGAGAGACAGAAGCAGGAGCTTGCCAGGTTGGACGGGTTGATCGAAAGATTCCGGAATAAACCGAAAAAGGCGGCGTTTGCGCGATCGAGGAAGAAGATCATGGATCGAATGGAGCGCATCGAGAAGCCGGATGCGGACGATGTGCATATTTTTACCGGGGATATTGAGCCGGAGATTCCCGGGAGCAAGTGGGTGGTGACCGCAGAACACTTAAAACCTGGATATGACAAAACGCTCCTTGAGTTGTCGCTAAGGGTTCGAAGAGGGCAGAAGATTGGAATCATCGGGGCAAATGGCGTCGGGAAAAGTACCTTTCTTAAGACCGTGGCCGGAATCCAGCCGCCGATAGATGGGAAGTGTACGCTTGGAAACCGGACTGTGACGGGATATTTTGACCAGCAGTCCGCTGAGATTCAGTCGGACAAGACGGTGTTGGAACATTTTCACGATCAGTTTCCTTCGCTGACGGAGAAGGAGGCACGGCAGATTTTAGGTGCATATCTTTTCAGGGGGAAGTCGGTTCAGATAAAGGTAAGCGTGCTGTCGGGCGGCGAGAAGTCGCGGCTTTTGCTGGCAGAACTGCTTCAGGCACGCCCCAATCTCCTGATCCTGGACGAGCCGACCAACCATATGGATATTCAGGCGAAGGAAACTTTGGAATCCGCATTTCAAGCGTATAAGGGGACGATCCTTTTTGTGTCCCATGACCGGTATTTTATCCGTCAGGTGGCGGATGCAATTCTTGTTTTTGAGGGAAAGACGGCGATGTATTATCCATTTGGGTATGAGCATTATCTGGAAAAAAGCCGGAAGCCTCAGGGTGAAAAGCTGGCGGCGCTTGTTCAGGCGGAGGATCAGGCATTGATCTCCGGGATTCGCGCCGTGCCAAAAGGAGAGCGGAGACGGGTCTGTGAGATCAGCACGGAGGATGCATATAGGGACTGGCGTCTGCGGCTTGCGTATGAGCCGATGGAAGAGGCAAAGGAGCGGGTCGGTCAGCTTTGGGAAGCCTGGATCAAGCAGAAGGAAGAGCTTGAGCGGACAGAATGGGAGCTGTATGTACGTGAGATCGATCCGGAGCCCCGGACGGAGAGCGGGAAGCTTTCTGCTGCTGCCCGGACGGAGCGGGAGCTGGATGCTGCCTGGGATGCGTGGACGGAGCGGTGCCTGGAGTGGCTGGATGCGTGGGAAAACAGCGATGAGTAGCTGGAGGTGATTCCCGTGTCTGATTATATTACGACTTATGGGGAAGCGCCGGAACGGAAGATCGATCTTAATTTCAAAAAGTAATCGTCAGGTTTTCCAGGCCGGGGCGATTACTTTTTGCATGTTTTTAAGATTTTTTATTAATGCTTATGATATTTCCGGCTGCTTGCCTCATACTTAGCTTCGCATGTAAGATGCACGCCGAGCCTGCTGAAAATCTGTTCATCTACGGATGAGAGAAGTACGGTCGAGTGCGCTTCGCAGCCTGCAAGCTGCGGGATCTGATTCAAGGCCAGTTCCGCCAGCTCGCTGTGTGCGGCTGAGGTGGAAAGGGCGATCAGGATTTCATCCGTGTGGAGACGCGGGTTGCGGCTTCCGAGGTATGCGGTCTTTAAGCGCTGGATCGGCTCAATGGATTCCGGCGAGATCAACTGCTGCTCGTGGGGAATGCCGCCGAGAACTTTCAAAGCATTCAGAAGTGCGGCCGCAGAAGCGCCAAGAAGAGCGCTCGTCTTTCCGGTCACAATCGTTCCGTCCGCAAGCTCGATCGCAGCGGCAGGTTTTCCGTCCGTTGCCGCTTCGCGTCTGGCGGCGGCAGCAACAACTGCGCGGTCGGCGGTTGTGATTCCGGCCTGCTTCATCAGCAGCTCCAGCTTGTACAGGTCGTCCTTAGATTCACCGTGACGCTTGCGCTCGCAGAGACATTTATAATACCTGCGGATGATCTCCTGTTGCGAGGCCTTGCGGCATATTTCGTCATCCATGATGCAGTTTCCCGCCATGTTTACTCCCATGTCTGTCGGAGATTTGTAAGGGCTTTTTCCGGAGATCAGTTCAAACATTGCATTGACTACCGGGAAGATCTCAATATCACGGTTGTAGTTGACTGCTGTTTTCCCGTAGGCCTCCAAATGGAAGGGGTCGATCATATTGACGTCGTTGAGGTCCGCGGTTGCCGCTTCATATGCCAGATTGATCGGATGCTTGAGCGGAATATTCCAGATCGGAAATGTCTCGAATTTCGCATAGCCTGCCTCAATGCCACGCTTATGTTCATGATAGAGCTGCGACAGGCAGGTAGCCATCTTACCGCTTCCCGGGCCGGGCGCTGTAATGACGACAAGCGGGCGTTCGGTTTCAATATAATCATTTTTCCCATAGCCTTCATCGCTCACGATGCGCGCGACGTCGCTTGGGTATCCCGGTATGTTGTAGTGACGGCAGGACTTGATGCCAAGTGTGCGCAGACGGTTCTGGAACTGGTCTGCGGCAGGCTGTCCATTATATTTGGTGATACAGACGCTGCCGACAAAAAGTCCCGCCTCCTGAAAAGCGTCGATCAGACGCAGGACGTCCATATCATATGTAATGCCAAGGTCGCCTCGTATCTTGCTTCCTTCAATATCCTCCGCGCTGATAACAATAACGATCTCCGCCTGATCCTTCAGCTGTAAAAGCATCTGAAGTTTGGAATCCGGCTGGAATCCCGGAAGGACACGGGAGGCATGATAATCGTCGAAGAGCTTGCCGCCAAATTCCAAATACAGCTTTCCCCCGAATTGCTGGATGCGTTCACGGATATGCTCCGACTGCATTGTCAAATATTTTTCATTACTAAATCCTGGTTTCATAACTTCTCCTAACGACAATCTGTTATTTTCCTGAGACATTGTAACAGGAAATATCAGAACAATTCAAGAACATTTCCAATATATTATCCCTGGGTAAAGCGTGCCAGGAATTGCTTTGTCCTTTCCTCGCGAGGATTTTCAAATACCTGCTGCGGATCGCCCTGTTCCAGAATATATCCGTCGTCCATAAATACAACATGATTCGCAACGTCGCGGGCAAATGCCATTTCATGGGTTACGATGATCATGGTCGTATTCTGCCGTGCCAGATCCTTTATAACCCGCAGCACTTCGCCGGTCAGCTCCGGGTCAAGGGCTGAGGTGGGTTCGTCAAAGCAAAGAATATCCGGCTGAAGCGCAAGGGCGCGGGCGATCGCCACACGTTGGCATTGGCCGCCGGAGAGCTGATGGGGATAGTTGTCCATCCGGTCGTGAAGTCCCATCTGCACAAGAAGGGCTTCGGCCTGTTCATCGATCTCTGCGAGAATTTGTTTTTTGCGGGAGCTGTAATCCGGCTGCTCCTTAGCCAGCAGTTCCCTGGCCAGCATGATATTCTGTTTGGCGGTATACTGCGGGAAAAGGTTGAAATTCTGAAAAACAAGTCCAAAATGCAGCCGCTTTTTGCGGATTTCGGATTCTCTCTTTGTGGAGGCGTCGTCCGCATCAAAAAGCGTCTCCCCGCCGACGCGTATCACTCCTTTATCCGGCTGCTCCAGAAAATTCAGGCAGCGGAGCAACGTAGTCTTACCGCTTCCGGAAGAACCTATGATGGAGACAACCTGCCCTTTTTCAAGGGAAAAACTGATATCCTTCAGGACTTCCGTGCGTCCGAAGGATTTACAAATATGTTCTACTTCCAATATAGCCATCGTTTCATCCCCCTTATCTGAAATAATCCAGTTTCTTTTCCAAACGTCCAAGTAACACTGTCAGAATACCGTTCCAGATGAGATAATAGACAGCGGTAAAGAACAGCGGCCAGATAGCTCCTGAAATGCCCTGAGATCCTTTCATGAACGCCTGACCTGCCCAGATGATCTCCTGCAGCGCGATGATACGTGCAAGGGAGGTATCCTTGACAAGCGTTATGATCTCGTTGGATATCGGAGGGACGATCCTCTTAATCATCTGAAGGAGGGTAACCTTAAAAAAGATCTGGCTTTTGGTCATGCCAAGTACAAGACCGGCTTCCTCCTGACCGATCGGAACTCCTTGAATCCCTCCGCGGTATATTTCGGAAAAATAACAGGAGTAATTAATAATGAAAGATACCGCTGCTGCAAGAAAACGCCCGGTTTCTCCGCCGCCCCAGACCGGATTGTGGAGTACAAGTCCCGGAAAATAATAGATGATCAGGAGCTGGATCATCAGAGGCGTGCCGCGCACGATCCATACAACGATCTTTGTTATATAACTAAGAGGTCTGAAACGGGACATGGAGCCGAAAGCGATCACAAGGCCCAAAGGAAATGCGCCGATCAGAGTAACAAAAAAGAGCTTTAATGTCTGTAAAAAGCCGATGTTCAACGAATGAACAACGATCGGCATCTGCTGTAAAATCAAATCCATGTTGTGTTTCCTGCTTTCTTTTTGTTCTTTCGTAAAGTGAAAACAGAGAGCGGAGCGCTCCACTCTCTGTCTATAGATGATCGTAGTTCAGGGAAGCTTACTGTTCGACGATCGCCGCCTGAACGCCATAAGTCTCGGCGATCTCCATCATACTTCCGTCCTCATAGCTCTGAGCGAAGAAATCGTTGAGCGCTGCCGCAAGATCGGAACCTTTACGGAAACCAACGCCGTACTCTTCGCTGTTAAGACCTATCGTATAAGTGAGGTCTGCATAACCTGTTCCCTCGCCTACCATTGCTCCTGCCATAAGGGAATCGATGATCGCTGCGTCGGAGGTACCGGAAGCGACCTCCATAAGTGCATCGGACTGTGCCTTTACAGGGGTAGCTGTCAGATTGTTTGCTTCCGCCTGATCTTCACCTGCGCTTCCTGCTTCCACAGCAAAGGAAAGGTCGGAAAGGCTCTCAACATCCTGATATTTGTCGGCGACATCAGACGGAACAACTACAACCTGCGCATTGTTGCAGTATGCATTGGTACACTCCATAGAGCTTGTAACTTCATCTGTAAGCGTCATGCCGTTCCATACACAGTCGATCGTCTTTCCGTCAAGCTCAAGCGTCTTGTTATCCCAGTCGATCTCGACAAATTCCACGTCAACGCCAAGGCTGTCGGCAAATGCTTTAGCCATGTCCGCATCAAAACCGATCCACTCGCCGTTCTCATCCTTGTAATCCATCGGCTCGAAATCAGTAATACCTACGACAAGAGTTCCCTTTTCTTTCACATAGTCCATATCGCTTTCCGCTGCAGCGGTGGATGAAGACTCTGCCGTACTTCCGGCAGCATCATCGGAAGATGATGACGATGAATCCCCGCATGCGGTCATGGACAGAGCCATGATAACTGTCAGCATTAATACTGTTAATTTCTTCATAATAACTAATCTCCTCCTTTAGATTGTCTGAAACGTACAATACTTTACCATAGTAACAATTTGATAAGTTAAAGTCAATAGAAATTTTGAATTAAGATCCATTTCATATTACAGATGCAAATCTTCCTTTTTTGGGGTACAATGTACATGTTGTATGCGTAATACGGTGCATTTACTGCAATTTTAAGGTACGAAAGGGAACTGGATATGGATAATCATACAATCGTAACATTGAAAAAGGGAGAGGGACGGACGGTGAAGTCCGGCGGCCTCTGGATCTATGACAATGAGATCGCTTCTATCACGGGAAGATTTAAAAATGGAGATATCGTCGAGGTACACGACTTTGACGGCTATCCGCTTGGGCGCGGCTTTATCAATCAGAATTCCAGGATCCGCATCCGGCTTATGACCCGCCGCACAGATCAGGAGATCGATGAGGCGTTCCTTCGGATGCGGCTCCGGAATGCGTGGGAGTACCGCAGGAAAATCGTGGATATCGGAAGCTGCCGTATTGTTTTTGGGGATGCGGATTTCCTGCCGGGACTTGTGATCGATAAATTCTCAGATGTGCTTGTGGTACAGTCGCTGGCGCTTGGCATCGACCGTTTCAAAGAACAGATCATTTCCTTATTAAAAGAGATCCTGGCGGAGGACGGAATTGTGATCCGGGGCGTGTATGAACGGAGCGATGCAAAGGAGCGCGTCAAGGAAGGAATGGAGCGTGTGAAAGGATTTATCGGAGAGGAATTTGACACGAGGGTTCCTATTGTAGAAAATGGCGTGAAATATATCGTTGATGTGAAGGATGGACAGAAGACCGGGTTTTTCCTGGATCAGAAATATAACCGGCTGGCGGTTCAGAAGCTTTGTCAGGGAGCGTCGGTGCTGGACTGCTTTACACATACCGGCTCCTTTGCGCTGAATGCCGGAATCGCGGGCGCTAAAGACGTGCTTGGCGTAGATGCATCGGAGCTCGCCATTATGCAGGCGTTGGAGAACGCCAGATTAAACGGCCTTGAAGATACGGTGAAATTCGAGTGCCACGATGTGTTTGAGCTCCTGCCAAAGCTGGAGAAAGAAGAGAAAAAGTATGATGTCGTCATCCTGGATCCGCCTGCATTTACGAAGTCGAAGAACACGGTCAAAAATGCAGCAAAGGGATATCGGGAGATCAACATCCGGGGGATGAAGCTTGTAAAGGACGGCGGATATCTTGCTACCTGTTCCTGCTCCCGCTTCATGGACTATGAGAATTTTACAAAGGTCATTTCTCAGGCGGCGCGGAGCGCGCACAAACGTCTCCGTCAGGTGGAGTTCCGCACACAGGCGCCGGATCACCCGATCCTCTGGGCGGCGGATGAGAGTTATTATCTGAAATTTTATATTTTCCAGGTATGCGGGGAAAAATAATCTTGCTATATCAGAGCCGGATGAAAGAAGGAACATTTTCTCATCCGGTTTTATGAGAACAGTAATACGCATAATCCCAGGCATAAAGGCTGGTGCAGCAGATAGATCAGGAGGCTGTGCTGTCCGATGAACGTAAGCCAGGAGACAGACGTTTCGGCGCGGACTTTGAAAGCCGGATGCTTTTGGAACAGAGCATGCAGATAGTAACCTGTCAGAAACAAAAAGATCCAGGGAAGTACAGGGACATAATCCGAGGAAAAGAATTCGGATGAAGGCAGTCCGAGAGGTATCAGGAGTTTCTTCTCACAAAGCTGTTCCGGCAGGATAAAAAGCTGCCTGCCGCCAATGCCGATATACCCCTGTGCTATATTCCGGAACATTACAAATAGAAGCAGAGAGATGGTAATCCCCGCGGCAGGCGGAAAGCGTCTGAGGAATCTGTCTGCCGGAATTGTGAGGAGAATGGCGCATCCGA
>CAZPXF010000049.1:0-16342 GCA_964590945.1 uncultured Lachnospiraceae bacterium | reverse complement strand
GACGATTTCTACTGTGTTTATAACACATATCCGATTCATCAGCTGCTCTAAATCTGATTCATGGGTTGTGAATCCCACCCACTATGTAAGGGGTGGCTATGCCGCAAAAAGCATGAAAAAGGCTCCATCTGCCGCGCGGGGTATCACTGGATGCGTTTTCTTTTCGCCGTAATTTGATAATTATTCCTGTACATGATGTAACGGAAGTGTTGCAAAAGTCTGACCGGCTATATTAAATCCTGCCATCAGAAATATCCATTGCGGCTTTTGTCGCTTGCCAGATTGCGTTTTTCAGATTCGAAATATTGTCTGCATCGCCGATAATATGAATATTATGATCTTTTGCGTTTACATCAAATGGAGTCCCTTTTAAATATCCGATAGAAGAAATAACCAAATCGGCTTTCAAATTTAATTTCTCACCATTCTCATTTTCAATTGCAACGCTCTTTTCCTCTATGCTCAATGTTTTGGCAGATAAATAGATTGGCATTTTATAAAATTCATAAGCGTCTCTTAAGAAAGATGTATTAGCCATGCAGCTTCCATGTACCTTCAAAATATCATCCTGCATTTCAATGATAAATGGGTGTTTTCCCTGCAGCAGTAATTCATATGCTATTTCACATCCTGTGAGTCCTCCGCCGATAATAGCCACTTTGTCTTTGTCGGTTTTGTTTTCTTTTAGATAATCGATTGCGGCGAGAGAATTTTCACTTCCCGGAACGGACAACTGCCGCGGTCCTGCCGCCCCTGTGGCAATGATTATCTCATCTGCTTTCAGCAAAGATAAGTCACGGATTTCCGCATTATAATGTACGGGAATATCCAGTGATTTTATTTTATTGTAATAATACTGAATCAGCTCTCTGTCTTTTTCTTTAAAAGAGAAAGCCGCTGCCTCGTTGAACACACCGCACAACCGATCGGTTTTTTCATAAATTTCTACAAAATGTCCTCTCATCTTTGACTGGATAGCGCATTCTACCCCAGCAATGCCGCCCCCGACAATGGCAACCTTTTTCTTAACCTTTGCCTCTTTTAGATAGAATTTATCCTCCTGGCGGCAGTATGGATTCAAGGCGCACAACGCCTGCTCGCCGTTCTCACAGACAGTCCCCTTCCATTGACCAATCGGGAAACAGCCGACATGGCAGGAAATACACGGCTTAATGTCTTCCAATTCATCATTTGCCACTTTATTCACGTAATTGGGGTCTGTCAGCAATTGCCTTGCAAGTCCCATGGCATCTATTTCATTGTTTTGGATTGCCTCGGCTGACTCATCTAACTGCATTCTTCCGGAAGAAATAATCGGCGTAGCAGCATATTGTTTTATATATTTCGATGTCCCGAGGTTACAATTCAGAGGCATATAAACCGGGGGATGCGCATAATACCATGCATCATATGTACCATTATCACAATCAAAACCGTCATATCCCGCATCTTCCAGTATTTTAACTGAGGCTGCCGCTTCCTCCAGCGTACGCCCGATTTCCTTTGAAACATCATCCTGCGGGATGATACCATGACCAAACGCTCTGGTTCTCGAGGTAACAGAAAAACGCATGATAACCGGATAATCCTGACCACATTTTACTTTAACCGCTTTTACAATTTCACATGCAAAACGTAATCTGTTTTCCAGTGATCCGCCATATTCATCTGATCTGTGATTTGTATAAGGTGTGGCGAACTGATCTAACAGATAGCCTTCATGCAGCGCATGGATTTCAATGCCATCAACATGGTTTCGTTTTAACTGATACGCAAATTCAGCAATGGCATCCACCATTTCATGAATGTCTTTTGTACTCATCTGCGGTGTCTTTATATCAGGATTCCACCGATCAGGCAAGCCTGCATCCGGCGACATCAGGACTTTATACTTTTCTTTCATTTTCTCTCCTCCACGCATATTTTGAATAAGCAGAGCCTGCGAAAGAAGCTCTGCTTTTAACCTTAAATAAGAAAATGCCGGATAATATTTAGATTCTATCCATTACAAACGCCATATCCTTACTCTTTATTTAGAAGTGTCTGTGTTGGTCTTCGCCGCTCTTTGCATCATAATATTCTTGTAAATATTCGCAAAGTATCCCCCATTTTTCATTACGTTGTAAGTATACTCCGGAAATGGTTTGCCCTGAATTTCTGTATTCTGTGTCAGATTGCGCACAACCGCTGTTTCCGGATCTACTTCGAGCATATCGCCATCCTCAACTTTAGACAGAATTTCCGGGCATTCAACCAGCATTACATTACCGCCGGGAACGTTCAGACAAGTCTGGATGATCTGTGTAGCAAAGCTTTCTGCCACGATACATCTGATGTCAATCTCTTTCATGGCAGTAAAGAGCATCATATGTGTCTTTCCATAGCCAAAATTCTTACCACAGACCATGATGTCATCTTTTTTTGCCCGTTCTGCGATTGCAGGATTGATTCCTTTCATAAACTGTTTTGCCATCTCTGCCGGTGGAAGCGAATCTACGCCAAGAGACCAGCACATTGCGGTGTCTGCATTTACATTATCACCAGGAATAACAATGGCGTTGCCTTGAAACAATAATTTCTCACTCATATTATAAAGCCTCCTATCAACCAATCAAAGTTCATTTGGATCCGTGATATAACCTGTCAGTGCAGTAGCAGCTATTGTTGCCGCGCTCGCAAGATAGATATCCGCTTTCATGCTTCCTGAGCGTCCCGGAATATTCAATGTTTGCTGGCTTATCCCTACTTCACCATCGGAGAGTGGTCCAAGAACGCCAAGACATATATCACAGGTAGGAGGCAATATCGTTGCGCCGGCCTCCGCAATCGGAATAAGAAGCTCTTCTTTAACCGCACGGACATAGGTTTTCTGTGTGACAGGAGAAACCAGCATACGGACATGATCTGCTATCTTCTTTCCTTTCAGCATCTTTGCGATGATCCGGAGGTCTTGAATACTTCCGCCAAGACAAGTTCCTATAATGCACTGATCAACCTTTATTCCTTTCAGAGTGGAAGCAGGTTTTCCTGTAAAAATCTGTGGCGGAACCGATACCATTACCGGGATATCCGCGGCATCGATTTCTATGATACGTTCAAACTGAGCATCCTCATCATCATCGATCATCTCTACGTCAATTCCCGCGACTTCCTGATACCATTGTTTTGTTTTTTCATCAGCGGCAATGATCGCGGTATCTGCGCCGGCATAGGATACGTTCCCGCACAGAATCATACGATCTTCAATAGACAATCCTTTTACAGTGCTCCCTGCAAATTCAATTACCATACCATAAGCTGCTGCAGGTCCTAATAAATCCTGAATATAAATCCAGATATCCCGACCTGTTACATAAGGATTCAGTTTCCCGTTTATCACAATGCGCAAAGTCTCCGGTACCCGGATTGTTAATGTTCCAAGAGCCATGGACTCAATAAAGCTGCTTCCAAGACGGCCGCCGTTGGTATACAGAGCGCCAATGCCACCCGCATTCGCTGCCTGTGGATCAAAATGTACAAACAGACATCCGGGCGTAATATCTCCCTGTTCTACGTTCACAACATGCCCGATCCCTTCGTGTGCATAGACCTTCATCCCAAGCTTTTCAGCCGATGCGCGCGCCTGCTTGAATTCCTCTATAACGGCTGCCTCCTGCGGCGGATTATTATGATCTTCATTGTAAATCATATGATCCAGCTTCTTATATCCGTCAACTCCTATTGCCTGCGTGAGCTGAAGCATACTCGTAGCATTGTCTCCACCCTTAAATGAATAAATGATTGGACCGACATAATCGGAAAGTGTAACATAATCTCCGGGCTTTACAAGATCTCTGCCACAATACTTTGAGATGATCTTTTCTGCTATTGTCATTCCCATATGTACTGCCTCCTTTTCTTATGAAACATATTTATCAATGACTGAACGCACGGTTTCATTATCCAGCACGCAACGGCGAACAGAAAGCTCATGTCCGAGTTCCTTGCATATTTCGCCTGCAGTTTCAACAGAAATATCCCCATAACCAAGAGATGAAGCAAGTGCAAGAACAGTATACGGACCGCTGGAACTTCCAAACAGCACCGGTTGTGTATTTCCATAGGTCGCAGCATTGGTAGCCTGAAAGACTCCCGGAGCGATTGCATTTAATGTATAGTGTCCATCATCACCATGAGCGAATGCCCAATCCCCTATAATGGCAGCATTCTTGCTTACCGGTCGATTACATATTGCTGAAGTGTAACGGCTTAATTCACGCAACTTGCTTAAATTGATATTTGTATCAACACCATAAATCATCTCAGCGCCGGCTGCGGTTTCCTGAAGACTTGCATTGCCAGCCCGTTCTCCAAGTCCGTTTGAACAGACGTCGATCATATCGACCCCGCATTCAAGACTTGCATACACGTTTGCCATAGCCTGCCCAAAGTCATTATGGCAATGTACACAAATCTGAGTGTTTTTGAATTTTTCTCTTATCATTTTTACCAGATATCTCCATGTTGCCGGGCTTGCAGTTCCATTGGAGTCAAGGATCCGGATCCTGTCCGTACCAGCGTCAACAACAGCCTGGTACGCTCCCATCATAACATTAAGATCCATTCTGGGCGCGTCCATTGGATCATAGGATGTCTTACCGCCCTGTGACTTGATATAAGCAATCTGCTCCGCAGCATCCGCGTATACATATTCAAATGGCGTGTCCTTCATAAGCGGCGCTGCATATGGAGACATAAGCCCCATAATGTCAATATAGTCAACGCCCAGTTCAAGTAATTCATCGTATGTCCTTTTGTAAGACTCCTTATCGAACGGTGTTGCCATAGACATAATTTCCGTCTTAATCGGCAGTTTTTCTTCCTGTATCATTTTTATAGTTTCAACAAGATCCTCGTGATTACGGTCGATCGTCAATTGGATGAGTTCTACTCCTGCGTCAGCCGCTTTGCGGATGTACTCCCATTTCTGCTCTTTGGTAAATCCGATGATTGATCCCTGTTCCCCCTCCCGGATCGTCGCATCACAAAGAATAACCTTCTCAGGTACCTGCAGTTCTCCCTGAACCTCCTCTGAAAGATTCCATGGACTGAGTTTTTTCATGTCTTCCTGAATCAACGTGTTTTCCATTGGTTTCATGTAAACACCTCCGTTTTTGTTTTAATAATAAAGTAGAAAAGGGGGGAATCATATAATGCTTATGAACTAAGACGAGTAGTCAGGAAACATCAAATATCCTGGAAAGCAAAAGAAATATAATTTAGAATGATTATTATAATGAAGCAAAATAATCCTTTTGTATTATTCATATTTATGTTATTATAACGTAAAATAACTATACGGGCAGGAGGCGAACAGGATTATGCTGACACTGGAAGACCATGAAAAGATCAATCAATTCAAAGACAGGATTCATCGTCATCACTTTGTAGATACACAATACGATGCATTTAGAAAGCACGCATGTTGTGCGCTTCAGGAAATATTCGGATACAAAAATATTATATTTGGTTATCTTGATATGCTGCCCGCAAAAGCCTATGACTTAAATATCCTGGTTCATAATCTAAAAACCAAATATATCGAAAAATTTTTTATGTCCGGCGTTCTTTCGGAAAAAGAATTGAAAGAAGAAGATAATTGTGTGATTTTCAGCAAAACTTCCTGTTATCAGAAAAAGCGCGTATGCAGGGACATTATGTCGGAATATGGATTCAAAGATTTTCTCGTATGTTTTCTGCCTGTAGATAATCTGTATGACGGATATCTCATTATATTTCAGGAAAAGAAGTTGGGAAAGTTTGTGCAGAAAGATAAAGATATTATGAATGCAATCAATGAATATCTGGCTGTTGAATATTTTAATTACCTTAAGATCATACAACTCAGGAATTCTAATAATATGCTGCGCGGACATTTTAACTACTATCCTATCGGTGTTATAATGATGACTGACATTATGACTGTTTCTTATGCAAATGAAACTGCAATGGAGTATCTCCAGGAACTGGGAATTTCATCGCTCAGATTTTTCAGTGTCTTTTATAATAATCATCTGGTTCCGCATATTAAAAATGATGTGTTTAAACAGACGGGCAAAAATATCATCCGATATAAGAATTTTATTTTTAATGTTGTTTATAATGTCCCTGTCACAGAAGATTTCTTTGAAGAAATGGCGCCGGCAAAATCATCGGAACCTTTTAAAAATATGCTTTCCCACCGGCAGATAGATTCCGGCTATGTATATATATTCCGGGATGAATACAGCGTGTTCTCTAAGTCGTCGAATTACTTTGAAGAATATAACTTTACACCAAAGGAGCAGCAAGTAGCCGAACTTCTTATTATGGGAAATGATACTGCGACAATTTCAACTAAATTGAACATCAGTGTAAACACGGTGAAGGTACATATTCAGAATCTATATCGTAAGAGTCAGGTATCAAACCGGGCGGAATTCATTTTCAAAATGAATAACCGGGTATAGCCCGCCTGGTTTGATCAGTACCGTTTTCCTCATTCCATTCGAAGCAGGCGAAAATACCGGTCGTGCGCTTCCTGATATTCACGGTTAAACGTTTCATCATGTCCGGAGTGGAGCATGGAAACATAATCGTGCACCTGATGATTAAGCTCCGGTTCTATTCTTGCCACTGTCGCCACCCCGACATTGGAACATACATCCGAAATACGCTCCACGTCAGAAAGCATATTCAAAAACTCCGTGCCTGCAAAAACGCTGCACACCCCGTTCCGAAGCCGTTCCAGATGATTGTTTTTCAGAACATTCACCATATCATCCACGACCTCCTCCAGCGGCTCAATATGGTGTGCCGCGATCACATCTCTATTCCGGAACGTGATATCGGTAAGGTCAAGGATCCGGTCTGTCAGTTCCCGCAGCACCATCAGCTCAGACAAAGCCGCCCTGGAAAATGACGCATCGTTCGTGTACAGCTCCGTTGCCGCCTCCGCGATATTCATTGCATGATCTCCCAAACGCTCAAATTCCGTAGTTGCCGAATAATAATGATTCATGATCTCCAGATGATCCGGACTGGAAATATGCGCCGACAACTGGATCAGATAGTTGCTGACACGATCCGCCATCAGATCGAGAACATCCTCGTCCCGTTTAATCTGCTCCACTGTCTTTTCATTGTACTCAGAGACCACGTCAAACGCCCGTTCGATATTCGTTCTGGACATCTGAAACATCTCAAGCAGCACATCATAGCAGCGTGCAAAAGCAAGCGCCGGCGTGCTGAAAAACACCGGATTGAGCGCATCCAGCTTTTCATTGGATCTCTCATCAGCAGTCTCATCGTCCTTCACAAGCTTATAGCTGAGTCTTTCAAAAATCCCCAGCGCCGGAAGCAGGATCAGCGCGCACGCCAGATTAAAGACCGTATTCATATTGGCAATGCCGCCGGAATAGATCGTACTGTTCCATATGCCATCCAAAAGTCCAAGCCTGTGGATGACTGTTACCACCGCCAGTATTACAGCCGACTTTCCAAGATTAAAAAGAATATTTACAATGCCGACGCGTTTTGCTTCCGGCTTCGCTCCTATGTTGCAGACGATCGCAGTCGTCACGCAGTCCCCAAGATAAATACCGACCAGAACCGCATAAATGCCGCCGAAGGTCAACTGTCCCGAGGTGGAAAACGCCTGCAGGATACCAACGGTTGCCGAAGAACTCTGCAGCACAAAGGCAACTCCCGCTCCGGCCATATAACCGATCAGAGGATTCTGTCCAAGACCCGCAAATAAATGTTCTATTATACCGCTTTCCGTCAGCGAGCTTACCGCATCCGTCATGTTCAAAAGGCCGGAAAACAAAATACCAAACCCAATGATAATCTTCCCGACGACATCTGAATTTTTGGCCTTTCCGGCCATGATCAAAATAATGCCGATGATCAGCGCCAGCGGCGCCAGTGTGGACGGCTGGAAAAACTTCAGGATCGAAACGCCTGAGGAATGAAGATCCAAAAGCCGGATGATCTGGCCGGTGACCGTTGTACCGACATTTGCGCCGACGATAATTCCAAGAGACTGGTTCAGGGAAATGATTCCCGCCCCCACCAGTCCGGAGGTGATAACGATCGTCGCCGTTGAGGACTGAATGACCGCAGTCATTGCAAGTCCCAGAAAAAAGGCCTTGATCCGGGTACTTGTGAGCCTTTCCATAGCCTTCTTCAAAGTCCCGGAGGAACCCTCCTTCAGTCCGTCCCCCATCATCCGCATTCCGTAAAGGAACATTGCAAGTCCGCCCAATAGTGTAATTAAATCAAAAATATCCATAATAAAATCCCATCCATAATAAACCAGATATCGGGATTCATTTTACCAACATTTTACGCAGATTTCTACTCTATTTTACATTTCTTTATAATTCTTTATAATTATCGTCAAGATATTCCCCCAGCATCTCAAGCTCGTCCGGATAAATGCAATGCGGGATCGTATTATTACAAACCGCCCTTTTCAGCTCCTGAAAGTCCATCCACATGACAGCTTCCACCTCTGATTCCTGCAGCGTAAGCCGGGCAATATCGACAGGCCGGTCATAGACAAACAGATTGCTCCATTCATTATCCCGGAATATTTTCCCGTGGAAGACAGCTTCAAACCTTCCATGCCTGCGCCCGGCAAAGTGCAGCTCCTCGGGACGTGCGTCGATACCAATCTCCTCCTTCAGCTCCCGAAGCGCGGATTCCACAGCCCCATCCCCCGCGCTCATATGCCCGGCGGAGGAAATATCATAGCGTCCCGGATTGGAATCCTTGTCTGCGCTGCGCTTCTGAAGAAGAATATCATATCCCGCCCTGCCACTACTGTCCGCAGATATATGTTCTGCCTCTCCGCATATGCTGTCCGCAGACTTATGCCCCGTCGTCCGCGCCCGCACGATCCACACATGCACTGTTTCATGGGGACTTCCGAGCCGGTGCGCTACGCCGCGCTCCCTTACAAGGCCTGTTTTGGCGCCGGTCTTGTCATCCAGGATGTCAAAAAGCTCCATCGGTTTCCCATTTAAGGACGCGGACACAAGCCCATCATATCCATTATATACAAGCTTCAGCGAAAAAAACTCCTTCTCCTCCTCCAGAAGCCGGAAAAAGATGCGGTCACCCTCCCAGAGATTCAGATTCCAGACCTCCTCCTTCGGAAGCCACGCAAGCTCGCCTTCGTCGCACGGAATCGGGTCTCCTTCAAATCCATCCGCAGTAAATAGCGACATATATTCCGTCACGCCATTTCCCGACACAAAGGTTACGATCCCCCGGCAGCGGTAGGATGTCAGCGTATATCCCGTCTCCTCCTTCACCTCGCGGAGCACGCACTCTTCCGGACTTTCATCCTCCTCGAAATGCCCGCCGACGCCGATCCATTTGTCCTTATTTACATCCTTTTTCTTCACCGTGCGGTGCAGCATCAGATATTTTCCATCCCGCTCAATATAGCAGAGTGTACTAAGTCCTTTCATTTCCTCACCCATTTCACCATTTCTGTTATTTCAAGATCGATTCTTGTATTATAGCACAGAAGTCCCTGAAGCGGGAGCCTTTCAGCTCATCCTCCATTTTCCCGCAAAAAAATCCATATATGTTTCATGCGCAGCTCCTCTTCGGACGCATCACTTCAAGAAACACATATGGATATCCTATATCCTTCGCTCTATATTTCTATTATGCACTTTTTTTACACACTTTCTCCAGAATCTCAGTCAGCGCATTGCTGCTGCTTGTGTGGCAGCGGACAATCTCTGTATTGCTCTTTTCCGCCTCGGCCACCGCACATTTCACCATCTTGTGGGAAACCGTATTCGTGAACAGGATCAGAAGATCCGGACTGCCGATCTGGCTGCTCATCTGTGCCGGCATCTGCGTGAACACCTTCGCCTTGCACTTATACTGTTTGCAAATCTTCTTATACTGACAGACCATACGGTCATGTCCGCCAACAATTACTACGCTCATAAAGACTCCTTTCCTGCCGCACAATATCAGTATCATTCGGGGCGGGCACATCACAAAAGAAACAGCCCGCTCCCCTTTATGAATCTGTGTGAAATGATTATAATGCTGCCAGCTGTGCCCCTGCGGCCTTCAATGCTTCAATCATGTCATCGTCCGGCGCTTCCTGGCAGATCAGATCCTCGCCGCCGATCACCTTTGCACCGGCTGCTTCCATTCGCTCTGCCCAGTCGCGCATCCACTGTCCGTCTCCCCATCCATAAGAGCCAAACAGCGCTACCGTCTTACCGGAAACAAAGCCTTCCACTTCAGTTACAAATGGATCGAACTCTGCTTCTTCAAGCACCTCGGCTCCCATAGCCGGGCATCCAAGTGCAAATGCATTTGCATTCTTAAGGTCATCCATATTTGCTTCGCTTACAAATGTTGCGGTCGTACCTGCGCCCTCCGCCAGCGCTTCCGCCATTGCCTGTGTGTTTCCTGACTGTGACCAGTAAATTACATTTACTTTACTCATTAAAAAATCCTCCTATACGGCCGCCTTCAGCAGCTCCAAATTATTATTTTCCAGAACTATGTCCCGGATATTCCACCCGCATGAGACCATCTCGATGACGATCTCCCTCGCTCTTTCAAATTGCTGGAACAAAAGCTTCTTCTCCGACACCCTGCCGTAAACTTTCCAGTAGCCAGAGTAAAGAAAATTCTTTCCGTCATTCTCGATAAAGCCTGTCACATCCTCCGCCGGATATCCGAGGAAAGCTCCCATCTCATGCGGAAATTCCATTCTCCCCTTCGTATACTCCTGATACCGGAAACAGAAGCGGCAAAGGAGCTCCGACAGTCCGAATTTCTGATACCCCTCTCTGAAAAGGATATCCTTGATTTCCGGAAGACTTAAATATGCTTCCAGATCTTCCTCACAGTACAGAAAATAATAACTCTTCCCGCCAAACTCAAACAGCTCATATGCAGTGATCTCTGTCCCTGAAAGAAGCGATAAAAGCTCATCCCGAAGCTCACAGTCGAGGATCAGAAGATTCGACATCTTGATCCCCATCAGAAGCGGTGCGCACTGCAATGCAAGCTGTGTCCCCACCTGCTTTGTATTCATTTCCTTCATGATCTGAAAAATTTCCTGACTCATAGTTCCTCCGCGTTAGGTATTTCTAACTTTAGTTAATAATATCTAATTTATCCCCGTTCGTCAAGTAGGTTATTGATTGTCTTTTCTCAAAAAAATACCCGGCAGGAAGATCCCACCGGATATATTATTCCATGTTCATTTCTAAAATTAAACGCTTACAGTTTTCATTTCAACCCGGCGTATCGTCTGGTCATCCACATAGCCGTATTCCTTCAGGCCGGCCCGAATGACAGCCTCCCATTTACCGGCTCCAAGTTCCACCACCGTATCATCGTTCAGCTCAATAATACATCCCTGATTCTCATTCGGAAGCTTTTCCTCACTGTCCTCAGAATGAATCTTATACATATTCTTTCTGCTGATAGCTCCGATACCTTCCAATGTATTGATCATACGGTACACGGTCGCTGCGCCAATTTTGTCATCCAGCCTGGAAACCTTATAATAGATTTCCTTGCAGCTCGAACAATCCCCCTCCAGAATCACATCCAAAAGAAGCCGTCTCTGCTTCGTGATACGGAATCCCTGATCCTTCAGCTTTTGAATGATTTTCTCTTTTTCAGAATTCTGAATCATTGGTCACACCTCCCCGGAAGTCCCTTACTTCTTTCCTCGGACTTATTTTCCAAATGAAAAAAAACCTTTCTTCTGGTATGTTTCACACTGATAGGAGGTTACTCCATATCCTGTCGGAGCAAGAGCCTCGATCAGTTCATCTTCACCGATCTGCTCTTCCGCAATGATCTCCGTCTGATTCTTTTTCGCGGAAGAATTCACCTTTTTCACATTGAATCTATCTCTGATAGCATTGTTCACATGTGATTCACACATTCCGCAGGCCATGCCGTCAACGCCCAATGTAATCTTATACATTCCTGATACCTCCGCATCTACTGGCAATGTCCGCCACAGTTCTTACAATCCCCTCCGCACTGCAGAGACTTTCCGTTTTTCTTATCCTTGATCATACTTCTGATGACCGCAGCAACAATTCCTAAAAGTATAAGTCCTGTAATGAATGTTCCCATTTTCATTGCCTCCTGTCAATTGGACGATGCCAAACGGCACCGTCCCCTGAATCATCAATTATTTTGTATTTACAGGCTGTGCTCCAAAGCTAAGCGTCTTACTTTCTTTGTAAGGACGGAACAACAGATATAACAGTCCGACAATAAGGATCACTGCAACAACTGTTCCGATTCCAACTCCGATAGTTCCGGTAATAAGTCCGCCGATCTGGAATACGCAGAGCGAAATTACGTATGCAAACAGGCACTGATATCCGATTGCGAAGAAGAACCATTTGGTATTGTTCATCTCTCTTTTGATAGCTCCCATCGCTGCGAAGCAAGGCGCGCACAGAAGGTTGAATACAAGGAAGGAGTAAGCAGCGATCGCTGTCATGCTTCCTGCAAGCTGTCCCCAGATCTCTGTACCGTCTTCTGCAACCTCAGCAAATCCGAACAGAATTCCGAATGTACCTACTACGTTTTCTTTTGCGATCAGACCTGTAACGGCTGCAACCGCCATCTTCCAGTCTCCCCATCCAAGAGGTGCGAAGATCGGAGCGATCACACCGCCGATAGCAGCAAGGATACTGCTGTCAAGCTGCTCTGCCTCAAGCATACCGAAGGATCCGTCCGCCCATCCGAAGCTCATCAGGAACCAGAGAAGGATCGTGGAGAGCAGGATGATCGTACCAGCCTTCTTAATGAAGGACCAGCCGCGCTCCCACATGCTTCTGAGTACATTTCCGACTGTTGGCAAATGGTATGCAGGAAGCTCCATAACGAACGGAGCCGGATCTCCTGCGAACATCTTTGTCTTCTTCAGGATAATACCAGAAACAACGATAGCTGCAATACCTACGAAATATGCGCTTGGCGCAACCCAGGAAGCTCCGTCAAAGAGCGCGCCGGCGATCAATGCGATGATCGGAAGCTTTGCTCCGCAGGGAATAAATGTTGTTGTCATGATCGTCATCTTACGATCCCTGTCATTCTCAATCGTTCTGGATGCCATAACGCCCGGAACGCCGCAGCCTGTTCCGATCAGCATCGGAATAAAGGACTTACCGGAAAGTCCGAACTTACGGAAGATACGGTCCATGATAAATGCAACACGTGCCATGTATCCGCAGGACTCCAGGAATGCAAGGAAGATGAACAGCACCAGCATCTGAGGTACGAATCCGATAACCGCGCCAACACCGGCTACGATACCATCCAGGATCAGTCCCTGCAGCCAGTCTGCACAGTGAATGCTTACAAGTATATTCTCAATTGCCGGCGGAATGATCTCGCCGAAAAGCACGTCATTTGTCCAGTCTGTTACAAATGCGCCGACAGTTGTAACGGATACATAGTACACAATATACATGACAACCGCAAAGATCGGAAGTGCAAGGAAACGGTTCGTCACAATACGGTCGATCTTATCAGATGTTGTAACAGCCTTATCTTTACTCTTTGTAACACACTCTCCGATAATAGAAGAAATGTATGTGTATCTCTCATTTGTAATGATACTCTCTGTATCATCATCAAACTCCTCTTCCATTCTCTTGATCTCCGCAGAGATATTCGGAACGTTGGATATCTGGGATGCGATCTTATCGTCTTTCTCAAGGAGCTTGATCGCAAAGAATCTCTTCTGCTCCGCCGGAACCTCAGCGCCAAGCTTATCCTCAACGTCGCTGATCACAGATTCTGCCTCAGCGCTGAACTCATGGACAGGAGTTACCTTTTCCTTCCTGGAGGCAACGGCTACCACCTTATTGGCGGCCTCCTTAATGCCTGTGCCCTTCAACGCGGAAATCTCAACAACCTCGCAGCCAAGCTTCTCGCTCAATTTGTCAATATGTATCTTCTCGCCTGTCTTCTCCAGGATATCGATCATGTTGACCGCCATAACAACCGGAATGCCAAGTTCCATAAGCTGTGTGGAAAGATACAGATTACGCTCGATATTTGTTCCGTCTACAATATTCAGGATCGCATCCGGACGGTCAGAAATCAGGAAATTTCTGGCAACCACCTCTTCCAGAGTATATGGTGAAAGTGAATAAATACCCGGAAGGTCTTCGATGATGACATCTTTATGTCCTTTTAACTTACCCTCTTTTTTCTCCACCGTAACGCCAGGCCAGTTACCAACAAACTGATTGGAACCTGTCAGGGCGTTAAACAATGTTGTTTTACCGCAGTTAGGGTTACCTGCAAGTGCAATTTTAATCGCCATTTCTCTACTCCTTCTTGTTTGTAAATCCTACTTTGAATTCAGCACAACTAAATATAATTTGATAAATCTATTTTTCATTCGCTCTTTCTACTTTTGATTAGCATAAACTAACGAACGGGTAAAAAAATTAATCTACCAGAATCATCTCCGCATCCGCTTTTCGAAGGGATAACTCATATCCTCTGACGGTAACCTCAACCGGATCGCCAAGCGGTGCAACCTTTCTCACATAGATCTCAACGCCCTTTGTGATTCCCATGTCCATAATTCTTCTTTTAACAGGGCCGTCGCCATTCAGACGCTTCACAGTTACAGTAGAACCTACAGCTGCATCTCTTAATGTACTCATCTTCTCATCCTTTCTATCATTTAATCAAAAAAGAAGCCGGATCAGACCATGATCTTCATAGCCATATCCCTCCCAATAGCAATCCTGGAATCCTTGATATTCACGATAATGTTGCCGTTGATCTCAGAAACAACAGTCACCGTCGCTCCAACAACAAATCCCAGATTCTCAAGAAACTTCCTTGTTTCCTCTTTGCCGCCGACCCTCTTGATGGTGTTCGGCTCTCCTTCTTTTGCCATTGATAAAGGCATGACTTCGCCAGCCCCCTTCTGAATATTTGATATTTTTTCTTGATTACAGAGTTAGTATATTCTAACACCCGATAATTGTCAAGATAGTTTTTGATTATTTTTTCTCAATAACTTTCGTTCTGATTACATAAATATTCTTTTTCGGGCATCCTCTCAGACATTTTCTGCACGCAAAGCATTCGCCCATACCGGCGCTGTCACCGCCCGCCGCATCCATAATGTCGATCCCCGCCGGACAATTTCTTTTGCAAAGGGAACATCCCTTTATACAATTCTCCCGGTTTCTTTTGATCACCGAGCAAGGAAGAACCGGCATCAGGGAGAAGACCGCGCCCATCGGGCACAGGAACCTGCAGAAAAATCTCGGTTCCAGCAGCATCCCGACAGAGATCAGGATCAAAAGCGCTGCTCCCGCTGTAAGTCCCGGCAATTTCAGCGACTGCAATCTTGAAAATGCCGTCCACGGACTGTTCACGGATACCGCTCCCGACATCCCTGCAGCGCAGAGCGCCAGCACTGCGATCAAAACTACATACTTCAAATACTTCAGTACATTTCCGTATCTTTCAAACACATGGAACGGTTTCTTCTTTCGCTTTTTCTGTACCCACGAGGAAATAAAATAGAGGAAATCCCCATAAGTACCGAAAGCACATGCAAATCCGCAGAAAATGCGGCCAAAAACGACCGTCACGATCAGCAGAGCCGTCAGCGTCGCTGTAAAGCCGTTCCACTCCAGCGGCGACTGCTTTGAAATTGCCGTGATGATATTTTTTACTGCAGTAAATGCTGTAGAAAACAGCGCCGGGAACAAAATAAAAAATGCCAGTCTTACGATCGGAACCGCCACATCCCATAGGGTTATCTTTTTTCTTTTCATCATTCTGCCACCGCCTGTTCCAGCGCCTGCCTTGCCGCCTCCCGGATTCCTGTCGATGAGAAGGTTGCTCCGCTGACGGTGTCTACATCGGCGCTCTGTGCTTCCACGATCGCATCCGGAACTGCCTTCACCGCACTTTCATAATATGCCGGATCTTCTCCATCTGCCTCTGTCACGTCAACAGAAGTGATCTTGCCATCCTCGACCGTAACGCTGACTGTGATCGGACCGCCGAAGCCGTCGGCAGTCCCTTCATATGTACCGTCATTATAAGAGGCATCGCCGCCGGACGCCCCTCCTTCAGCCACTCCGGCCGCATCATTCGCGGCCTGCACCGCTTCCTTGTACGCGTCGACCTCTGCTTTCAGCTGCGCGATCTCGGCATCCTGTGCACGCACATGGATAACCGTCTGGTATCCGGCAATCACGAGGACTACCAGCGCCAGATTTAAAAGCTTTTTGTTGAAATTTCTGTCTGTCATTCTCTT
>CAZPXF010000048.1:0-16414 GCA_964590945.1 uncultured Lachnospiraceae bacterium | reverse complement strand
ACGGAAGCCCTTGAAGCAGTGGAAGGGGAATCCATTCACAGTATGCCTGCAAGAACATAACGAAGTTATCGGGGCAGCGAGGAGGACTGCCGCATCAGAGTATGAGTCGGATGCGGCAGTATGAAAAAGAAATATACTATTATTAATCGGCATCCTTGTCAAGCCGGCTGTATTCTGCATACAGCTCAGGCAGGAAGGTTGCCAGATGCTGCTGTTCCACAGTATTGTGGATCTGGACATTTCTTAAATATTGTTCGCATAACATGAAATCAGGCGTTTCATGGTCGCGGATTATTTTGCCGTTTTCAGCACGGTAGCCGATCCATTCGCGGGAAAGTGTTTCTACTCCGCCGAGAGGGCATGGACGCGTTACGGACAATACCAGATGTGAACCCGGACAATCAAAGGACTCCCAGCAGGATGTAATAGCGACATGCGCATCCTGTAACGCCTGGTAGCGTTCCTCTGATACTCCATAGTCTCTGACATCAAAATTGTGCCGGATAGAACGGATCGGGGTTTCACCATGCCCCATATCTAAGGTTTCCAGGGTATAGATACCTTTCTTAATATCACCATCTACAAGACCATGGTCTATATGGTCTACCTGATTCCAGAGTTTATAACGAATATTACCGCATCCCTCCGGAAGATTTTTGGAATGAATATTGAGCCAGCGTACATACCACATACGCATTTCCGGAGTTACAGAATCCGGGAGTACGGAGTAATTTGCAATATAACCGGTGCCGTCCGGCATCATGCAGTATCCGTATTCAACCTTGCCGTAGCCTTCCGGCTGAAGCAGGTCAAGCCAATGCTCCAGATCCAGCGCGTCGGCAGGATCCATAGCGCCTTGATCTAATAACTGGCTGTACAGCGGATTCGGCGTATGAAGCGGATAGTTTGTATAGTATTTGGAAACTGGTAAAGCTTTTTCTTCCGGAGTTAATTCCGGTAAATCGTAATACAAAGGTTTCATGTCGGGTTCTCCTCTTCTCAATTTATTTGTTTTTATTTTAAGAAAATAACGGGGAGAAATCCAACATGAATCTTGTGAAGATTAACAGGAAAAATCCTGTCATCAGGTTTTGCTGATGACAGAACGCAAAACGGCAAGAAACCGCTTCTCGGCCTGATTCAGGTGCTTGCCCTTAGGATAGGTCAGTGAAAGCGTGGTGCAAAGAGAGGTTTTCAACGGATAAAAGATCAGAGAGCCGATCGTTTCGTCTAAAAGAGGGCCGAACTTCCGCCTGCAATAATCCAAAGGCCCAATAAATGCTCCTGCTCCGGTAATACTGAGGGAACATAACAGGTTGGAATCCTCAGATTTAAAAGCTTCTTTCGGGGTAAACCCGGCGTCTGAAAAGAGCGTATCCAAAGGACTGTACAGAGATTTGTTGCTGTATAACAGTAAGAATGGCATCTGCTGCAAAAGAGACAGATCTTCCTCCTGCTTCAGTTTCAGATCCATTTCCTGCCATTGATTTCCATAGATCTGAACTGCCAGCGTGCGGCTGATTACAACGCCGAAGGGATCGTTCTCAATGAGCGGGATGCTCTCCATACCTTTTCCCGGAGGATCCATGCTGAAAGTAAGATCGGCCACTTCCGTCGAATTCTCAGGATGGATGGACAATTCATATTCCGGATATTTCTGGGAGCACTCCTTTAATACCTGCGGAAGGAATGGAGGCAGATCCATCGGCAATACGCCTAAAACAACCTTGCAGCAGATCGTATTGCTTATGACGGCGATCTCGCGCAGCATTTTATCCTGCGTGCTTAATATTTTGCTGCCGCCGCTTTGAAAGCATTTTCCGGCAGGAGTCAGACTTAAGGTTTTACCGCGGACAAAGAGCGGAGTTCCGATTTCCTCTTCAAGACGGCGTATATTTTCGCTTAGGGATTGCTGGGAGATATACAGGCTTTGGGCAGCCTTCGTGAAATTTTTGTATTTTGCCACGGTCAGAAAATATTCAATATTCTGAAAATTCATAAGCGGCCTCCTTTATATTTTGTAAGAAATATGTACGGCTTCTTATGTTTAAGTATAACACAAATTACGGGCGTATTACAGGATGAATCTTGTGATACGCCACTTTTTTCGTGTTGGACGTTTCGAGGAGGCGGCATATAAGATGGAGACAGATTAAAAGAAACGAAAAAGAAAGGCGGTAACAGTATGAGTTATGAAAAACTGCCGGAATTATTTCCGGAAGAAAAATTAATGCCACTCGCAAAGTACTATTATGACTATCCGATGAAGGATTTGCCGGAAGATCTGAAAACCAGAATTTTCGGACCACCAATGGATGTGGAGGATGCGGTAAAGCCAGAAAACTTCATTGACTGGCTGAAACCATGCGGACAGTACGAGAAAGTGGAGAACGGCTATTGCATGTTCCCGGATGGGAGCGGCTATATCTGCACTTACATGAAGATCCCGGAGTCGATTGATGTAAAAAAGGTATTCTGGTACATGAACTGGCTGAATGTGCATTCCAGAAGCATGGTTCTGGGACATGGCAATCTTCGCTATAAGATCTGGAATCCGGCGGATCACTGGGATCATTATTTTGTGAACTGGACAGATAAGAGCGATGGAATCCACACGACGGAAAGTCTGGATCTTGGAGAAGGAGACAGAAAATATGACACGATCCGTCACTCCTTCAATCTGCGCGAGTTCGGACTTACGGACGAGAAGATTGAAGAAATGAAAGCATCCGGCTGCAATGTAAATGAGACTTCAGACTGGGAGTCCTTTGATGAGCCGGGAGCGCATCTGACGCTTGGACAGATCCGTCCATGTCTGGAAGGGGGATATGAGAGACGTTCGGTAGAATGGATCGGCTGGCGTCCGGCAAAAGGCGGAGAACTGATCCGCGAACCGCGTACGGCGTGCAGTGAAGCATATTTGCGGAAGGTTGCCTACCATACTCTGATTGAGTGGCATCACATGCTGGATTTCATCAATGACCTGTATGAAGAGTATCATGATCAGCCGGTTGATGCGGACTAAAAATGACGGCGTTAAAGAAATCAGATAGATTGAGATTGTTAATATATCCGGATAAAAGTTTTTACAGAGAAGTTATGGTAATTGCTGTTCCTGTGGCGATGCAGGGCTTGATTACGATTGGGGTGAACCTGGCGGATACGTTAATGATCGGATCACTGGGGGAGCGGCAGTTATCTGCTGCTTCCCTGGCTACTCAGTATGTGAATATTTTTCACAGCCTTTGCATGGGACTTAGCATGGGCGCGTCTGTGCTGGCCTCCAGATTCTGGGGCATGAAAGAATACGAATCCTTAAAAAGGACGATGACGATTATGTTCCGCTTCTGCCTGTCGCTGGTGGCAATATTTACGGTTTCTACGGCGTTGATTCCTGAGACGATCATGAAGATGTATACCACAGAAAGCGACGTGATTGCTTATGGCGTGGAATATCTGAAGTATTGTACGGTGAGCTATCTGTTTTACGGCCTGTCGCTGACGTCAACGATCATCATGAGGAGCATGCATAAGGTAAGGCTTCCGCTGATCGTATCTGTCATTGCATTCTTTTTGAATGTCGGCGGGAATTATATTTTGATGTTCGGAAAGTGCGGAGCTCCGGCAATGGGAATTTCAGGCGCGGCGCTGAGTACATTGATCGTACGGATTTTTGAATTTGCAGTGATCTGCGGCTATCTGATGATGGCAGAAGACGTATTAAGATACCGGCCAAAGGATTTGTTCATGAAAGTGAGAAGCCTGTTGCCGGAATATATCGAAATCGGCATTCCGGTTTTTCTGAGCGACATGGTGCTGGCATTGGGAAGCAATGTTGTCATGATGGTGATCGGACATCTGGGGGCGGCCTTTGTAGCTGCAAATGCAATTACTGCGATTGTAGAGAGAATAAGCAATATCCTCATTATCGGAGTATCGCAGGGGAGCGCAGTGATAACCGGAAATACGCTGGGACGCGGCGAGATTGAGAATGTAGAGCGGCAGGGCTGGGCGTTTCTTGGAATCGGAATTGGCCTGGGGGTTGTATCGAGCCTTGTTATTCTGCTTTTGTCGAATCCTGTTATTGGCCTGTACGATCTGAGCCCGGAGACGGCGGCGATCACGCGGCAGCTTTTATATGCAATGAGCCTGATCGTGATATTTACCGCTGCAAACCATATCATGACGAAAGGCGCTCTTCGCGGAGGCGGAGATACAAAGGCGCTGCTTGTGGCTGACAATATCTTTTTGTGGATTGTCTCCATACCGTTGGGATTTGTGGCAGGGCTGGTATTTCACGTATCTCCATTTTGGATCTTTGTCTGTCTTAAGATAGATAATCCGTTAAAGACAATATGGTGTATTCTGCGGCTGAAAAGTAAAAAATGGATCAAAAATATTAAAGCAGCTTAGGAGCGGAGTTTAAGTTAGAAGAGGAGAGGATAGATTATGCCGGAAAAAAAGAAAATGATCAGTAATACGGAGGTGCGTATCGGTATCGGACTGATAATCTGCCTGCTGGTCACATATTTTATACCGCAGGTACAAAGACTTGCGGCGTGCACGGGTGTGCTGATGTGTACGCAGGAAATAACCGCGGCAACCAGAAAGGCGGGACTTACCCGTCTGAAGGGCGTTTTATGCGGAGGAATCATCGCGATTATTGTCGTGCTGATCGACAATGCGTTGCAGATGGATCTTGTATTTTTCCTGCTGTGCGGAGTTGGAATCGTTTTAAACCTTGTGGCGTGTGAGTTGATACATATGCCGAAGGTGACCGGGCGTGTCAGCGCCATAACCTTCTGTCTTGTAGCTTTCCTGGCAGAGGGGAACGGGCGGATTTTCTATGCAGTAAATCGTTTCGTCGGAACCCTGGTCGGGGCGTTGGTAGCGTTCCTTCTGGCGGCGATATGGCAAGCTGCCGTTGGAAAAAAGAACGATCAGCCGGATCCGGTAAAAAAAGCCGCATAAGGGATTGGAATTCACTTATGCGGCGGAAGTTTCAGAAGGTTTATAAAACGACAAAGAGCAGATAAAAAATTCCCCATATAACCATACCGATGGCACAGACCTTTATGTAGAAAATATATGAGGAATTTAAACGGCGGACTGCCCGCTGGTTACGGAGTTTTTCTTCTTCGGTATCGCATCTGATACCACTGCTTTTCTGCTTCCGGTAGAATTTCCGCTCATTTAGCTTGATACCCGGAATACAGAGAAGCAAAAGAATTACAGAAAAAAGCAGCCAGCTCCAAAAGCCGGTTGTGGACAGATTGGACAGCAAGTGCCGGATTCCTGAACAGGAATCATAGCGGACGAAAGCGTTGATATCCACAAGCAGCATGGCGATCGTTATAACGATCATGAAAAAGAAGATGATCCTGCATAATTTGGGGAGCACAGGTTCCTCATAAGTCTTCAGCATAGATCGTTCTTTCTTTTCCCGCAGGTTCGGGCGTGGTTCATGCTGTTTCAGCTGGTCGTCCTCGTTCATTTTGTTCCGTTGTTTGTCAAACATAGTATTCACACCTTTTGTAATCATAGTAGTTTTATCATATATTATTTTACATCTGAAAGCAACAGGCAAAATGCTGAATAGTCTACAGGTTTTCACTTGTGGAGGTAAAAACGAAGACGTGTTAGACAAATTGACTGATATATTTTAAAATTTTATTAAAAGAAATAATAAAAGTGCATATAAAAAAAGTTATCTTTCCGAAGAATTTGTGAAAAATGTCTTAGCTTCGCTGATGAAACACCGTTCCGCTGCATGCAGCCTGCGGCCCTTTTCATAGCAGATTGCAAGAGTTTGCTTGAAGCTTGTAACTTTGATCGGGTAGGAAAGGAGCTCTGCCGACAGGGTATTCTCATCTGAATAAAAACGCCGGTTGATATAATCCGATGGCGCCAAAAGGCAGCCGACGCCCTTCAGACAGAGTTCATCGTTCAGATCTCCGTTCTCAGAGTTATAAGTGATCAAAGGAGTGAACTTATATTCTCTGAAGATACTGACCAGATCGCGGGCAGGCAATGTCTGCCGGTCTCTTAGCATCAGGAAAGGCATGTCGCGAAGGAGGGACAGATCCTCGGTTTCAAGAAGCTGATCCTCAATGGATTCCCAGTTGTCACCATAAGTTTCTAATGCAAGGCGCTTCTGAAACGTGACACAATAAGGATCTTCGTCAATCAAAGTAACATAATCCAGATTCTCGTCTAATGGAAGATAACTGATGTACAGATCAACGCCTCTCATGTAATGAGAGATGTCAGAGTGAAGCCTCTTTACTATATCGACATCGTATTGAGGATATTTCTCTCTGAAACGAACCAGCAATTCGGACAAAAATGGGGGCATCCCATAAGTGGCGATTCCGAGTGTGATTTTACTGCGGCGCTGGCTTGTAACACTGTCAATGTTTGCAAGCATACGGTTATAGACATCCATAAGCTCTTTGCTTCCGTCGTAGAACACTTCTCCGGCAACCGTAAGATGGAGCGGAGGAGAACCTCTCTCCAAAAGAGGAACGCCAAGCTCGAATTCCATTTTTTTCAGATGTTCACTCAGTGATTGTTGGGAAATAAAGAGTTTTCTTGCAGCTGCACTTATGCTCTGTTCTTCTACAATAGACATAAAATATTTGATGTTAAGAAAATTCACGTTGATTCCCTCCTTTGCTTAAGCCTTACTCCATTGTAGCACCGATAATTTCACTTAAGCAAGGTCAGATATGCAGTTTTTATTGCTTCAAATAACAAACCCGCGTAAGCGGAAAAAGTACATAAGGAGGTACATTATGAAAAGTAGAAAACTGAAAAGATTACTGTCAGCGTTGTTAGCAGGGCTAATGGTAGTCGGCCTTATCGGATGCGGAAGCTCCGAAAGCTCGGAAGGGGATTCTTCCGCCAGCAGCGAACAGACCGCTGACGTAGTCGAAGCGGAAGAAGGCGCGCTTGTTATTGGTATGTACGACGGTCTGGATTCCCTGAATCCGTGGACAAGCGGACGTATTACGAAGGACATGGTAACCTACGTGCTCTATGAGACACTGGCAAGCTGCCAGAGCGGTTCCACGGAAATCGATAATATCCTGATGAAGGAATACGAAAAGGTGGACGATGTTACATACAATGTTACAATTTATGACTATATCAAGGATGCCGAGGGCAATGATATCACAGCGTCCGACGTTGTATTCAGCTTTGAGCAGTATATGGAAAACTGGGCGACTACAGTAGAGTCCATCAAAGCGACGGGCGATTATACATTTGAATTGAAGCTTAATACGACAGCGGCTGGTTCTTTTGAATACATTGTATGTAAAGTACCGATCGCAAGCGAGGCAGCTTATAACAACAGTCCGGACGGATTTGCTTCCACTTCCTGCGGAACAATGCCGTATACAGTGGCAGGCGGGGATGACTATGTAAATGGAACGACAATCATTGCAAGAAAGACGGACAGCTACTGGCAGACAGATGAAAGCCTGATTTATCCGGGAAGCGTAGCAAATGCTGACACGATTCAGTTTGATATCCTGAACGAGCCTACACAGCTTGCACTTGCTGTTAAGGATGGTTCTGTAGATTTTGCTATGTATATCGATTCGAGCCTTTTGGACGAAGTATCTGAATATGACGGAATCGAGCTTGCCCAGATGCCTTCATCTGAGGATCGCGGTGTTATGTTCTGTATGACGGAGGATAATATCTTCTATGACAACCTTGAATTAAGACAGGCTGTACTGTATGCGATCGACAACGAATCGGTAGCGGAGGCATGCGGTTACGGATATGGAAGCGCAAGCAATGTTACATGCGGAAATTCAGAGCTTACAGTTGGATACAACGATTCCTGGGAGACAAGCCCGTATGCTTATGATCCGGAGAAGGCAAAAGAACTTGTTGAGAAGTCCGGATATGACGGAACAACTCTGAGGCTGCTTTGCAACAACAATGCAAAGATCACGACGATGTGGCAGATCGTTCAGGCAAACCTTCTTGAGGTTGGTATCAATGCGGAACTGAACGTTGTAGAAGGAACAACTTATGGCTCCTACCGTGATGGTACAAGCGGACAGTACGATATGGCTTATGCAGGACCTGGTAACGGCGGATATGTAACAGCAGATCTTTGGAATACGCTGTTCAACCGCAACAACTATGAGTCCGGAAAGACATGGGCAGGTCTGGATGATGACAAGTTACAGGAATTATATGATGCAATCGCTGCTCCTGATGGATATACAGAAGAGAATCTGAATGCATTCTATGAGTATATCACAGACAATGCATTATATTATCAGATTTATGATCTTCCTGAGTATGCAGCATACAACTCAGGGACAGTAAGCGATTATTATATTGACTGGAACAGATTCGTGCGTGCAAATACGATCGTTGCTGACAAATAAACGAAGGATTAAAGTAACCATGTAGAAAGAGGACGCCCCGTGTAAGATGAACAAATGGGGGCGGGGCGTCCTTTTAATAAGAACTGGAGTAGTCTTATGGGAAAATATACATTAAAGAGAATCTTATTAATGATACCGGTTTTGCTGGGTGTTGTTATATTAGTTTTTACGTTGATGCAGCTGTCTCCGGGCGATCCGGCAGAGGTTATCCTCGGCTCTACTGCAACAGCTGAGCAGATCAATAATCTGCGCGACGAAATGGGACTGAACGATCCGTATATCGTTCAGCTTGGACGGTATATGTCAGATGTATTTTTACATTTTGATTTCGGAACTTCTTATATCAGTAATGTTTCTATCTCAGCGGAATTAATATCCCGTTTTCCGAAGACGCTGATCTTTGCGGTATCGGGGATGGTATTATCTCTGGTAATCGGTATTCCGCTTGGAGTAACGGCGGCCGTACATCAAAACAGTATTATTGATTATGGTTCCATGGCATTGGCGTTGATTGGTACTTCACTTCCGGGATTCTGGTTTGCGCTTGTTCTGATCCTGGTATTCTCAAATAAGCTTGGATTGCTTCCGGCGTATGGTATCGGAGGTATTCAATATTGGATTTTGCCGATCATATCGACCGCGCTTGCCGGGGTTACTACGATGGCAAGGCAGATGAGATCAGGTATGCTTGAGGTTATTAACTCCGATTACATTACAATGGCAAAAGCAAAAGGTGTAAAGAAGCGGTCTGTGATTTATAAGCATGCACTTCCAAACGCGCTGATCCCTGTTATCACAGTAGCAAGTATGAGTTTTGGTACTTCGCTTGGCGGAACGTTGATCGCGGAAACCATTTTTGCGATTCCGGGCGTCGGAGTATATATTGTAAATGCAGTTAACAACCGTGATTATCCGGTTGTACAGGGCGGCGTTGTTCTTCTGGCTATCACTTTCTCAATCATTATGTTGGTTTGCGACCTGTTAATAGCTCAAGTTGACCCTCGTGTGAAAGCGCAGATCACGGGCGGTAAGAAGAAAAGGAGTGAGAAAAAATGACAAACGCAGCAACAAAAAAAGTCGCGGCAGAACCGGTAAAGGTAAAGAAGAAAAGCCAGTTTGTAGAAGTTATGAAGAGGCTTTCTTATAATAAAGGCGCTGTTGTAGGCGGAATTATTTTCTTATTCGTACTTCTGATTGCAATATTTGCCCCTGTGCTTTCGCCATATGGATATACGGAGATCAATATTATGGATCGCTGCCTGGGGCCTTGTAAGGAGCATCTTTTCGGAACAGACCAGATGGGGCGCGATATTTTAAGCCGTGCGATGTACGGGGCGCGATATTCTCTCGTAATTGGTATTGGTTCTGTAATTTTCAGTGCATTCTTTGGAATCATTGTCGGAGCAATCTCCGGATTCTACGGCGGCTGGCTGGACAACCTGATCATGAGATTGTGTGATATTATCCAGTCTATTCCGGGTATGATCCTGAACATTGCCCTTGCCTGTGTATTAGGACCGGGAGTAGGGAATGTAATCATCGCCCTTGGCGTAGAAGGAATTGCAGGAACCGCACGTCTGATGAGATCTTCGATATTGAATGTCCGCAAGATGGAATATCTGGATGCTGCGTCAACCAGTAACTGCAGTGATCTGAGGATCATAGCAAAGCATGTATTTCCGAACACATTTGCTCCGATCCTGGTGCAGGCAACAATGGGTGTTGGAGCACGAATCATGATGGCGGCAAGTATGAGTTACATTGGTATCGGCGTTCAGCCGCCGACTCCTGAGTGGGGCGCGATGCTGGCAGACAGCCGTGATTTCATTATGGATTATCCATACATGTGTCTGATTCCGGGTATATGTATCATGCTGGTTGTTCTGTCGCTTAATTTGCTTGGTGATGGTTTACGTGACGCGCTGGATCCGAAGCTTAAGAAGTAAGGGGAAATGACATGGGCGAGAAAAATACATTTTTACAGGTAAAAAATTTAAAGGTAGAGTACGTTACAAAAGAGGAAACTGTACATGCAGTAAATGGAGTTTCTTTTAATCTGGAGAAAGGAAAGGTTCTGGGACTGGTTGGAGAAACCGGAGCCGGAAAAACAACGATTGCCCGTACAATACTCAGAGTTCTTCAGGAGCCGCCGGCGGAATTAAGAGACGGAGAAGTTATCCTGGAGGGACAGAACCTTCTCAAGCTGACAGAGGAAGAGATGTGCGGGGTTCGCGGAAGTAAGATCACTATGATCTTCCAGGATCCGATGACATCCTTGAATCCGGTTATGTCAGTAGGAAAGCAGATCGCAGAGGTTATCGAATTACATAACGATATCCCGAAGAATGAGATCCGTAAAAGGGCAGAGCAGATGTTGGAAACAGTTGGTATTCCTGCCGAGCGTTATGACGAATATCCGCACCAGTTTTCCGGCGGTATGAAGCAGAGGGTTGTAATCGCGATCGCGTTGGCGTGTAATCCGGAGCTTTTGCTGGCGGATGAGCCGACAACCGCTTTGGATGTTACGATCCAGGCGCAGGTTCTGGAGCTGATGCAGAAGCTGAATCAGGAGAATAATACGACGACGATTCTGATTACGCATGATTTAGGCGTAGTTGCGGAAATGTGCGATGAGGTTGCTATTGTGTATGCCGGTGAGATCGTAGAGTCCGGTTCGCTTAAAGATATTTTCAAGAATCCGACGCATCCATATACATTGGGACTTTTCGGCGCTCTGCCAAAGCTGGATGAGGATGTGGAATGGTTAAGTCCGATCGACGGACTTCCGCCGGATCCGACAGATCTGCCGAAGGGCTGTAAATTCAATCCACGGTGCGACAAGGCTACGGAAAAATGCAGATGTAGTGAAGTGGGATTGAGAGAGATAACACCGGGGCATATGTGTCGCTGCCTGCTGGTAAAAGACAAGGAGGAGTCATAATGTCCAAATTAGTTGAAGTACGGAATCTGAAGAAATATTTTAAGACAGCCCGGGGCATGGTTCATGCTACAGATGATGTAACCTTCAGTATCGAAAAAGGAAAAACAATGGGAATTGTTGGCGAGTCCGGATGCGGAAAATCCACATTGGGAAGGATGCTGGTACATCTGGAGGAAAGCACCAGCGGGCAGATCATCTTTGATAATGAAGATGTAACCCAGTTAAACCGCAAAGATATGAAAAAATTCCGTGAACATGCGCAGATTATTTTCCAGGATCCGTATTCTTCGCTGGATCCAAGATATACGGTTGAGGATTCCATTAAGGAGCCGTTGCTGATTTCAGGAAAATACAGCAAGCAGGAAGCGATCGATAAAACGAAAGAGTTGATGGATCTGGTTGGAATAGCTCCAAGACTCCGGCTGTCCTACCCGCATGAGCTGGATGGAGGACGTCGGCAGAGAGTAGGAATCGCGCGTTCGCTTGCCCTCGATCCGGAATTTATCGTCTGTGACGAGCCGGTATCAGCGCTGGATGTATCGATTCAGGCGCAGATTTTGAATCTTCTGAAAGAATTGCAGCAGGAAAAAAATCTTACATATATGTTTATTACGCATGATCTGTCGGTTGTAAAGCATATATCTGACGATATATGTGTTATGTATCTCGGACAGCTTGTCGAGACAAGTCCGGCTCATGAATTATTCAGCAAGCAGTATCATCCGTATACAAAGGCATTGCTCTCTGCAATTCCGTCCACGGATATTGACAGAAAGATGAACCGGATCGTATTGAAGGGCGAGATTACATCACCGATCGATCCAAAGCCTGGATGCCGGTTTGCGGCGAGATGTAATTATGCCTGCGACAGATGCTATCAGCCGCAGGAGCTGACGGAAGTAAGTCCGAATCATTACGTATCCTGCTGCCGTGTAAAAGAAATCAATAATTTATAATAAGGAGTGAAAGTATGGAACAACAGTTGTATTGTGGCGCAGCCAGGGAAAAGATTACGCCATCTGCAGATTTACTGGGAAAACTTCGTGGACTTATGGATTCCCATTTTGGGGGAATCGTGGATGATCTGTATATAAGAGTCATTGCGCTGCAAAATCAGGGGAAAAGGGTGCTGCTGATCTCAGGAGATCTGGATAAGGTTCCAAATCCGGAGGAGAATTTAAAAGCGCTTGAGACGCATACTGGCGTGCCGCAGGATCATATACTGTATTTTAGTATCCATACACACTCCGCCCCGGTCACGGGATATCGTCCTTATGAAGGCCCGAATTATATAGCGAGGAAACCGATAGAGGTACAGGAAGCTACAAAGCTGTATGAGCAGTTTATACTTGAGAAACTGTTCCTGGCTGCATAGAAAGCTCTTGACAGTATGGCGCCGGCAACGGTTGGTTATGGGTATGGAACAAGCGACATCAATGTAAACCGGATTGCGTTCTATGAAGTGACGGACGGGATGGGTAACGTGCATGTGGAGCTTGGAACGGGCAACAATATCAACCGTCCGGCAGACCATAAGTTGTTTGTTATGAAATTTGCCGGTCTGGAAGGAAAACCGATTGCATTTCTTGTCAATTATCCGGTTCATAATACAGTGATGATTCTGAATGCATGCGGAAAAGACGGGAGCGTAGGTATTTCCAGTGATTTGGGTGGTAACGTAAGTAAATATATGGAAAAGGAATATGATGGCAGTGTGGCAATATGGTCGAGCGGAGCAGCGGGAGATTTGAATCCTGTTATGTCTAATCAGGTGTACCGCGAGGATCCAAAGACGGGTGCGCCGGTAGAGTATTATGAGAAAGATCCAGCTATTCCGCTTTCCATGCTTCACACATTGGTTTCACACCATTTTGCAGATGTTCAGAAGGTGATCCGGAGGATCAATTGCGATGTATCCAGGACTCCGCTGTCCGCCGGAACCATATGGGCGGAAGTTCCCGGAAAGGATGAAGCAGGGAAACCGGTTCCATACAAGGTACGTGTACAGAAGATAAAGATCGGCCCGATCGTACTGATGGGATTCAGCGGAGAGCTGTATTCCGCCTTAGGAAAAGAGATCAAGGATGCATGCGGCTGTGAGAATCTGATATTGATGAACCATGTTGCAAGTCTTGCATATAATTCGGGTTATATTTACAGTGATGAGGCATTTGAGCTGGCAGAATTATATGGAGATGGAATCGTTGGTATGAATCATACATGGCTCCGTCCGGGATATATTGCACAGGAGCTGATCCGATGTGTAAAGGCATTGCTGAAAGAGGAGAAGGAATTATAACGATATGAAAGATCATTGTATGTCAAAAGAAGCTGAGGAACATGTAAAAAAGAAGATATATGACATCCCATATGCCGGTCAGTCTCCATCGCAGATTCTGGATATATGGTTTCCAAATGAAGAGAGTGAAACCCCGTATCCGGTTATCGTCCATTTTCATGGAGGCGGATTCAGCAGAGGAGGACACAGGGAAGATTCCGTAGAACCTATGCTCAGAGGAACAGACAGAGGGTACGTGGTTGTCAGTGTAGAATATCGTAAGAGCGGCGAGGCGCGTTTTCCGGCAATGCTTTACGATGCAAAAGCAGCTATTCGATTTTTAAAGGCACATGCAGATGAATATCATTTGGATGCAGAAAGGATCTCGCTCTGGGGACCTTCAGCCGGTGGCTGGATTGCTGCGATGGCAGCATTGACTGCGGGAAATCCGGCTTTTGAGGATCTGTCCATGGGAAACGCTGATTATGACAGCCGGGTGGCAGCAGTTGTTGACTGGTGCGGCCCTTGCGGAGGATTTCTTGATATGGACGCTGCTTATAAAAGGAAAGGTATGAAAGGTGAACAGGAGCATGATGCGCCGGATTCGGCGGAGTCTGAATTCATGGGAGCGCCGCTTCCTCATATTCCGGAACTGGTTCGTCTGGCAAGTCCTTATATCTATGTGAATCCGGATATGCCGCCTTTTATCATTATACATGGTACGGAAGATGTCATCGTACCGGTTGAGCAGTCGATCCGGTTGGCGTCTGCGATTCGTGAGATTGCAGGAGAAGATAAGGTGGAGCTTCATATTGAAAAGGGTGCGCCGCATCATGGAAGAATCTGGTGGCATGAAGATTATGCAGCAGATATAAGCTTTGACTTCTTAGACAGAGTATTAAAAGACAATTGAAATTAGGAGGACGATAAAATGTCCAAAAAAATATTTACATATGTAGGAAACTGGGGATTTGCCCCTGCGCCGAAAGGAATCTCTACATTTGAATATGACAGGGAGAACGGATCTTTGAAATTGATCGAGACGATCAGACAGGATATTGCTGCAGGGCAGCTTTATCTGGATGATGAGAACCGGATTCTGTATGCGGTAAACGAATGTGGAGAGAGACGGGATGAGATTGGCGGCGGCGGTTATGTGCTGGCCTTTCGGATAGATCCGGAGAACGGGAAACTGTCTCTTATCAATGAGCAGCAGTCTCTGTCCCCTGAACCGTCTTATCTGTGCATGACAAAGAGTAAAAAATATATTATGGCATGCCACTGCTCTGATCCGTGGCATGTGACGAAGATTGTACAGAAGGAAGACGGAAGTATCGGAAACGAAGTATTATTTGACGATACCGCGCTGGTATTATTCCCAATACAGGAAGACGGTTCCATAGGAAAACCCTGTGACGTTATGATTACAGAGGGTACAGGCGGAAAGGGACCAAATTCACAGAGAAATGTTGATCCGGTGACAAACCATATTCAACTGGTTGAAGTTATCTCCAGATTACATGCGGTAATTGCAAGCCCTGACGGTAAGATTTTCATTACCTGTGATAAAGGTATGGATCGTATCATTTCATTTAAGGTAGATGAAGAGAAAGGGAAATTTGTAAAGCTGGATGAATATACGGTGGAAGAAGTTGCGAGCTTCCCAAGATATGGCGTATTTCATCCCACGCTGCCGATTTTTTATTGTGACAATGAGAATAAAGCTTTGTTAAACTATTTCCATTATGATGAGGATGGAAAGCTTGAATTGTTCGGAAAGCTGGATCTGCTTACGGAGGAAGTCGGACTGATCGATGGAAAGCCGGTGGGCGCGCAGGATATCCAGATCCATCCAAATGGAAAGACACTTTATGTTACATTATGCGGATTGAATGATATCATCGTTATGTCGTTGGATGAGGAAGGCAGACCGAGCCTGAAACAGCAGATCAACAGCAATGGGAATCTGCCGCGTGGTATTTGGATCTCGCCGGATCAGAGATATCTGTTATCCGGGAATATGGTATCCGGAGATATTACAACATTCCGGATTTTGGAGGATGGAACTCTGGAATATACCGGAAATAAGTATGAGGCGGTGTCGCCGTCGGCAATTCGTATGCTGACGATTGAACAGTAGGAGATATTGGGCGAAAAAAGCAGGAGGATAGCGTCCTGCTTTTTTTTAAAAACAGAATTTGAAGGAGATTAATATGGAGAATCAAAATATGAAAACAGAACATTGTACACAATGTCCAAAACAATGTCCAAAGGAACAGTTGAGCTGCGGAAGAGGAAGGGCATTTTTTGGCGTGGAAGAAACGGGCGAGGCCGGAGAAAAACATGGCCATGGAGAACTGGCCGGTCATAAAGGACATGGCAGAGAACATGGCAGACCTGACAGAGGGGATAATGGGCCAAAGTATGGTAAAGATCTGGAGAATCTCAGGCCGGAAGAACAGACATTGAGCCAGCTTTTGAACCGCTGCGGTTATATTGCGGCCAGGAAAGGCAGTCATCAGCAGGAAAACCATCGGCAGGAGAAAATGTTCAATGTGCTTGACAGCGAAGAACAAAAGCAGCTTCGTGAGATATTGGAAAAACTGTTGAATCGGTGGATGTCTGAACATGGAAAGTAAAAAAGGCATCTTAAGGGTCAAAACTATCTGCGTTTTTTATAAACTGGTCGATAAGATGCCTTACTCCTTCTTGAAAAATATGCCTTTTTAGTAGATAATCTATATGTCTATATAAATGCATAAGGATATGGATAGTGAAAAGGAC
>CAZPXF010000047.1:0-17193 GCA_964590945.1 uncultured Lachnospiraceae bacterium | reverse complement strand
TTATATCTCGATCTGCTGTCAATTATGAAAGCTTAACCGGATTCAGCTTAACGCCAGGTCCCATTGTAGATGAAAGTGTTACACTCTTAAGGAACTGACCTTTTACTGCGGATGGTCTTGCCTTGTTGACTGCGTCGATAAGCGTCTGGAAGTTGTCTGCTAACTGCTCTTCTGTGAAAGAAGCTTTTCCGATTGGCACATGGATAATGTTTGTTTTGTCAAGTCTGTATTCGATCTTACCGGCTTTGATATCGTTGATTGCTTTTGTGATATCCATCGTAACTGTACCGGCTTTCGGGTTCGGCATTAATCCCTTAGGTCCAAGTATACGGCCAAGACGTCCAACAACGCCCATCATGTTTGGTGTAGCAACAACTACATCATAATCGAACCAGCCTTCATTCTGAATCTTTGGAACCAGCTCTTCTGCTCCTACGAAATCTGCTCCCGCTGCTCTTGCCTCATCAGCCTTTGCATCCTTTGCAAATACGAGGATACGAACCTTCTTGCCTGTTCCGTGCGGCAGAACTACGGCGCCGCGGATCTGCTGGTCAGCGTGACGTCCGTCGCAGCCTGTTCTGATATGCGCTTCAATGGTTTCATCAAATTTTGCTACTGCTGTCTTCTTAACTAATGCGATTGCTTCTTCCTTCTCGTAAAGATTGCCCTTTACGATCTCTTTGGAAGCCTCAACATATTTCTTTCCTCTTTTCATTTCAATAACCTCCTAGTGGTAATATCGGGAGCGAGCCCTCCCACATATAAATCTGATCTACAATTTTCAAAGCGATCACGAATCTCTCGTCAAAACGCTTAGTCCACAACTGTTACACCCATACTGCGGCATGTGCCCTCGATCATGCTCATAGCTGCCTCAAGAGTAGCTGCGTTCAGATCCGGTCTCTTTAATTCAGCGATCTCCTGAACCTGAGCCTTTGTGATCTTAGCGACCTTTGTCTTGTTCGGAGCGCCTGATCCGGACTTGATATTGCAGGCTTTCTTAATAAGAACTGCTGCCGGTGGTGTCTTTGTGATGAAGCTGAAGCTTCTGTCATTGTAAACTGTGATTACTACAGGAATGATCATACCGTTCTGGTCTGCTGTTCTTGCATTGAACTGCTTGGTAAACTCCATGATGTTTACGCCGTGCTGACCAAGCGCCGGTCCGACCGGCGGCGCCGGCGTTGCCTTCCCTGCAGGGATCTGTAATTTGATATAACCTGTTACTTTCTTTGCCATTTCAAGTACCTCCTTGTGGTGTTCGCGGGGATATCCCTCCCACTTTGATAAATGTTACATATTTTCAGCGACGCAGGCTATGCGTACGCCGAATAAGCTTTTACTGCGCTTTTCTTACTTCTGCAAAGCTGAGTTCAACCGGCGTCTCCCGGCCGAAAAGCTCTACATTGATCGTCAGACTCTGCTTTGCAGGATTGATCGTCTGAATATTCCCGACCGTATCCTTCCAGGCTCCTGCGATCACTGTGATCATGTCGCCGACCTTATAGTCCACCTGAATCTCTTTCCCTGCTGCGCCGAGCGGAAGCATCTCTTCCTCCGTCAGCGGCACCGGCTTGGAACCGGGTCCGACAAATCCTGTTACGCCGCGGGTATTTCTGACAACATACCATGTGTCGTCATTCATGATCATGTGAATGAGTACATACCCCGGAAACATCTTCTTTTCAACAGCTTTCTGCGTACCGTTCTTTGCCTCTACAACCTCGAGCATCGGAACACGAACCTCCAGGATCTGATCCTCCAGATGACGGTTCTCAATCGTCTTGTCAATATTGGCCTTAACCTTATTCTCATAGCCCGAATAAGTATGAACAACATACCATTTTGCTTCTGCCATTCTTAATCACCTTTCCATTACTGCCGACGTAATTATCTTACTAAAAGGTCGATTCCAAACTTGATGAATACATCCAGAACAGAAATCAACGCACCCAGTAATACGGATACCACTACAACTGCTGTTGTTTCTTTTGCCAGCGTGATCCTGTCAGGCCAGATGATCTTCCGGAATTCCGCCTTGACGCCTGTCCACCAGCTTGCTTTCTTCGGAGCTTTGCTTTTCTTGTTACTGCTCATATTCAAACTCCTCTTTGCGATTACTTCGTCTCTTTATGCGGCGTATGTTTCCTGCAGAATCTGCAATACTTTTTGATCTCCATTCTCTCCGGATGTTTCTTCTTGTCTTTTGTAGTATTGTAGTTACGCCGCTTGCACTCTGTACATGCCAATGTAATTCTTGTACGCACAACTTCCACCTCGCTTTATTCTTTGATAAAAGACAGTATACAGGACTGTCCTGAGCGGTCCTTTTTCTCTAAGCATCTTCCCCTGTTCCTTTGAAAAAATGCACACAAAAAAAAAGACCTTACTTCCATGTCGCCTTATTACTATAGCATAGACTGGTTTTCCCCGTCAAGACATTTTTTAACAGTCCGGCCGCGCCCGGGACTTTATTTACCTTCGGTTGCAAAAGCCTTATCAGGCGCAGGGCCGGACGGCCGTTCTTCACGATCCTTTAGTTAAACGCCACCAATTTGTGGCAGAGCCTGTACCCGGCAATGCCAAGGCCGCGCCCCGCTTTGCCCGGAAGGTTTATAAACGCCGCGATCGACGCGCGCCGGATACGTCTTGCAAGCTTTGCATCAAATTCCGATACGTCCGCCCACATATCCCGTATCATCTGTTCCGCCTCCGCTGTGCGGTTCAGCCTTGTAAATGCCGTTGCGATCGCCATCATAAATTCAACCTCATGATACATATAACGCGCCAGCTTCGGATTTTCTGCTTTGATCTCTTTCAGGTTGTACGCCTTGAAGATCCGTGTCGACACAAGAATCTGGTGGGAACATCGTTTCTTCAATGCGTCCTCGGCAACGGACTGGTCCGCCCGGCCGATCAGATAATGATACAGGTCGATATCCGTATAGCAGATCCGCTTTATATATGGAAGCGGCGTGTATGCGAAAAGGTTGTCCTCATAAAATGTATGCCTGGGCAGCTCAAGCTTGCAGTCGCGCAGGATCTGCGTCCTGTGGATGCAGGAGTGCAGGGTCAGGTACTGCCATGGAAGGAACGGTCTTGTATCCTCCCAGCCAAGGATCCGGTTCCGCGGAAATACATTTGCATACCGGATCGTTCTGTTAAGCTTCGGTTCTTCCTTATGGTCGTAAACGTAATTGCACACCATCAGGTCGACGCCGCCCTTTTCCTCGCACTGGTACAGACGCCGGATCAGCTTTTTCAGCGCTTCCGTATCCAGCCAGTCGTCAGAATCTACGACCTTGAAGTAAGTTCCGCATGCTTCACGCAGTCCGTGATTGATCCCCTCGCCATGTCCTCCGTTTTCCTGCGTCAGCACACGCACGATACCCGGATATTTTGCCTCGTACTGTGCTGCAATCTCCCCGGTTCTGTCTGTCGAGCCGTCGTTGACGATCAGGATCTCCACATGCTTTCCGCCTGTCAGAAGGCTCTCCACGCAGATGTGTAAATAATCCTGCGAATTGTAGCAAGGTACTACAAAAGTAATCAGTTTCTCAGCCATAATATTCCCTCTTTTACTATAAATTCCGTCAGCCATGATACCCGCGCGCCGGTATCACATAAGTATCTCCAGCTTTGTCCCGTAGAAAAGCTTCCTCCAGTTGGTATGGTATGCGATCACGTACAATACCGCGCTTAAAAGAGCGCCGCAAAAGACGTCCACCGCCGAATGCTGTTTGACGAACATCGTCGAGATACAGATCAGTATCATCAGCAGGATCACCAGCGCCTGCCATATTCTTCCTTTGCCCTTAAAGTGTCTGGAACGCGCCGTCACAAGGGCGATCGCGGTCGATGTCGATACGTGGAGGGACGGACAGACATTTACCGGCGAATCCACGTTCCAGAGGATATTCAGAAACATACATAAAATGTTCCGGTTCGGAATATCCACCCGCAGCTTCAGGCCGTTTGGGAGCGCCATATATATAAGGAAGCAGATCGTCGCCCCTGTGAACATGATAAACCAGAGCTGCTGAAATTCTTCTTTATCATAATACATATACAGGAGCAGAGCCAGTATAAACGCCGGAAACCAGACCGCATACGGGATCGCGAAATATTCGCAGAACGGGATCGCATCGTCCAGCCTGCAGTGAATGATATACTTTGGTTCTACCGTAAAATCCAGCGTAAAGAACACGACGAGATAAACTATCATATAGAGCATCGCATAACAGTATTTATGCTCCGGAATCCATTTCTTCCAGAAACCGATCGTACGCTTTATCATTCTGCAAATACCTTCGCATTCATTGTTTTCACCGCCTGTTTTTCACTCTGTTCCTCCTCGATGCGCGCCTTTGCATTTTCCAGCATCAGCTTGATACGGTTGAGCTGGTTGACCCTGCTCGCGCTCGGATCATAGTCGATGGCAAGGATATTTGCCTGCGGATACAGCTCTTTTACCCGTTTAATGATCCCTTTTCCCGCAATGTGGTTCGGAAGACATCCGAACGGCTGGATACATACGACGTTATCCACATGGTTTTTCACAAGATCGATGATCTCTCCGGCGAGGAACCAGCCTTCGCCGCACTGGTTCCCGATCTGGATCACATCCGATGCATCGTCCCGCACTTTTTTCAGGTGCGTCGGCGAATGGAAATGCTTGCTCCGATCCAGCGCCTTGAAAATACGCTTCCGCACATTGTCCATGATCGCAACTCCCGTTTTCGCCATGCAGGAGCCGGTCTTCGTTCCGCCAAGATACCTCTCGCGGTAGATCGCGTTCCAGAAGCAGTATTCCAGAAATTCGACGAAATCCGGCATAACGACCTCCATACCCTCGCCCTCCAGCATATCGATCAGATGATTGTTGGCAAGCGGCATGAACTTGACAAGCACTTCCCCGACGATACCGACCTTCGGCTTGTTCAGGGTCTCGTTGATCGGCAGCTTGTCGAACGCATCGATGATGTTTTCACAGTTGCGGTAGAACTTCGGCATACCGATGGACGGCTTCATAATGTCGTCAATGCAGATCTCTTTCCATATTTCGTAAAGCTCGTTTGCAGAGTTCTCCTGAAGCTCATACGGGCGCGTGCGGTACAGGCAACGCATAAATACGTCGCCGTAGACAATTCCCTGAAGAAGCTTCGCGACCATCTTAAACGAATATCTGAAGCCTTCATTTTTCTCCATTCCATTTACATTGATGGAGATAACCGGTATCTGCGGGCATCCTGCGTCCTGCAGCGCTTTGCGGATAAATCCGACGTAATTCGACGCGCGGCAGCCGCCGCCTGTCTGCACCATCAGAACCGCCAGCTTATCCGTATCATATTTGCCCGACAGAACTGCATCGATGATCTGCCCGGTCACGATCATCGCCGGATAACAGGCGTCATTGTTGACAAATTTCAGTCCCATATCAAGGACGTTCTGGCTTTCATTGTTCATCATGACTACATCGTAGCCGACGCTTCGCAGCGCCGCCTCAACGAAGGTAAAATGGATCGGCGCCATCGGCGTGCAGAGGATCGTATACTTCTGATCCTGCATCTTCTTCGTGTACTCTACACGGTGGAAATCCTGTATTTCCGGCGTCTTCTCCGGAATGATATTCTGCCGGAGCTTCAGCGCCGCGATCAGGGAACGCACGCGGATCTTCGCGGCGCCCAGATTGTTCACCTCATCAATCTTCAACAACGTATATAATTTGCCTGCCTGGCTCAGGATATCCTGCACCTGATCGACGGTAACCGCATCCAGCCCGCATCCAAAGGAATTCAGCTGGATCATGTCCAGATCCGCCTGCCCGCCGATAAACTCAGCCGCCGCGTAAAGCCTCGAATGATACATCCACTGGTTCGTCGCCCGCAGCTTCAGGTTACGCTTGCTCAGTCCGGCCACGCTGTCCTCTGTCAGCACGGCGAAACCATAGCTCTGGATCATCTCCGGAATCCCGTGATTGATCTCCGGATCAAGGTGGTACGGGCGTCCTGCCAGCACGATGCCGCGGCCATTATTCTCGCGCATCCACCGGATCGTCCGCTTTCCTTCCTCCTCGACATCCTGCTTGAATTTCAGAAGCTCCTGCCACGCCGCATGAACCGCCTCTGTGACGGCTTTTCTGCCGATTCCGAATTCCTCCGCCATCACCTCGCACATGCGCTTTGTAAGGATCTCCTCGTTCGTGAAAGCGATAAACGGGTCAATATAGCGGATTCCCTTTTCTTTCAGGTTCTCCACATTATTCCGGATATTCTCCGGATAAGAGATGACCATAGGGCAATTGTAATGATTCTGTATATTTTTGCGCTCCTCGCGCTCGTAAAATACGCATGGATAGAAAATCGTCTTCACGCCCTGCGCGATCAGCCATTCGATATGCCCGTGCACAAGCTTTGCCGGGTAACACTCCGACTCGCTCGGGATCGAATCCATACCGAGCTGGAACAGCTTCCGGTCCGAGAACGGCGACAATACCGTACGGAATCCGAGTTTCTTAAAGAACACGGCCCAGAACGGATAATCCTCGAACAGATTGAGCACACGCGGAATGCCGATCGTCCCGCGCTCCGCTTCCTCCTCGGAAAGAGGCTCGTACGCAAACAGCCGCTCTTTTTTATAATCAAACAGGTTCGGCGCCAGATGCTGGGAATTCTCCGACTGGATCCCTTTCTCACAGCGGTTTCCGGAAATATGCCTGCGCCCGCCTGAAAACAGGCTGACCGTCAGGCGGCACCGGTTCTGGCATCCCTTGCAATGCGCCATCTTCGTCCGGTACTCAAGTCCTATGATCTCATCGAGGGAGAGCATCGTCGTCTCCTGTCCGACATAGCGCTCCCGCGCGATCAGCGCCGCGCCGAAAGCTCCCATCAGGCCCGCAATATCCGGGCGGATCGCTTCATGTCCCGAGATCAGCTCGAAGCTTCTGAGCACCGCGTCATTATAGAACGTACCGCCCTGCACGACAACCTTTTCTCCCAGACTGGAAGCATCTGTCAGCTTGATGACCTTGAACATCGCATTTTTAATAACAGAATACGCAAGCCCGGAGGCAATATCCGCAACGGACGCGCCCTCCTTCTGCGCCTGCTTTACATTGGAATTCATAAATACCGTACAGCGCGTGCCCAGATCCACCGGACTCTTCGCAAGAAGCGCCTTCTCTGCGAACTGCTCCGCCGAATAGCCGAGGGAATTTGCAAAGTTCTCAATGAAGGAACCGCATCCGGACGAGCACGCTTCATTCAAAATGATCGTATCGACGCTTCCGTCCTTGATCTTGATGCACTTCATATCCTGCCCGCCGATATCAAGGATGCAGTCCACATCCGGTTCAAAGAAATGCGCCGCATAATAGTGGGCGATCGTCTCTACCTCGCCCTCGTCCAGCCTGCACGCATCCTTCAGAAGCGCCTCCCCGTAACCGGTTGAACAGGAGTATGCAATCTTCGCCTCCGGGTTCAGATGCTCCCGGATCTCCTGAAAGGCTTCCTTGATCACGGCAAGGGGATCGCCCTTATTGCTGCTGTAGAACGAGTACAGAAGTTCTCCGTATTCCGATACAAGCGCCATCTTCGTCGTCGTGGAACCCGCATCGACGCCAAGATAGCAAAGTCCTTTATAATCGTCCAGCTTCTCTCTATGTACACAGTATTGTCCCTGTCTTTCCCGGAACTTCTCCAGTTCTTCTTCATCCTGAAACAGCGGATCCAAACGGTTCGTCTCCGAGAGAACGCCGTCGATCTTCTGCATACGGCCGACGATGCCAGCCAGCGTGCCGCTCTCTCCTTTTCTGCTGTAGATCGCAGTTCCCTGCGCGGCAAAAAGGTGCGCGTTCTTCGGGAAAACGACCTCATCCTCCCGAAGCTCCAGCGTCCGGATAAAAGCTTCCCGAAGCTCGGACAGGAAGAAAAGCGGGCCGCCCAGAAATGCAACATGACCGCATATCTTTCTGCCGCACGCAAGTCCGCTGATCGTCTGGTTGACGACCGCCTGGAAAATACTTGCGGAGAGATCTTCCCGCGAAGCGCCGTCATTGATCAGCGGCTGGATATCGCTCTTTGCAAATACGCCGCATCTGGCCGCGATCGGGTAGATCTCCTTATAATTCTTCGCATATTCGTTCAGTCCCTGCGCATCCGTCTGCAGAAGACTTGCCATCTGGTCAATAAACGCTCCCGTTCCTCCGGCGCAGATTCCGTTCATCCTCTGATCAACGCCATTGCGGAAATAGATGATCTTCGCATCCTCGCCGCCAAGCTCGATCACCACGTCCGTCTCCGGCGCCGTCCGGCGGATCGCCGTCGTCACCGCGACAACCTCCTGCACAAATTCGCAGTCCATACGCTTCGCCAGATTCAGTCCGCCGCTGCCTGTAACCGCAAGGGTACACGGAACGTTCCCTTTCTCTTCCAAAAACTCTTTCAGCATCCGAAGCACAGTCTCCTTGATATTTGCCATATGCCTCTGATAATTCTCGTACACGATATCTCCCGCCGGATCCAAAACAATGACCTTCACTGTTGTGGAGCCGACGTCGATCCCTACCGCATACGTCTGCCTGATCATTTCGCTGTTCATCATAACTCTCCTCTTCCGAATGTGTCTTCTCCCAATATAGCAGCGCGGCTATATTAATGAACCGCCGAACAGACCTTTTGTAAAATACGCAGAAAATCCTGCTTCTCCACATCGGTCAGCTCCGACGTCAGCCAGATATCTGTCGCCGTAAGGCTGTTCTCCACCTTCGGACAAACCTCTCTGCCTTTCCCGGTCAAACGGATCATTTTGGTTCTTTTATCTTTCGGATTCGGAAATCCTTCTACTAATTTCTTGGCCTCCAGCCTTGATACGACTCCCGCAGCCGTCGACTGAGCAACATGGAAGAAGCGCTCAAGCTCCTTCAGCGAGCAGCTCCCGTCCGCGGAATCATACAGAAGCATCAGCACCTGCATCTGTACATTGGTAATGCCGTATTTATTCAGAGCCTGATTGGCTTTTTTCTCGATGCTTTCACTGATCACCTTGATCAACGGAGCATACCGGCTAATCCTTTTCTGCATCCTAACCTCTTTATCCATAGAAACAAAGCTTTCTATACATCCAAATAATTTTCGTACCTTAGTAATATACGCTTATAATACCACGCTGTCAATACCATGCTGTCGATTTTTCCCTTTTTCCTGCCCTGCTGTCAGGTTTCCCTTTTCCCCGCAACCGGCAAAAAAACGCAGCCGGAACCGGCTACGTATTTTCTGATTCTCTGTTATTTCATATCTGGTTTTCCAACCACCAGCGGGATATTATCCCGTTCGGCGCGGATCACATTCTCCTGCGATACCTTGCTGTCCGTTATGATCTTATAGATCGACTTGAGCGGACAGATCACTGAGAGATATCCTCCGCCGAATTTCGTACTGTCCGCAAGGACAAATACTTTCCTGGAAATCTGCAGGATCTTCTGCTTTACCTGAAGCTGAGGCGTCGCAATGGACGTCACTCCCACATCAAAGTTGATCCCGTGAGCGCCGATAAACGCCTTGTCCACGCGGAATTTCTCCAGATTCTCAACCGCATGATCCCCCATCGTCGCCGCGACGCGCCCTCCAACGTGGCCGCCGATCACAAAAAGCTCCACATGAGAGCAGCCGTACAGTTCATTCGCCGCCGGAAGGGAATTGGTGATCACCGCAAGCTGCTTCTCCGGATGCTCTTTAATATGAAGCGCAAGATAAAAGGTCGTCGACGCATCGTCGATCAGTATCGTATCCAGATCCTCGATAAATTCATAGGCGCACGCCGCGATCTGCTTCTTCATCTCGATATTCCGGTACATCGTCTCCGACTTATAGCGCCTGTTGTCCTCTTTCACCTTTTCTACCGCTCCTCCGTGTGTCCGGACAAGCTTTCCCTCCTGATCCAGCGCGCGGATATCCGCACGGATCGTTACCTTGGAACATCCCAGCAGCTCACTCAGCTCATTCACTCTGACGCTCCCATTTTTTTCCAGTTCTTTTAAAATACGTTGTCTGCGTTCTTCCATAGTAACCTACCCCTTGTTCAAGTAAAAACCACAAGAACGCTCTATCTTATCTACTCCTGCGTCTGACCCTCCGGCTGCGTCTCGCTCTTCTGCTCTTCCTTTGGCAGCTTTCCAAGCCGGTTCATCTCTGTGTAGTACATCGACATCTCAAAGATCGGGACAAACAGATCTCCGAAATCCCATTTCGGAATGATCAGCGCGTCGTCTTTCCCATAATAGATGCCAATGCACTTCGGCGTTACTACTGTCTTCGTCATCTGCGTCCATTGAAACCTGCGTTCCCGCTCTCCGGCTTTCACGATGATCCCGTCGTCCGAGAAATCATAGTCCACCGTCTGGTTGAAATCCGGGTTAATCTTCACCTGCTTCCTTGCGCGCAGCTTCAGCTGCACAGGAACCGCACTCAGGAAAAAAACCCCTGCCGCAAAAAAGATCGCAAATTCCCGGAAACCTATCTTGCCCTGAAAGCGCTGGATCAAACCCATAAAGACAAATGCAATTCCCAGTACATTGACCATCAGGCCTGTCCATTTTGAATATGCATGATACAACAAAAAATCATATAGAGCTTTCTCTGTCATATTTACTTTAATCTTAAACATTATTGGTCTCCTTTACAAACAACATATTCCGATTGTTTTGCAAAAAAGTCCTTCTATATTCTACCATATAAAAGGACTTTTTGCATCGAAAATCTTATCCCGTATAAATAATATTCATATTTATACTGCGAAACATCTCCAGATTTTCATATGATCTGCGGATCTTACTGCTCTCCGCCTGCAACTTTGTAGTGCGCCCAGCCTTCTGGTGAATAGATACCAGCCTGTCTCTTACGCATGATGTTATCAAAGAATGCTGTAAGGAATGGAATTGCAAACAGTGTGATGATAGAAGCAGTTGCACACTGTGCTGTTGCCATCTCTACATATGGAGCCATCGTCGGGTCAGCCTCGCCTACTGCTGCAGGGGTCATAGCTGAGTTCAGAGCTGTTGTACCAATTGCAGCGCCCATAGCATTTCTTTCCTTCTTTGGAAGAAGAAGGTTGATAACGAAGAAGAATACAACGCCGAGAGCTGCGGAAACAAGACCAAGAACGATACCGGATGCTCCGGCTGTGATCAGTGTCTTAACGTCTGTCTTAGCGCCGATGGAGATCGTCATAAAGAATGTTACGATCGGCTGCGCTGTAGCACAGGTCTTCTTGAAGCCTTCGTCAAGATTGCCCCAGATAAATCCGATGAGGATCGGGATGATTGTTGCAACGAGGGACATGATCGGGATAGATGCAAGTCCTGTTGCTCCAAGAGCTACCAGTGTGAAGAACGGTCCGTCGTTCAACGCCAGGATAGATACAGCTCCTGTATCTGTTGCATTACCATACTGAGAGGACAATGCGATATAAAGGGAGCTGTTGGAGTTTGTGATCGCCGCGATGATTACAAATGGCGTCAGGCCAATGATCCCGGCGTCGCCGCACAGGCTTCCGACAACCATTCCAAGAATAACGCCCACGATAAACTTCGATGCCGTCATGATAACACCTTTGTACAGAGGCATACCAACCTGTCTTACGTCGATAGACGCTCCGCAAACGATCAGGAAGAAGCCCATCATACAGGAGTTTCCATCATAGAACAGAGCGGTTACATATCCGCCGATCTGATATACGCCAGGTACAAATGTAGCAAGTACTACTGCGATTACCAGCGGGATGATTACAAGACCACCCGGAAGGTTTTTCATTTTCTGCAGCAGATCAAGATCTGTTTTCTCTTTCTTCTCTTTTTTTACTTCGTTTTCACTCATTTCTCTTTTCCTCCATTAATTATTGACTATACTCCTGCTTCTTTTAACAAACGCGAAACAATCTCGCAGGCGGTGTTGTCGTTTCCTGTCAGGCCGCCCTTTCCAACGATCGGAAGACCGCTATAGCTTCCTACAAGACGACCGATATCTGTCTGCGGAATGACATAGTCGATAAGCTCAAGACTCTGAACTCCGACTGCATTGCACACATTGACCATCGTATCTCCGCCTGTTGTGTAAAGTCCTGCGACTTTTTCAACGCCAACCTTCTCCAGGATCTTCGCGACAATCGCGCCAAGACCGGCATTGATATTATCCGCGCTCTTTCCTCCGGTATACCCTCGCTTCGCATCTTCCTCCTCAAGATTCAGAAGCGTTCCATGAAGAGCCGTCTCGAAAAGGATTGCCCGCGGGCGATAGTCGGATTCCAAAAGCTCAACAGCCTTGTCAACAGCCCGGTCAATTTCCTTTTTCGCGGAATCATCATCATCGATCAGCGGAACCGGATCAACGCTGATCCTTATATGGCGCGGATCCTCGCAGAGTACCTCCATCTGTTTCTTTGTGACAGGCGTAGCGCTGCCTGCCGCGATAAGAATCGTTTTCCCTTCCACCTCGTCGCACTGAGGAATATTCGGTTCTTCTATTCCGATCAGGCCTCTGTGGAAAGCAAGCTTGGATGTAAACGGACCCGGATCGACAGCTACTACATTCCATTTCAGAGCGATGCAGGCCTTCGCGATCGTCTCAACGTCCTCAAGTGTGATCGCATCCACAACGATCACGCCGCAGTCCTTCTCTCTCTGTTCTTTCAATGCAAGTTCTACTGACGCCTGTCCCGCCAGAACATAGTCCAACGTAACCAGCCCTACTTTTCTTTTCGTCTGTCCGGCAAGAAGTCTTGGTATGTAATTCTCCTTTACAGGCGTACGAACGTCCTGCGCAACCGGTGTGTTGATAAGCGCAACGCCGTCGATCACAGAATATCCGCCTACCAGAATTCGTTTGGACTGAGGCATCGCAGGTACTACTACCGCGATCGCGTCTTCTCCAACCACATCCAGCATAGCGTCCACTTCGACGCCAACGCCGCCGCGAAGTGTTGTATCAATTCTTTTGGAAAAATACTGAACCCCCATATTTTTCAGGGCAGTCGTCCCGGCTTTTACTCTCTCGTAAGCCTCTTCCGCCGGAAGCGGACGGGAATTGCTGCTGATAAGAATCGCATCCAAAGTATCTGTACCTTCTGCATTCAGCGCAGCTTCCTCATTAAAATAGACTGCCGTTTTTGCTTTTGACCTCGCAAGTAAAACACCTGTGGTGGTTGCTCCGGTCAGATCATCAGCTACTGCTCCAATAATTGGCATATTACTCCCTCGCTTTCTTTTTCCAGAAAAATTATTTCAATCCCATCTCATGTTTCCGTACTGCATACTCAACACAAACCTTTGTAGACTCGATCAGGCTGACGCATCCGGCAATGCCCTTGCCCGCGATATCAAACGCTGTTCCGTGGTCTACAGAACCTCTGATAAATGGAAGTCCCCAGGTAATTGTTACAGATTTTTCAAAATCAAGCGTCTTGCAGGCAATGTGTCCCTGATCATGATACATGGACAGGATCGCATCGAATTTGCCGGATTTGCCGATGTTGAATACGGAATCTGCCGGGCAAGGTCCGACCGCGTTGATCCCGAGTTCCTGCGCAGCCTTCACTGCCGGTTCGATATCTGTGATCTCCTCGGTTCCGAAAAGGCCTCCGTCTCCGTTGTGCGGATTGATTCCGGCTACGGCAATACATGGGTTCTCAACACCAACATTTCTCAGTTCGTAATCGATGTTCTTGACCATATCCAGAACGACATCTTTGGTAGCATAGTGGACCGCGTCAACCAGAGACATATGGCGGCTTACAAAGAATACTCTCAGCTTGTGGCAGGAGAACATGGTAAGCGCATACGGAGAATGTGTCTCTTTCTGATAGATCTCTGTGTGGCCTGCCTCCTGAACGCCCACGAGCTTGATCGCTCTCTTATGGATCGGCGCGGTAGAAACAGCATCGACCTTGCCTGCCATTCCAAGCTCGATCGATTTCATGATCCAGTCGATCGCCATGCGGCCTGCCAGCTCCTGAACCTCTCCCCATTTCAGGGAATCCGTATCGTAGTCGCCTGTTTCCAGAACATCTACGACGCCGTATTCATACCTGGCCTCCGAAGGATCTGAAATCTTGTTGTACTGCAGTTCTTTTCCAAGTACCTTAGCAGCCTTCTCCATAACTGCAATACTTCCGATCACAAACATTTTGCAGGAATCAAACAATTCTCTGTCGAGCATGGTTCCTACAACAATCTCCGGACCGATTCCAGCAGGGTCACCCATTGTGATTGCTGTTACTGGTTTGAAATTTGTTTTCGTCATTTCTTTCCTTTCCTTTCGTTAATATTTTCGCAAGGTTTCGAAATTAACTTTTTAAAGCTCGTTTCTCCTTGCTTTGTAGTTTCATTTTACAATCTTTTTTTCGTTTTTTCAATCCTAATTTGGTTTTTCTCCATATTTAACATTATTTTTTTGTCGCTTTTATGCATTACATCCAAAATTTTGTCGTATTTTCTTTCGGTTTTTTTCGTTTTTTCGCTTTTTTTCGTTTTTAATTTTTCTTTGTGAAATTTGTACATTGACTTTCTTTTTCTTTCGTAATATCATAAATCACAGATAAAAGAAACAAATTCATAATTATTTAGAAAGGATGTTTTTCTTATGGGAAAGAAATTGTATTTCGGAAGTAACTTGAAGATGTACAAAACCACCAAAGATACCATCGACTACCTGCAAAGGCTGGTTGATAACACAAAGGATATCAGCCGCGATGAGATCGAGCTTTTCATTATCCCTTCCTTCACGACGCTGGAAAAAGCGATTGAAAACGTAGATACAGATTATGTGAGGATCGGCGCACAGAATATGTGCTGGGAGGATCAGGGACAGTTCACCGGCGAGATCTCGCCTCTGATGCTGAAAGAGATCGGCGTTCAGCTTGTCATGATCGGACACTCCGAGAGAAGACATGTATTCGGGGAAACGGATGCGGAAGAAAACAAAAAGGTCAAAGCTTCGCTTGCGCACGGGTTTAAAACCCTGCTGTGCATCGGAGAGACTGCCGAAGAAAAGGAGTTTGGAATCAGCGCGGAGGTTCTCCGCACACAGCTCAAGGTTGGGTTCCATGGCGTATCCGCCGACCAGATCCCAAATATCTGGGTAGCATACGAGCCGGTATGGTCCATCGGCGTAAACGGAACGCCGGCGTCACCGGACTATGCTGAAGAAATGCACAAGGTGATCAAGTCCGCGCTTCGCGAGATCTTCGGGGAAGCTGCCGATGAAATTCCTGTCCTTTACGGCGGAAGCGTGAATCCGGGAAATTCCAACCAGCTGATCGTGCAGCCATCCATCGACGGCCTGTTCACAGGGCGCGCGGCATGGGATGCGGACAAGTTCGATACGCTGATCCGCGACGCCATGAAGACATATTACGCAGCCAGATAATAACCAACACATTTACCATATTTTTCCGGGGAGTATTTTTTATAGAAAAGCGCCGCAGCTGTCCACCAACCAGCCGCGGCGCTTTTCATTTCGATCTTCTGTTTTCAATCTTTCCCGGCCTTCTATTTCTATCTTTCCCGCTGACTTTTCCCATTATCCATGTTATGATTAAGAAAAATACAGCAATCGAAAGAAGGTTATCATTTATTATGGAAGAAAACAGGCTGAAAAAGCAATTTGATTTTTGTCTGGAACTTGATAAAGAAAAATTCATCGGACGCCAGACTTACCTGTCCGACGCCTCCCGTAAAGAAAATGATGCTGAGCACGCGTGGCACATGGCGGTCATGGCGCTGATCCTCAGCGAATATGCCAATGAGAAGCTCGACATGCTGAAGGTCGTCTCCATGATCCTCCTGCACGACGTCGTAGAGATCGACGCGGGAGATACCTACGCTTATGATGAAACCGGCAAACTGGATCAGCGCGAGCGGGAGATTCGCGCTGCGGACCGGCTGTACAGCCTCCTGCCCGAGGATCAGGCGCAGAAATTCCGCGCGCTTTGGGAAGAATTCGAGGCAAGAGAGACTCCTGAAGCCAGATTCGCCCGCACGATGGACAATATACAGCCTCTCATGCTGAACAACGCCACCGATGGGCGCGCCTGGGCCGAACGCGGAATCCGTCTTGATCAGATCCTCGAAAGAAATGCGCGCTCCGCAGAGGGTTCCGAAGAGCTCTGGCGGTACGCATATGACAATTTCATTTCCCCGAGCCTTGAAAAGGGCCGGATCCGGAAGGATTGAATCATCCTTCCTGCAAACTGTAATACTGCTCCAGGAAGTTGTCGTGCATCTCTTCGCCGCGCTTCCTGGCTTCCACCGCATCTTCCTTTTTCTCATAAGACCCCAGAAAATAGGTCTTCCCCCGGAAGGTGATCTGCGCCGCCCACTTCCCGGTCGCTTTCTGGAGATATACGCCGGTATAGCCGCTTGTGTTGCTCCTGATCAGATGTTTCTTTCCTGCCTCCAGAAGCGTCACGGACGTGCCGTCCACCAGCTTCAGATTTTCCCGGTAGATCTCCGCCTGCAGGCAGCCGCAGCTTTTCGTCTTCCCGCTCTGGAGCAGGGTCTGCCCTACAACCGTTTCTCTGCCGCAGTCACACCGGCAGAGCCATCGGTGCATCCCGGCCCGCTTTCCCGCATAGGAGAGCACCGTCAGATTCCCGAACCTTTTCCCGACAAAATCTTTCAAAGGCGGATGGCTCAGGCAGCCGCAGCTCTTCACATATCCGCCGAGCAGCTGTCTGGAGGATACTTCTGCCGTATTGCCGCAGTCGCACCGGCAGAGCCATACAACGCTCGTATTCTTCCGCTCTCCCGTAGGCGACAGCGCCACCAGCTTCCCGAACCGCATCCCGGTCAGATCCCGGATCCCCGGCTTCACCTTCGTCTCGCAGCCGCAGTCTTTGTACGTCCCCCGCAGGATCGAGCGGGCATCCAGCTCGATGGATCCGCCGCACTCGCAGTCACAGCGCCATACGCGATAATGGTTTTTCCGTTTCCCGGTATCGGCCGCGACGGTCAGCTTCCCGAAGCGGAAGCCTATGCCAATCTTATTGTGTTCTGCCGTACTCATTCATTTCCCCTCCGTTCTGTCACACCGCACGGTCAGGCGCGTCTTGCCGCCGTAGGTGCAGGTGTATAGAGTCAGGTCATAACCACTTTCGGTCATTTCGCTGATCTGGGTCGGCTGCAGCGTCTCTTTTTCCTTCACT
>CAZPXF010000046.1:0-17588 GCA_964590945.1 uncultured Lachnospiraceae bacterium | reverse complement strand
TGATAGAAAAATTCCTGCGCATTCAGCGGTTCTTCTTCATTCCTGCTGTATACGTAATTTCCATCCGGCTGCTGGACTCTTGCCTTTACGTTGTCGCGCATCATCGTATTAAAGATACCAAGAACCTTATCCTTGATCTCAGCATCGTAGATCGGCGCTGCAACCTCAACACGGCGCACTGTATTTCTTGTCATATAGTCAGCAGATGCGATATAAACCTCCGGATCCTCTTTCCCGAAAATATAGATCCTGGAATGCTCAAGGAAGCGTCCGACAATACTGCGTACAGTGATATTCTCCGTCTTGCCCGGAATGCCGGCTACGAGGCAGCAGATTCCGCGGATGATCAGCTCCACCTTTACGCCCTCCTTCGACGCCTCGATCAGCTTATCGATGATCTTCTTATCCGTAAGGGAGTTGATCTTGGCTCCGATATAGGCCTCTTTGCCCTCCCTGGCAAGCGCGATCTGACGATCCATCTTGTCTATGACCTTGTTCTGCAGGCACTTTGGCGCAACGAGCAGATATTTCGTGGATTCCATTACCTGTCCCATGCAAAGTGCGTTGAACACCTCGTTTGCCTCCATGCCGATGCCCGTATCCGCCGTCATCAGGCACAAGTCCGTATAAAGCGTCGCCGTCTTCTCATTATAATTTCCGGTTCCGATCTGTGTGATAAAGGAAATGGCCTCAGCTGTCTTTCTCGTGATCAGGCAGAGCTTGGAATGTACCTTCATTCCGTCAAGACCATAAATGATACGGCAGCCTGCATCCTCAAGACGTCTTGACCATTCAATATTGTTCTCCTCATCGAAACGCGCACGCAGTTCTACAAGTACGACAACATCCTTTCCATTCTCAGCCGCATTGATCAGCGCCTCAACAACCTTGCTGTTATTTGCCACACGGTACAGAGTCATCTTGATCGATACAACATCCGGATCCGATGCCGCCTCATTCAACAGATCCAGGAAAGGCCTGATGCTCTCATATGGGTAGGATAACAGGCGGTCCTTCTCGCGGATCTGCTCCATCATACTGCGCTTTTGATTAATGCATACCGGTCTTTGGGAAACTCTTCTTTCATAGAACAGCTCTTTTTTATTTCTCAGATAATCCCGAAGTTCCGACATGAAAGACAAATCCAGCGGCGCCTCCGAATGAAATACCTGTTCCTTGCTCAGCCCCAGATATTTGCACAGGGAATTGATGACAGCCTCATCCATCACAAGCGTATACTCCAGCTTGATCGGGCAGAGCTTCTTTCTCTTACGCACCAGTCTTTCCATGATCTTACGGAAATCGCTGTCTTCGCCGTACGTCTCCTCATCCGGTTCGATATCCGCGTTACGGATGATCCGGATCAGAGACTTGCTTGTGATGCTGTAGCGCTCAAATACAGATGGAAGAAAATGAAGGATCAGCTCCTCCGCCAGAATAAACTTTCCCGGATGCCCCGGCATCTCGATCATCCTGCGGAACATGCTGTTGCTGCACGGCACAATACCGAGCTTAGCGTTCCCCTTTTTATCTGCGCCCTTCTTGTCCGCGCCCTTTTTCTCAAGAACTACAACGGCGTAAATTTCTTTATTTTTCAAAAATGGAAACGGCTGCCTCTTACCTACGATCTGCGGGGACAGAAGCGGCTGGATATCCGTATTAAAATAATTCCGAAGGTACGTCTCCTCTTCCTCGGAAATCGTACGGAAATCCACCATCTCCACTCCTTCCTCCTTAAGCTCGTTCATCAGTCCCGCATAAATGCGGTCTTTCTCCTCGGAAAGCTCTTTAACGCCTGAGAAAATTGCATGTAACTGCTCCTTGCTTGTCATGTCTGTCTTATTATCCCGAAGCTTCGGTGATACAAGCATCTGATCGTACAGGGTTCCTACGCGCACCATGAAAAATTCATCCAGATTACTCTGAAAAATCGATGCAAACGACATCTTCTCACATAATGGATTGTTGGCATCCTTTGCTTCCTCCAGAACACGTTCATTAAATTTCAGCCAAGACAGCTCGCGGTTCATATAACAGTTCTGACTCATATTGGTTCCTCCTAATTATCGGGTTTCCTCTTCCCATTCTATTGCAGCCTTCATATGAGTATCATTATAGCATATCTCAGGCTGTTTTTGCAGATTTTTTGTCTAACCTGCACAATTGTAATTCTTTTGAAAAATGAATTGCGCGCTCTGTTTTTCTGTGATATATTTTTGTTAAATATTTTTGCAAAATAAGGGGTAATTAATTTATGGAATACTTTTCTCTTTCCGATATCAAAAAGAAGAATCTTACCGATGTTTTTCATTATATATATAACAATCCTGCCACCTCCAAGCAGGCCATTGCGAACGCCCTCAGCATGAGCCTTCCCACGGTAACGCAGCATCTGGCCACGCTTTTAGATAACGGTTTCATTGAGAAATGCGGCCAGCTCCGTTCCACTGTCGGGCGCAAGGCAACCGCTTATTCCGCAGTCGCAACGGCCCGCATCGCTGTCGGCGTGGAGATATTGTCGGATAACATTTATGTCGTCGCATTAAATCTGTATGGGAAAAAAGAAGTGAAGGAGAAAACCGGACTTCCCTTTCATCCGGATGATTCCTATTTTGTCGAACTAAAAGATATTGTAAAAGATTTTCTTGTGAGAAATCATTTTTCGGAAGCACAGCTTCTTGGGATCGGACTTGCGATACAGGGACTCGCTTCCTCCGACGGCCGCACGATCACATACGGCAGGATCCTGAAGTCGGAAGGGCTCTCCATCGACACCTTTGCAGGATATTTTTCGGCGCCATGCTGTTTTATCCACGATGCGGAATGCGCCGCAAACAGCGAACTTTGGGAGAACCCGGATGTGACGGACGCCATCTACCTGTCCCTCGGCTATCATTTGGGCGGCGCCATCATTCTGGACGGCCATCTTCAGAGAGGTCTCACAGGCAAATCCGGTACATTCGAGCACATTACATTAGTCCGTGACGGCCTTCCATGCTATTGCGGAAGGAAAGGGTGCGCAGAGTGCTACTGCTCCGCCAACGCCCTGTTGTCGGATGAAGCGAGCCTGGATTCCTTTTTTGACAAAAAGAATGCCGGCGATACCGCCTGCATAGCGAGATGGAAGGACTACCTCCATTCCCTTGCCATTCTGATCAAAGATATGCATTTGGTGATCGAGAGCACCGTCATTCTGGGCGGCCTTGTGACGCCATATTTCACGGAAGAGGATATTCAGACGCTTCGGGAAGATGTTTTGAACCTCTCCACTTTCCGCGAGCCAACCGACTATATTATCACCGGACGATGCCGAAGCGACGCCGTCAGCATCGGGGCTGCGCTTCCTTTTATACATGAATTATTATCCGAGCTTCCGGCTGAATGATCATAATCAAAGGAGTGTGTTTATCATGAGAGAATTATCTGTTGATGAGCTAAAGGAATTACTTACCCAAAGAACCCCGGATGGACTGCTTGATCTGACCCAGATCAGGCTGAAGGATGCCGATCTTTCCGGCTGGGATCTGAGCAATGTGAATTTTAACTGGTCTGATTTTCAAAATGTTATTTTTGACCATGCATCCTTCCAGAACAGTGTCGTTTCCAACACCTTTTTCCCTGGATGCTCGCTTAAGAATGTGAATTTTAAAAATGCTGATCTGCAGGGCGCGCTCCTTCGTTACTGTGATCTGAGCGGTTCGGATATCTCCGGAGCCAATCTCTACTGCGCGGTTTTGGAATATGCCGTTCTGGATGATATCAAATCCGATGAGAATACCAGGTTCTACCGTCTGTACTGTCCGGAGAAAGGCGCATTTCTGGGATATAAAAAATGCTTTAACGACCGTCTTGTACAGCTTCTGATCCCGGCGGATGCAAAGCGGACCTCCGCCACCCGCAATTCCTGCCGCTGCAATAAGGCGAAGGTTCTGACGATCAAAAGCTTTGATTACACGGAAAGCTACACCGAGGCATGGTCTTTGGTCGATCCTGCATTTTTCTACCGCGTCGGCGAATATGTGGAGGTCAGGGATTTCAACGAGGACCGCTGGATGGACTCCACCACGGGCATTCACTTCTGGATGACGCGGGAAGAGGCGCTTGCCTATTAATTGTGAAGAACCTCCGGCATCTTATGGAAGCTATCGATCCGATAATTGAATTCATCCTTTGTTTCGCCCTTTTGGTTACGTCTCGACAGAAAAACACCAGACATTGGAGGCTAATCTATGTCTGGTGTCTTTCTTCGCTACTTTACTATTCTCAAATATATGGTAAAACTTACCGGGCATCGATTTCAGGAGGCCGTGCCCGGCAAATCAACTGCCATTGTCGTCGGATTTCTATCATTTCCTCTCGACAGCTTGAATCATACACCAACTTTTTTAATCTGTCAATTCTTTGTCAAAGAAACGCCGCAGCTCATTTTTTCATGCAAAATGGTCAAAAAATCTCTTTCAAAGTCCGCCATAAATCAGCAATAATAGCACAAATTTTTACTCTTTAAAGCCACCTTTCCCTCTGTTTTGTTGTTTTTGTTAAAAAAACAACAAAAATTTTGAAAAATTTTGTCCTCATTTTTTTCATAACTTATTCCGTATCAGTATGCATATCTCCTCCGGCCGACGATCCGCCATATCGATCACAATACTGACAGGCTCCAGATTATTTTTCAGGTTCCGGTAGACGCTTTTTTCCTCTTTCGCCGGAAGATTCCTGATCCTTGCCTCCATATCCACGCATTTCAGAGAAAGATATTTTCTCTCGCCGCATTCCACGATAGCTGCATCCGCAATCTGATCCCACGGGATCACCCCAAGCTCCTTAAACATGGAGCAGTCGCGAATCCCTTCCCGGGTCATGACAAGCAGCTTCTTCGGTCTCAGATACAAAAAAGCAGTATAAATAAACGTGATCCCGAAAAAGCAGGTTCCCGCGGCCGCCGCTATTGTATAAAAAGACCCTTCAAAGAAAAAACATACAATGCTGATCACTATCATTACAGCAGACGCCTGCAGCACGCGTTTCAACTGCCTCCGGCTCTGCCAGATGATCACTTCATCCTGACTGTTTCCCACAGCGACTCCCCCGTTCCAAAAATCTATGTAAGGAAACTGTAACACGCGGATCTTCCTTTCGTCAACCCGCCGAAAAACATTCTTTCAAAATTTACCGAAAGCTGATATAATGGCAGAGCAATTTTCTTTTAATAATGAATATACGATGGAGTGATAGATTATGAATAAAAAAGAGATACTTGAGATCCGCAGGCTTTTCAGCAAGGATAACTGCCGTCTCACCAGGATCTGCGGCTGTTATGTAGACGGAGAAAAGGAAAAACGTCTGGAAATGAAAGAAGCCTTCCTCTCTCTTCCGGAAGAAGAGATGCTCAAATATATCGAGATTTTTAAAAAGACTCTTTCCGGCGGTATCGGCAGGAATCTTCTGAATATGGAATTTCCGCTTGATGAAGAGATGGGGGACGGCAGTCAGAAATTCCTGCTTGCACTTCGCGACAGCAAGCTTTTGGATGACGCGCTTTTGGATGCATTCTACGATAAAATGATGGAATACTACAGATACCCGGAGAATTATCTGATCCTTCTTGTTCACGGAGCATACGATATCCCGGCAAAATCTACCGACGGCTCGGAGATGTTCGATGCATCCGACTACGTCTACAATTTCATTCTATGCGGTATATGCCCTGTCAGCCTTTCCAGGCCGGGACTTTGCTACAACGCAGAACATAACAGTATCGAGGAGCATATCCGGGACTGGATGGTCGGCAATCCGGATCTTGGATTCCTCTTTCCGGCATTCAACGACCGGAACACAGACATACATAGCCTGCTCTATTATTCGAGAAACAGCGAGGAACTCCACCCGGAGATCACAGAGGAAATGCTCGGCTGCACGCTTCCCCTGCCGGCGAAGGAGCAAAAGGAGACATTCAACGCCGTTGTTGAGGAGACCCTTGGAAATGAGTGCACCTTTGAAGCGGCGCGCGCTGTCCATGAGACCCTGAACACGATTTTGAAAGAGCAGAAGGAAAATCCGGAACCGCTTGAGCTTGACCGGAATGACGTCCGCCGTATTTTATCCCAAAGCGGGGCAAAGGAGGAAACACTGAAGGATTTTGAAAAGCAATATGATACCGCCGCCGGGGAACGCACTTCACTTATGGCAGGCAATATCGTAAACACACGTAAATTTGAGGTAAAAACACCGGATGTAACCATTCAGGTAAATCCTGAACGCTCGGATCTTGTTGAGACCCGTTACATCGACGGCAGACCGTATCTCATGATCGAGATCACCGATACGGTAGAGGTGAACGGAATCCATGTTCTTCCTAACCTTCCGGATATCGAGGAAGCCGCTGCTGAAAAGTAATACAAAACGAGCCTTCTGTAAATTTACAGAAGGCTGCGCTTAAAAAGGTTTCCCTGATTTAATTCTGTCTCTATCCGACCTTTACGACCCGCATGAGGTTTGTATCTGTAGAAGGTTCATTTCTCTTAGCGTAGCTGAATACGCCCGCCGTCATGATGGCGATATCATCCTTTTCGAGCAAGCCGCTTGCCGTTAATGTCTTAATCGAACTGATTACCATTTCATCCGTCGAATCGTATCTCGGCGCAACCTGCGGCGTCACTCCCCAATATAACATCATATGACGGACAGTTGACGTCTCCGGCGATGTGGCGAATATCGGCACGGACGGGCGATATTTGGAAATCATCTTCGCAGTAAAGCCGCTGACTGTCGGTACGACGATCGCCTTCGCATCCACCGCCTGGGCGGTCATTACCGCGGAGGAACATACTGCGCTGGAAATATTGGTCATTCTCTCGTGCATGATCGCAGACTGCTTAAGAGCCGAATAATCAATGTGCTGCTCTGTCTCTTCCGCGATCTGGGACATCATATGGAGAGCTGCCAACGGATATTTGCCCATCGCCGTCTCTCCGGAAAGCATAACTGCGTCAGTTCCATCATAGACCGCATTGGCAACATCTGCAACCTCCGCACGTGTCGGGCGCGGATTGCGGATCATGGAATCCAGCATCTGGGTCGCTGTGATGACAATACGCCCGGCTCTGTTGCATTTATCGATCATCATTTTCTGCAAATGCGGGAGCTTCTGCGGCTCAACCTCAACTCCGAGGTCGCCTCTTGCAACCATAATTCCATCCGCCGCCTCTATAATCTCATCCAGATTATCAAGACCCTCCTGATTCTCAATTTTGGCTATGATGCACATATCCGAGTTGCCCTCATTCAGGATCTCACGGATCTGATGAATACACTCCGCATTGCGGACAAAGCTTGCCGCAATAAAATCAAAGCCTTCCTGAATACCGAATTTGATATCTTCGATATCCTTATCAGTAAGGGCCGGAAGCTTGATGCTTACCCCGGGTACATTGACGCCCTTTCTCTCTCCAAGCTCTCCGCCGGAAAGAACCTTGCATACAATCTCCTTCTCATTCACACGGACAACCTCCAGATCGATCAGTCCGTCATCGATCAGGATATGGTTTCCCGGCCCAACGTCCTCGTTCAGTCCGGCATAGTTGATGTAAACCTTCTCTTTCGTTCCGACACATTCTTCCACAGTCAGCGTCAGCACATCTCCCTCTTCCAGGCGGATCTTTTCATGTCCTTCCAGAAGTCCAGTCCGGATCTCCGGCCCCTTCGTGTCCAGAAGCGCGGCAACCGGGCGCTCGCATTCCTGACGACAGCTCCGCAGGAGTGCAAAACGAGCCCTCTGCTCCTCATGGGTACCATGAGAGAAATTAAATCTTGCAACATCCATCCCCGCCCTGCACATGGCAAGAAGCAGATCGCGGTCATCTTCGTTCGGTCCAAGTGTACAGACTATCTTTGTTTTTCTCATAGCTGATTCAATTCCTTTCTTTCCATAAAAGCCAGACTGATCTATCCCAAATATATGCGGTTCGATCAGGCATAAGCATCTTTTACAGGCCGTATTCTCCGGCCAGCTCTTTAAATGCCGGAAGTGATCTCTCTATCATCTCCGTCTTTACACAGTACGCCAGCCGGACATATCCTTCGATACCAAAGCTGTCGCTCGGCACAAGCAGAAGCTCATACTTCTTTGCCTTCTCACAGAATGCAGCCGCATCCGGTTCCGGGGTTTTGACAAAGAGATAGAACGCCCCGCCCGGCTGGACGCATGTATATCCAAGTTCTGTCAGCCCATTGTACAAGAGATTTCTGTTCTTTTCATAGACGGACACATCCGAAGTCAGTCCGTCGCAGACAGTTGCAACGCGCTGCATCGTGCTGGGCGCGCAGACATACCCAAGCGCCCGCCCTGCTCCGCAGACTGCGGCATAGACATCCGCTCTTTCTTCACATTTCGGATTTACTGCTACATATCCGATACGTTCTCCCGGCAGAGATAAGGACTTACTGTAGGAATAGCAAACCAGAGAATTATCATAATAATTCATCACATACGGCACGTCAATATCGCCGTACACAAGCTCACGGTACGGTTCATCCGCAATCAGGTAAATGGGATGTCCATACTCTGAGGAACGTTCACGGAGCAGATCGCTGACCGCTGTCAACGTCTTTTCCGAATAGACGACTCCCGACGGATTATTTGGCGAATTGTAAAGAACCGCCTTGGTCCTCTCATTGACAGATGCCCTCAACACATCCATGTCGATCTGAAAGTCCGGCTCTGTCGGCGGAACGACGACAACCTTTCCGCCAGCCTGTTCAATAAACACGCGATATTCCGGGAAGAATGGCGCAAATACAATAAACTCATCCCCATCACAGCCTAAAGCTGACAGGCAGCAGGATAAGCTCGCCGCCGCTCCGCATGTCATGTAAAGATCGTTCGCCCCAATCTCTACGCCGAAACGCTTCTTAATATTCTCTGCAATTTTCGTACGCGTCTGGATATCTCCCTGCGCCGCCGTGTAGCCATGAAGCTCCGTAGAATCCATCGTATCTATCAATTCTTTAATCGTCTCATTTACTTCCTTCGGCGCCGGAACACTCGGGTTTCCCAGGCTATAGTCAAATACATTCTCCGCCCCGATCTCTCCGGCTCTTACTACGGCGTAAGCAGCAAGCTCCCGGATCGCTGATCGAACATTTCCAAGTCCAAGCATTTTCTCATTAACCATAATATGCATCTCTCCTCCTGATATGATTCTGTATTGTACTCCTCACTTCATAAAACTGTTTTTATTGTACTATTATCTTTCTGTTATTACAATCGCAAATACCATCAAAAAAAAGCGCTTATCTTCGTTATCTTTTATTAGACGGTCTCCAGATCTTCTGTCTCTCCGCCGCCTTTATCAGTTCATCCCGGAAATCCGGATGCGCTATGGAGATCAGCATTTCCGCCCTCTCCCACGTACACCGTCCCGTCAGGTTCACAACGCCGTATTCCGTCACAATAAAGTACGCCTGACTGCGTGGATCCGTAACAATATCTCCGCCAAAATGCGGAACGATCCGTGATTCCCGTTTTCCTTCCTTATCCACATAGGACGATGCCATACAGATAAACGCCTTTCCGCCCCTCGCCATGGCGGCGCCCGTCACATAGTCCAGCTGGCCTCCGGTTCCGCTGATCTGCCGAAGTCCCGCGCTCTCTGCGCACACCTGTCCATAGAGGTCAATATTGATGCAGTTATTGATGGCAATCATATTATCAAGCTTTGCAATGGTCTCGGCAGCATTGACATACTCCAGAGGCGCGATCACGACTCCGGGATTTTCATCCACCCAGTCGTAGAGCTCCTTCGACCCGATGACCATGCCCGTCATACCCTTATCTTTATACAGGCTCTTCTTCCTGTTTGTAAGCTTCCCCGACCTGTAAAGCTCAAGATATGCATCCGAACAGAGCTCCGTATGCATTCCCAGATCCTTCAGATTTGATTGTGCCAGACGCTTGCCAAGTGTTGTCGGCATAGCTCCGATCCCAAGCTGCAGCGTAGCTCCCGACGGGATATACGGCAAAATATGCTCCGCGATCCGGATATCTTCCTCCGTCTCTTCCATGACCGGGAATCCCGGAAGCGGTCCATGCTCTCCTTCCACGATATGATCCACTTCGGAAATATGAATACTCTCATCAAAGGCGCCGTATATTTTCGGAAGATTCTCATTGATTTCCAATATCACGATATCAGCCTTATCCAGAATCCCCTTTGCGATGCCTGTTCCGCCGGATAAATTGAAATATCCGTGCCTGTCCATCGGAGTTACGCACATCATAGCGACATTTACCGTCAGAAAATGCCTGTAATACGGAACCACATTCCGGAAGATCATCGGGATATAATTGCACAGATTCTGATCGCACAGCGTTCTTTCATACGCCGAACAATGCCAGCTATTGTAGATAAAATGCTCCCTGTGCGGGTCACATTCCACGATCTCGATCGGGCCAAACAGAAGGCTTCCGCGAACCTTCACATCCGTCAGCTCGTCCTTCCGCCTCGCAAGCGCCTGATCCAAAAGCGTCGGGAAACAAATATGGGCAGTGTAATCCACCCAGTCGCCGCTCTTTACGACCCTGACGGCCTCATCCGGAGTGCAAAGCTTACTTCTATACTCTGTCTGATAATCCAAAATGCATCACCTCTTCTGTCTCAATCCTCTCCCCGGTCTTTTACTTCCACGTGATTTGCCGTAACGATCACGCCCTTCATACTCCGCAAAAAGCTGGATATCCTGCTGTATCCATAATCCTTCAGGTTCAGGTCGCTGTGGAGATTTTTCAATTCATCGTTAATATTGGAAAGATTTTCCACATATCCGCCGTTCTTTTCGATCATCTCCATGATCTCACGCTCGATCACGCTGCGGGAAAGCGTTGTCTTTTTCCGGACATAATAGCTGGAATCATCTTTGTGAAGCGACATGCTCGGCATCTCCGCACGGATAAATACACTGAGCTTACTATATCCATAGTTTCTGACATCGAAATCCGAATACTTCTCACACAGGCGGCTTCCGACCTCGCCAAGCTCTACCGGCTTATTGTCATTATCGTTGATCATCATCAGGATCGCCGCCTCAATGTCGCGGATACTTGTAACATTCTCATCGTCCGTCTGCGCATTCTGCATACGGCTCTGCCCCGTATTTTCCTTATTCTGCTCAACGATCAGATTCAGGTGAATAAACTTGTTGCAGGCTCTCGTCAGTGCAAGCGGAGTCTTCGACTCTCCCATACCGAGCACATATTTTTTCTCCTCCCGGAGACGCATCGCAAGACGGGTGAAGTCGCTGTCGCTTGTCACAAGGCAGAATCCATCCACCTTATCACGGTATAAGATATCCATCGCATCAATGACCATCGCCATATCTGTCGCATTCTTACCGGACGTATAAGCAAATTGCTGCACCGGAATAATAGAATACTCCAGGAGCGCCTCCTCGCTCCAGCCATTTCCCTTCGACCAGTTACCGTAAATACGTCTGCAGGAGGCAAATCCATATTTGTCCAATTCGTCAAAGATCGTAGAAACATATCTGGAACTGATATTATCCGCATCGATCAGGATCGCAAACTGCATTTTCTCTTCCATAAATCTTTCTCCTTCATTCCCCGGATATCATGTATCCGGAAAAATTCATATTTGTTGTACTAGCTTACCAGCGGTAAAATATATGTCGCCCACGCCCAGCTGAACGGCATCACGATGATCATGGCGGGGATCATATCTGCCGTCGGAAACATCTTTACTTTTATGATACGAAAGCCTGTCGCAAGCATGATAAATCCTCCGCATGCCTTGAAATCATTGATCATGGTCGGCGTTGTCAACGGATAGATAACTCCGGCGCACAGAAACAGTATCATAAAGACCACAAACTGAGGGATTGCGATCAGGGATACCACCATTCCAAGCGTACATGCAAAGATCAGCGCCGTGAAAATATCCAGGATTGACTTAGCGATCAGAATACTGTGGTCGCCGCTTAACCCGGAAATGATCGACCCGTAAATTCCTGTTCCGCTGGCGCAAAAAAGTACGATCACCGTGACAAGCGTTGCCGTAAATTCCTCCTCCGATACTTCGTTGTTCGTATTCTTAATAAACTTACTGATGATACGCTGCATTCCCACAGCCGCCGCATGGATCCGGTCTCCCAGATGAACGGCAAGTCCCAAAGCAGTTCCCAGAATAACAGAAAAAATAACAGCCGGCATATTTTCCATCAGTACGATCGTACTGATTCCCATTCCCATCGAACAGGCTCCGAAAATCATATTCAGATTCTCTTTAAAGCCGCCGGAAAGCTTATGTCCCACCAGCGCTCCGATCACTCCGCCAAGGACAACGGAAAGTACGTTTAAAATGACTCCTATCGGCATTTTACCCCTCCTCTGCATACATGCCAATAAAAAGGGTGTCCCAAAGGCGATCAGCCTGAGGGATGCCCTCTTTTCTTCTGTAAAAATAAAAACGGGCGGCGGGACGCCGAAACCTCCCCCGCAAAATCCGCCCGTCTTATGTAATTGCTGTTTTATAAATGATCTACTGCTGCCTGTTCGATCGCAAGTCCTTCCGTGTAGCGTTCAAGAAATACCTTGTACCCTTCCACATCAGCCTCGATCGGAGCCATCTGATTGCCCTTGTTATCCCCATAGATCTTATTTGCCAGGTAATCGGAAAGCGTCTCACCCTCATCCGCATGTACCATGTAGGAAGCAAGAAGCGCCATACCCCATGGGCCGCCCTCCCCGGCGGTCTCCATTACGGAAACCGGAACATTGATCGCTGCCGCAAGCACTCTCTGTCCAACGCCCTTTGTCTTGAAAAGACCTCCATGCCCATACATATTGTCGAGCTGCACATTCTCGGCGTTCAGGATCTTCATTCCTGTTGCGATCGCCCCAAGAGAAGTATAAAGATGCACTCTCATAAAGTTGGCAAGCGTGAATCTGTCATCCGGCTTACGGACAAACATCGGACGTCCTTCCTGAAGCTTTGTGATATGTTCACCGGAAAAATAATTGTATGCCAAGAGCCCGCCGCAGTCATCGTCTCCTGTCAGAGCGTGATTATAAAGCTTGCCGAACAGCTCGTCCATGTCAACCGGCATTCCGAACAGCTCCATAAACTCTTTGAAAATATTGACCCATGCATTCAGGTCGGAAGTACAGTTGTTGCAGTGTACCATAGCAACCGCATCCCCTGCCGGAGTCGTAACCATGTCGATCTCTTTATACACCCTGGAAAGCTCTTTTTCAAGAACCGCCATCAGAAATACGGACGTACCGGCGGAAACATTACCTGTACGTACCGTCACGCTGTTTGTAGCAGCCATACCTGTTCCGGCGTCGCCCTCCGGCGCGCACATAGGGATACCCGCCTTCAGATCCCCCTCCGGATCAAGAAGAAGCGCGCCCTTCTCTGTAAGGCATCCCGCATCCTCTCCTGCAACCAAAACCTTCGGAAGAATATCGATCAGCTTCCACGGGTAATGCTTATCCGCTACCAGATCGTCAAACTGCTCTACCATTCCGGCGTTCCAGTCTTTTGTAGCAATGTCAATCGGGAACATGCCGGATCCTTCGCCGATACCAATAACCTTTTCCCCTGTCAGCTGCCAGTGGATAAACGCAGCCAAAGTACAGAAATACCGGATGTCCTTTACATGCTCTTCTCCGTTTAAGATAGCCTGATACAGATGTGCGATACTCCATCTCTGCGGGATATTATAGTTAAACCTGTCAATCAGGATCTCTGTTGCGTCCTTAGTCATCGTATTACGCCAGGTACGGAACGGAACAAGAAGCTCGTCGTTCTCATCAAATGGAAGATACCCGTGCATCATGCCGCTGACGCCGATCGCAGCAAAGCCTGTAAGTGTGACGCCATATTGCTCCTTAACATTTTTCTTAAGGTCGCTGTAGCAGCCCTTCATGCCATTCCAGATATCTTCCATATCATATGTCCAGATATTATTTACCAGCTTATTCTCCCAGTTATGGCCTCCGGTTGCAATCGGCGTCCCTTTCTCATCAATAATCACGGCCTTGATACGTGTCGAACCAAATTCAAGTCCTAATACCGATTTCCCGCTCGATATCAATTCTTTTGCGCTAACTCCCATTGTAAAAACCTCCTATGCTTATGAAAATAAATACTATTCTTATTTTACACTATGTAATATGTTTTTTAAATACAGAATTTCACAGATTTAAAAAAATCACATCCTGTCGGCAAGAAATTTCATGATCTTTTCATAATTCTCCGGCTCATGAGGGAACGTGCAGTCCGCGCAATTCTTGATCCTTTTCCCTGACCGGGAAATGATATATTGAGGATTCCCCGGACAATCTTCATACCGGTTCAGGGGGCAGTAGCAGAACAGGCAATTAAAGTCATCTCCCTTCATGCCCTTGTGGCACGGGTAATAACGACACGCTTCATTCTTAAAATACCTGTAGCTTGCTTTCATGAATATAAAACCGCCTTTCTGCATTTTACGCGAATTATTTTAACATGGTTTTCATGATAATGCCAGCTTTTTTTATTCACACGATTTCCACATTCTCTCCATTGACAAATTCATCCAATGTTGCTATATTCTAACTGTTTGAATTTCAAATCTTTGGAGGATACTTATTTATGTATAAAATAAAGAAACTTTACTGCCGTACTTTTCAGACGGTATTTAAACTTGCGCTCCCGTTCCTGCCTTACCGGACGCCCAAAACCTTGCGAAGCGTCACGGATATCCCGGCGCTGCTCCGCAAAAAGAAGAAGACCAGCGTTCTGATCATTACAGACCCGGGCATTATGCGGCTCGGACTTACTGTCCGCCTGGAAAATGCGCTGGAGAAAGAAGGAATTGATTATTTTGTATATGACAAGGTTGTTGCCAACCCAACAACCGACAATGTCGCAGAAGCCCTGGACATTTATCGCAGGTGCCGCTGCAACGCAATCATCGGCTTCGGAGGCGGTTCCAGCATGGACTGTGCAAAGGCTGCCGGGGCGCGCGTCGCTAAGCCGAACCAATCACTGGCGCAGATGAAAGGAATCTTAAAAGTTCGCAAGCGCCTCCCGCTTCTCATCGCAATTCCGACAACTGCCGGAACCGGAAGCGAGACAACGCTGGCGGCCGTGATCGTAGACTCAGAGACCAGACACAAGTACGCGATCAATGATTTCCCATTGATCCCGCGCTACGCGGTGCTGGATCCAAAAGTCACGTTAAGCCTCCCGCCATTTATCACGGCCACGACCGGAATGGATGCCCTGACTCACGCTGTCGAGGCATATATCGGTAATTCCACAACCGTGGCAACCCGTAAGGAAGCGCTGATGGCGGTAAAGCTTATTTTTGAAAATCTGGATCACGCGTACAACGACGGAAGCAACCTTGAAGCACGAAGAAATATGTTGAAGGCGTCCTATTACGCCGGATGCGCTTTCACACAATCTTATGTCGGCTATGTCCATGCCATCGCCCATTCTCTCGGAGGGGAATACAATGTCCCTCACGGCCTTGCAAATGCAGTCCTTCTGCCATTTGTACTGGAAGCATACGGAGAAACCATATATAAGAAACTCCACAAGCTTGCAATTGCCGCCGGGATCGCTGAAAAGGAGACACCTTCCGACGAAGCAGCGCGCAAATTCATCGAAGCGATCCAGCGCATGAAGCAACGTTTTGATATCGGAGATACGATACCTGAGATCCGTAAAGAGGATATCCCGAAGCTTGCGCGCTACGCGGACAAAGAAGCAAATCCGCTGTATCCTGTCCCTGTTTTAATGAACGCCAAAGAGCTGGAGCGTTTCTATTATACTTTAATGGAGAAATAAGATTCATCCGCCGGATACCGGCGGCCCGGAGGTTACCATGAACGAAACTGAAATCAGGAAAATAGTGAAAAAGCAAAGAGAATTTTTTTATACAGGCGCGACGCTGGATGTTGATTTCCGTATCCGTGCGCTGAAAAGGCTGCAGGCCTGCATCCGCAAATATGAATCCCAGATCGGCAGCGCCATCCGAAAGGATCTTGGTAAAAGCCCTTTTGAAAGCTATATGTGTGAATGCGGACTTACACTCAGCGAAATCGGCTATATGCTGAAGCACACCCGCGCGTTCTCAAAGGAGAAGACCGTCTGGACGCCGCTGGCGCAGTTCTGTTCCCGCAGTTATCAGAAGCCGTCGCCTTATGGGGTCGTTCTGGTCATGAGTCCCTGGAACTACCCTTTCCTCCTGACTATGGAGCCTCTGGCAGACGCGATCGCCGCCGGAAATACCGTTGTGTTAAAGCCAAGCGCCTATTCCCCGGCAACCAGCGAGATCATCAGGAAGATCATAACCGAATGTTTCCCTGAAAAATATGTTGCTGTCGTTACCGGAGGACGAAATGAAAATACCGCCCTTTTGAACCAGCATTTTGACTACATCTTCTTTACCGGAAGCCAATCTGTCGGCAAGGTTGTCATGGAGCACGCTTCCCGGTATCTGACTCCGGTCACTTTGGAACTCGGCGGCAAAAGTCCTTGTCTTGTGGATCGGAGCGCCGACATCCGGCTTGCTGCCAGAAGGATCGTATTTGGAAAATATCTGAACTGCGGCCAGACCTGCGTTGCACCGGATTATATTTACTGTGATAAGAGCATCCGGGATCAGTTGATCTCCGAAATAAAACATCAGATCACGATTCAGTTCGGCGAACAGCCGCTTCAAAATGAAAATTACGGCAAGATCATCAATGAAAAGCATTTTCAGCGTATTTTACGACTGATTGATGAGGATAAAGTTGTGCACGGCGGAGATAAAAATGACAGCGCCCTTCAGATTGAGCCGACGATCATGACGGACGTCACATTTGACGATGCAGTGATGAAGGAAGAAATCTTCGGTCCTGTTCTTCCGGTGCTGACTTACGAATCTCTGGATCAGGCAATCGATAAGATCAACTCCATGGCGCATCCTCTGGCTCTGTATATCTTCTCGTCCGACAAAGCAGCAGCAAAGAAAGTAACTTCCCGCTGCGGATTCGGAGGCGGCTGTATCAACGATACGATCATTCATCTTGCAACAAGCGAGATGGGATTTGGAGGCTTTGGTGAGAGCGGTATGGGTTCCTATCACGGAAAAGAAGGCTTCCGTACCTTCTCCCATTACAAGAGTATTGTAGATAAAAAGACATGGCTCGATCTGCCGATGCGGTATCAGCCGTATAAAGATATCTACGACAAGGCCATCCATATCTTTTTAAGATAAAAGCCTTGCAGCAAGGCCGGACCGGAAAACTCAGATTCCGATCCGGCCCATATTTTCTTAAGATCCGTTCCGTATGCAGAAATCTCTGAAATCATCGCCGCAGCTTTTAGAACAATTTCCTGTAAATTTCAGCCATCTGTTCCGCATCCAGCTTTACATAGCTCTGATTCAGGAGCCTTTGCTGAGACTGCTCCACGCTTCTGGCAAAGCTTGCGATCTCTTCCTCTTTCATTCCATACTCACGAAGCGGCCTGCGTGCGATCAACCGGTCCAAAAGCTGCTCAAGTACACTGTATACATCCTTTGCATCACATTCC
>CAZPXF010000045.1:0-17826 GCA_964590945.1 uncultured Lachnospiraceae bacterium | reverse complement strand
AGACAGCAATCTTGCGTAAAGCAAGGTTTCCAGCTCCCCATAGCTCTCCACGGAATTCATTTCCCGCCGAAGCGACGAGGAACCGGGAAGTCCCTGCGTATACCACGCCACATGTTTCCGCATCTCGCGGATCCCGGGATATTCCCCCTTATATTTCAGCTGCAGCCTTGCATGGCGGAGCATCGTTTCAACCAGCTCTTCCACAGACGGGCGTTCAGGGATACATCCGCTTTTTTCAAAATGAACCAGCTCCTGAAAAATCCACGGATTCCCACGCGCTGCCCGCGCGATCATGATCCCGTCGCAGCCGGTTTCCGCTTTCATTCTCTTTGCATCCTTCGGACTGCGGACGTCTCCGCTCCCGATAACCGGAATCCGCAGCGCCTCCTTTACCTGGCGGATAATATCCCAGTCTGCGGTTCCCGAATAATATTCCTCCCGGGTACGGCCATGGACAGCTACGGCCGCCGCTCCTGCATCCTCCGCAATCCTTGCGATCTCCACGGCGTTCACGCATGTATCGTCAAATCCTTTCCGTATCTTGACAGTCACCGGCTTCCTGATCGCACGAGCGGTCTTTCTGACGATCTCATGAACCAGCTTCGGATTCTTCATAAGCGCGGATCCTTCGCCGTTTTTCACAACCTTCGGCACCGGACATCCCATATTGATATCAAGGATTGCAAATGGAAGCTCCTCGATCCTTTTTGCCATCTCCGAAATAATATCCGGATCAGAGCCGAAAAGCTGCAAAGACACCGGGCCTTCGTCCGGATGGATCTCCAAAAGCTTTTTCGTATTACGGTTATTGTACAGAATGGCTCTGGCGCTGACCATTTCCATACAGGTGAGCGCCGCCCCTTTTTCCCTGCAAAGAAGACGAAATGGCAGGTCAGTCACCCCTGCCATTGGCCCTAAAATATATGAATTTTCCAGCGCTGTATTTCCAATTTTTAAAGTCTTCATGCACTACCTTTTCCGGTTCTTTTCACTGATCAGCCAAAGCCCCCGCATCGTGAGCTTGGAATCATAGACGTCGATAACATCCGTCTCTTTCACGATAATGTTTCCAAGACCCCCGGTTGCAACGACCTTGATATCCGAAAATCCGGCCTCCTCCTTCATCTTTTTGATGATATACTCAGTCTGACCAATATATCCGTAAACAATTCCGGCCTGCATACTGGAGATCGTCTCCTGTGCCAGAATCGTCGGAGGTTTCCGGATCTCAATAGCCGGAAGCATGGCCGCCTGTCCGGTCAGGGCGTCTGCCGCCGTCCGGATGCCCGGCGATGTAACGCCTGCGATGAACGCGCCTTCCGCATTCACCAGGTCATAGGTCGTCGCCGTTCCGAAATCCACAACGATAACCGGCCCGCCGTACAATTCATAGGCCGCAACCGCATCCACGATACGATCCGGACCGATCTGCCGCGGATTCTCTGTCGCCACACGGATTCCTGTCTTTACCCCCGGCCCGACGATCATCGGCGTAACATGAAAATATTTCATAATGGAGCTGGACAGAGAATGCATCACGTCCGGCACAACCGATGCAATGATCGTAGCCTCAATATCCAGATAAGAATATCCCCGCATCTCGACCATGTCGCGGAGAATGATCCCATATTCATCCGATGTGCGCGGAATCTTCGTTGTGACGCGAAACGTTGCAACAACATTTTCTTCTTTAAAAACTCCTACCGTAATATTTGTATTTCCTACATCAATCGCTAAAAGCATGATTCGAGTTCCTCCCCAAGGAAAAATATTTTGTAAAATAACTCCAGTGACTGGAGAAGCTCCTGCTTTGTATTCTGAATTTCCCTGATTTTAAGCTGGCTTCCGATCTCATCAAACATATAATCATTTTCCTCGGAAACAACTTCAAAACACAGCGTGCCATCCTCCTCATACGCGAGCGTGAGGATCCCGCCCACATCTTCAACATAGAGCACACACATGATCTGCAATTCCTGCCGGATCTGCTCCGGAAGCGTCTGGAAATCCGGATTCAGATAGTATTTCTGCTCATAGGAATTTGCCCCGCAGAGCACTACTTTATCATCGTACAATACTGTTACCTCCTGAAATATGCCGTGGGATCGTCCTCACAGAATCGCTCCGGACGTCCCATGAAGTCCCTGCCCGGCTGCGTCCATTCAGATATATCCGTAAATTCCCCTCACAGATACTTCCCCTGCATAGACTTTGTGGATCTTTTTGTCCGGAGTTTCCACAAGGAGATTCCCCTCCTTATCAATCCCGTGTGCAGCGCCGTCATATTCTTTGCCCGGCTGAAGCACGCGAACCTCCTTCCCGCAGTTCACAAGCAGCTCGTTATACGGCTCCATGATCTCCTCAAGATTCTTCTTATCCATAAATTCTTCATAGTCCTTTTCAAATTCACGGAAAACCTCAGCGATCAGTCCGGAGCGCTTCACGCGCTTTTTACCTTCTATATAAAGAGACGTGGCCGTTTCACGGATCTCATCCGGAAATATCTCCGTGTTCACATTGATTCCGATTCCTATGATCACATACTGCACAAAGTCGATCTCGGCACTCATTTCTGTTAGAATACCACATACTTTTTTCCCGTTCAACACAATATCGTTCGGCCATTTAATTTTTGCATCCAGACCGGTCAGATTCCGAATCGCCTTCGCCACGCTGTACGCCATTACGATCGTCATCATCGGCGCCTGCCCGGGCGCGATATCCGGTTTTAATAATATACTCATAAATATGCTGCTGCCTGCCGGAGACTGCCATGTCCGTCCCCTTCTTCCACGTCCCGCCGTCTGCTTATCTGCGACAGCCAAAGCTCCATGCGCGTGATCTTCTCCCTCCAGCCTTCGCAGGGCAAGATTTGTGGAATCGATCTCATCATAACAGAAGAGCTTCCGACCTGCCCATCGGGTGGCCAGAAGACTCTCAATCTCATTCTTTGTTATCTTATCCGGACTTCCGGTAATATGATATCCCTTATTCCGAACCGCTTCGATCTGATATCCTTCCTCCTCCAGCTGATGGACCGTTTTCCAGACGGCCGTTCTGGAAACCTGGAGCTTTTCGCAGATCTCCTGACCGGAAATATACCCATCCGCATGACGGAGCATTTTTAAAATCTCAGATTTCATTTCCCTTCCTCTTAAATCAGAGCGGCATAAAAGCCGCTCCGCATATCTAACGATTTCCTAATGTTGCTACCATAACGGCCTTGATCGTGTGGAGACGGTTCTCAGCTTCGTCGAACACCACCGACTGACCGCTTTCAAAGACTTCCTCCGTGACTTCCATTTCCTTGACCGCAGGAAGACAATGCATGAATATGGTACTGTCCTTGCCTGTCATCTCCATCAGCTTCTTATTGACCTGATACGGCTTCAGCAAAGCGACCCTCTCTTTCTTCTTGTCCTCTTCGCCCATGGAAACCCACACGTCCGTATAGATCACATCCGAGTCCTTCACCTCGGACGTCTCCTCGGAAATCACAAGCTTCGCGCCGCTTTTCCCGGCGCATCCCCTGCAATACTCCACGATCTCATCCGCCGGCCACAATGATTCCGGCGCTACGATGGAAATGTTCACGCCCATCTTCGTGCAGCCGATCATCAGACTGTTTGCCACATTGTTTCTGCCGTCGCCGATGTAGGTTACTTTCAGTCCCTCCAGAGAGCCGAACTGCTCGATCATCGTCTGCATATCCGCAAGGATCTGCGTCGGGTGGTAATCGTCTGTCAGACCGTTCCAAACCGGAACCCCGCTGTATTCCGCCAGTTCCTCCACATACTGATGTTTAAATCCACGGAACTCGATTCCATCGTACATTCTGCCCAGAACCCGCGCCGTATCCCTGATACTTTCCTTGTGTCCAAGCTGAATCTCATCATTTGAAAGATAAACCGGCATACCGCCCTCATCCTGCGCGCCGACTGTGAATGCGCTTCTGGTCCTTGTGGACGGCTTTTCAAAAATAAGAGCAATATTCCTGCCCTTTAAGCTGTCGCCGGTAATTCCCTGTTTCTTCTTAGCCTTCAGCTCTGCGGCAAGATCAAGCAGATATTGGATCTCCTCCGCGCTAAAATCCTTCAATGTAATAAAATTGCGTCCTTGTAAGTCCATCGTATATCTCCCCCGTATGTATGATTATGCAAATACTCATTCTCTTCATGCTTTGCATATAGGATTAATAAATATGTATCATATACTACTACAAAACGGAAAAAATAGCAACCGATATATTATATTTATTCATTTCTTTTGCATTTTTATGCATTCAGTGCAATCCCTTTCTTCTCTGGCGCGCCGCTTCAAACATCAGCACCGACGCGGCCACTGCGGCATTCAGGGATTCCACCTGTCCGCACATCGGTATGTGTATCCTTCCCGTTGCCGCGTCTGCGGCCTCCTTTGTAAGTCCGTTTCCTTCATTCCCGATCAAAAATGCAGAGGGTCTGCAATAGTCTGCCGTATCATAACAGATGCTGCCATCCAGATGCGCCGCATATACGGCTATTCCCTTCCTTTTCAGTTCGCGGATCGTCTCCGTCAGGCTTTCGACATATGCAAATGGCACACGATAGATTCCGCCCATCGTTGAGCGTATCACCTTGGGATTATAAATGTCAACACAATCCCTGCTCATCAGGATCCCATTTACCCCCGCCGCCTCCGCCGCCCGGATGATCGTTCCAAGATTTCCGGGATCCTGCAGATTCTCCAGAAGAAGAAAAAGCGGTGAGATCCTTCTTCCCATCCGCGCAGTATTCACGCACTCCGCTATCATATCCTCCACAGATAACTCCTGTCTTCTGACTACAAGCAGTATCCCCTGCGGAGATTTTGTGTCCGATACCTTCTGAAAAACGGAATCTGAAAGCACCTCATACGGAATTCCCCGAAGCGTCAGCTCATTTTTCTTATACAGGCTCCCGGAAATATACGCCCGGACGATCCGTTCCTCAGGCGTCTCCTCAAATATCCGGATACCTTCCGCAACAAAAACATGCTCTTCCCTGCGGAGTTTACTCTTTTTTTGAAGCTGCATCAGATGCTTTACCTGTGCATTTGCTGTACTCGTGATCATTTCCCACTCCTCTTTCTTGCTGTTTTTCACAAGCGCTATTCTGTTACTCATCGTAGCATAGATTTGACATTTCTTCAATTTTTTCGATAATAATACTCTCCGGCTGCAGCAAGTCCGCGCAGGGTCATGTTGATTTTTAAGTTTTTCTTAATAATATATTTATAGAATTTCATACTCTTCCATTATATAATAATTTCATGCAAGGAGGTATATTATGCCAGGGAGATTCTTTAAGAAAGAACAGGAAGAGCATTTTGAATATGAAATAGAACGCACGCCCACCACACGGTATCAGCCGGATTACAGAGACGGTCTTTCCGCCTCTCAGGTGGAGGAACACAGAAAAGACGGCTGGGTCAACGTAAGCGTAGATCCGCCCGCCCAGACCACAAAGGAGATCATACATGATAATGTATATACTTATTTCAATCTGATTTTTGTCGTACTGTCCGTACTTCTCTGTCTGGTATGGTCCTTTCGTAATCTTACTTTCCTTCCGGTCATCATTTTCAATACGTTGATCGGAATCATTCAGGAAATCCGCGCCAAAAATGTGCTTGAGAAATTAAATATGCTCCATGCGCCGCACGCAGACGCCGTCCGTGACGGAAAGGTCTGTCAGATCAATGCTGAAGACCTGGTTTTGGATGATATCGTTATATTCAAAGCCGGAAATCAGATCTGCGCCGACGCGGTTGTTGTGGAGGGTGAGATTCAGGTAAATGAATCGCTCCTCACAGGCGAGTCCGATGAGATTACGAAGAAAAGCGGAGATCATCTGATGTCCGGCAGTTTTGTTGTAGCCGGAACGTGTCACGCCAGACTGGAATCTGTCGGCGTGGATTCTTACATTTCCAGGCTTACCCTGGAAGCCAAGGCTATGAAAAAAGGTGAAAAATCCGAGATGATCCGCGCCCTCGATAAGCTTGTCAAATTCGTCGGGATCGCGCTTATACCGATCGGCGTCGTACTTTTCATACAGAGTTTCTTTTTCAATGATGAAACCTTCCGGGGAAGCATCACTTCCATGGTTGCCGCTGTGATCGGAATGATCCCGGAGGGGTTGTATCTTCTGACAAGCGTGGCGCTGGCAGTCAGCTCCATACGGCTTGCCGGTAAGAAGGTTCTCCTTCATGATATGAAAAGTATCGAGACCCTTGCACGGGTAAATGTTCTCTGCGTCGATAAGACCGGAACGATCACGGAGAATTCCATGAGCGTAAAGCAGTTAGTTCCTACGGAGCGCTATGATAAAGAGTCCATGCCCGACATCGAGAAAACCGTCGGGGATTTTGTAAAGGCAATGAGCAGCGACAACAGTACAATGGCCGCTATGAAACAGTATTTTAAGGATGGCTCCGGCGCTTCTCCGGCGCAGGTCATTCCTTTCCGCTCATCCACGAAATACAGCGGGGCGGAGTTTGAAGAGCAAACCTATATCCTCGGCGCTCCGGAATTTGTTCTGAGGGAGGATTACGATACTTACCGCAAGGAAATCCAGAGCTTTGCCTCCAGAGGATATCGTGTCCTTGTGTTCGGAACCTACGACGGGGATCTGGGCGGCGGCCCTCTTACGGAAACAGTCACGCCTCTTGCCTGGATCACACTGGCAAACCCGATCCGCGAGGAAGCTCCGGAGACATTTGCTTATTTTGCTGAACAGGGCGTTGAGATCAAGGTTATTTCCGGTGATAATCCGCTGACAGTATCTGAGGTAGCAAAGGAAGCCGGGATCCGGAACGCAGACCAATATGTCGACGCATCCACGCTGCGTACGGATAAAGATATCGAAAAGGCAGTCGCCGCCTATACTGTATTTGGAAGAGTTACCCCGGCGCAGAAACGCCAGTTTATCCAGGCATTGAAGGCGCAGGGGAAAACCGTTGCCATGACAGGGGACGGCGTCAATGATGTCCTGGCGCTGAAGGATGCGGACTGCAGCGTCGCCATGGCCTCCGGAAGCGATGCGGCCGTGCAGGCGTCCCAGGTCGTACTTCTGGAATCCAATTTTGCCTGTATGCCTTCCGTCGTGATGGAGGGACGGAGAGTTGTAAATAATATCCAGCGCTCCGCGAGCCTTTTCCTCGTGAAAAATATTTTTTCCTTCCTGTTGTCCCTGTTCTCCGTGGCGTTTATGATCACTTACCCATTGGAGCCATCGCAGGTATCGCTGATCAGTATGTTCACGATCGGCATCCCGGCGTTCTTCCTGTCGCTGCAGCCGAATAAGGAGATCATTCAGGGGCGATTTATGACCAATGTTCTCTTAAAGGCCCTGCCTGCCGGGATCACAGATGTCCTTGTAGTCGGCGCCCTGGTCGTATTTGGACAAACCTTCGGCGTAGATCCGGTGGATATCTCCACCGCGGCAACTATGCTTCTTGCTATCGTTGGATTTATGATCCTGTATAAGATCTGCCAGCCGCTCAATATTGTCCGCATCCTTGTATGGATCGTCTGCATTATCGGGCTTTTGTCGTGCAGCATCCTCCTGCCGGATCTGTTCGCGATCACCGGAATGTCCACAAAATGCATTATGCTTTTTGTCGTATTTGCCCTGGTTACCGAGCCGGTGCTGCGGTATTTGACGCTTTTCACTGAGACGCTCCGGAAGCTGTACCAAAAGCTCCCCTTTTCATCGCGATAAACGGACGGATCGCCATGGATATCCTTCCATATAAAATATGCATGACAACGAAATTGAAAGGAATTCCCTATGAGCAACGCATTCTATGAAACAATAAAAGAAATCGGGCCGTCCGGCATCACGCTTTCCTATCATACAGTTCCGGGCGGCTATCACCCTCTCCACTGGCACGAGGAGCTGGAGCTTCTCTACCCGTTAAACGGCGAGACCGATATAAATATAGAAGGGAAAAAATACAAGCTGCCGCGCAAGAATCTTATAGCGATCGACGCATATGAGGTACACAGCTCCTTTTCCCATCATACGCCGGGTATGTTTCTCTGCATCCATATATCAAAAAAGCAAATGCAGCAGTACATGCCGGAAATCGAGCTGTATCATATCCATTGCATTCCCGAAGAGATTTCCGATGCGGATTTTCCACACTATCGCAGAATCTGCCAGCTATTGGAGGATCTGACCCGTATCTATATCGAAGATGCGGTTGCGTTCCAGCTGGAGGCCAACGGGATCATCCTTCAGGCTCTTGCGCACCTGATCCGGCACTTTGCGACGAACACCGCGCCTCTGCTTACCGCAAGCGACGCCCTTGCCCAAAAAAGACTTCGCCAGATTATCACTTATGTACAGGAAAATTTCCGTGAACCGCTCACGCTGTCGGACGTCTCAGAACAGCTTGGCCTGGGTAAAGAATATTTCTGCCGCTTTTTTAAGAAAAATATGGGGCTTTCTTTTTTCAATTACCTGAACGAAGTCCGGCTGACACACGTCTATCAGGACCTGATCAACACAGATGAGCCGATCGCCGATATTATGGCAAAAAACGGATTTGCGAACCAGAAGCTCTTTAACCGCTCCTTTAAGGAGATGTACGGATGTACACCTTCCGCCGTCCGCAAACCCGTTTTAGAAAAGCCGGATTAGCCTGTTATTTATCTTTCATATAAATATTTTTCCGGAAGAGTCACACCGAATTCCACTGCAAGATCGCGGAAATCCTGCGGCTGGATCGTCTGACGCTTTTCCGGGACAACCGAGCGAACCTTGATATAGATCTCCGCTGCCTTTTCGATCGTATGCATCAGGCCGAAGGTCAGGTCGAAATCCTCGCCGGAGCAGAAGATCCCATGATGCGCCCAGATCGCCGCGTCATACTCTTTCATCAGCTTGCTTGTGGCAACTGCGATATCTCTTCCTCCGGGAACCATCCATTCCACAACGCCGATCCCATCCGGGAAAATAACCGGACACTCTGTCATCATTTCCCAAAGCTCTCTTGTAAATGCCTCCGTCGTAAGCGGAAGGATAAATGTAAGAGCGATCACATTCGGCGTATGCGCATGGTAGATCACTCTGTGCTTTCCGCCTGTTGCCAGCTTCTTGACCTCATGATTCATCAGATGGGCCGGAAGCTCGCTCGTCGGTCTTCCACCGCTTTCAAGCCCCCACTGGATCTGGTATTTCTCTCCTGTTCCGTCTACAAGGATGATCGCAATATTGTTCTCCGGATCCGCCTGTACGTTTCCAAAATATTTTCCGGAACCCGTCACCAGGAAATATTCATTTGCAAGCTCCGGAACGCTCGTCCCGATTTCCTTCCACTCGCCCGTCGTATCGAGGAGCTCTTTGACCTCCGCAATCTCCTCTTCTTTAATACGGTAAGATAAATTTCCTCCGTTTCTCTCATGCCAGCCCTGGACAAAACCGTCCTGACACATTTTCGCGAATCCTTTTACAAATCCTGCATCTGTTACCTTCATATCTGTAAATCCTCCTGTCTATAATTGCTCCGTCTGCCGCATCTGTCCCTGTTTACGCATATTTACACGCGGCATGCAAGCACCGTTTTCTCATACTCCTCAACCTCTTTGTACCACGCTTCTCTGACCGGAACTCCATTGCTCTCGCAGAAATAATCCCACACGGCGCCAAATGGATAGGTCTTTACTTCCTCCTGAAGCATCATCACTTCCGTCAGACGTCCTTCCTCCTGAAGCTTTGCCAGCTTCCTGTTCGGACTCAGCAGCGCATACAGGAGCGCTTTCTGATAATTGCGCATTCCAACTGTCCATCCGGAAATGCGGTTGATGCTTGCATCAAAGAAATCCAGTCCAACCTTCACGCGGTCGATCGCATCGTTTCTTACGATTTCTTTTGCTATCTCCTTTGTCTCATCGTCAAACAATACTACGTGATCGGAATCCCAGCGCACCGGGCGGGTCACATGGAGAGCGATCTTGTCAAAGAACAACAGCATGGAAGAAATCTTATCGGAGACAACCTCCGTCGGATGGTAATGGCCATTATCCATCAGCGGAAGAATACCATTTTTCGCCGCATAATTCACCGTGAACTCAGAGGAACCTACCGTGTAGGACTCCATTCCGATCCCAAACACCTTGGATTCCAGACAAACAAGCACCTTCTCTTTGTCATAATCAACAGCAAGGATCTGATCCAGGGAATCCTTGAAGCGCGCCCGCGGCGCAAGCCTGTCCGCCGGAATATCCTTGTAGCCGTCCGGAATCCAGATGTTCATGACGCACTCGCATCCAAGCTCCTCTGCAAAATACTCCGAAATCCGGATACACGCCTTGCAATGGCGGATCCAGAAATCTCTCACCTCTTTATCCGGATGAGATAAGGTCAGATTGTCCTTTACCATCGGATGGGAAAACATCGTCGGATTGAAGTCCAGTCCCATCCCGCGTTCCTTTGCGAATTCCACCCATTTGGCAAAATGTTTCGGCTCGATCGCGTCACGGTCCACATGCTCTCCCTCTTCAAAAATTGCATAGTTCGCGTGAAGATTCAATTTGTGTCTGCCCGGGACAAAGCTTAATACCTTGTCGATATCCTGCATCAGCTCCTCCGGCGTCCGCGCTCTCCCCGGATAATTTCCCGTTGTCTGAATGCCGCCGCTCAAAGCTCCGCCGCCGTCAAATCCAACCACATCGTCGCCCTGCCAGCAATGCATGGAGACGGATATATTTTTCAGTGTCTCAAGGGCGGCGTCCGCGTCGACCCCGATGCCTGCATACATTTCCCTGGCATACTCATATCTCTGTTTACTGTCCATTTTCATTTCCTCCTGACTATTCAAAGCATTTAATCTCAAAGGAGTCAAAGATCACTGATCTTGCCTCTTCCAGACTTTCAAATTCTCCATTTTTTATCATCTGAGCCGTAATATTCCCGATCGCCGTCGCCTCCGTCGGCCCGCTGTACACCGTCTTCCCGGTTGCTTTCGCTGTCAGACGGTTGAGATACTCCGCATTTGCGCCGCCTCCAACGATATTGATGGAATGATAGGTCCTTCCGGTGATCTCTTCGATCTCCCGTACCGTCCGTCCGTAGCAGTCCGCAAGGCTCTGGTAGATAACCGCCGCAAATTCGCCCGGCTCCTCCGGGATCGGCTGTCCGCTTCTGGCGCAGTATTCCCGGATCGCCTGAAGCATACTGTCCGGCGCCAGAAAGGATTCATCATTCACATCCACCCTTGACGGGAATTCCGTACACGCTTCCGCCATCTCGCACAGCTCGCCGAACGAGTACCGGTCGTTCCACTCGTGCCGGGCAGACTGGATCATCCAAAGTCCCATAATGTTTTTTAAGAAACGGTATCGCTTCTCATATCCGCCCTCATTTGTCAGATTGGCCTTCCTCGCCTTCTCGGAGCAATCCGGCTTACGCTGCTCAACTCCCATCAAGGACCATGTGCCGGAACTGATATACAGGAAATCCGGATCCTTCGCCGGCACAGACATAACTGCAGACCCGGTATCATGCGCAGCCGCCTGGATCACCTCCAGATTAAATCCGACCTTCTTCTCGATCTCCGCCTTCAGATTTCCAACCGTTGTGCCCGGCATCGTGATCGGCCCGAAGATTGATTTTTTCAATCCGAGCATATCGATAAGCTCCCAGTCCCAGTCCCCGGTTTCGGCGTTCACAAGCTGTCCGGTCGTCGCCTCCGTATACTCTGTCCTTTTTACGCCTGTCAGCAGATAGTTGAAATAGTCCGGCACAAACATAAGACAGTCCGCCTTTTCCATATTTTCCGGCTCCTGCTCCTTCACCGCCATCAACTGATAGATCGTATTGAACATCTGCTTCTGGATCCCTGTTCTCGCATAAAGCTCCTCCGGTGAGATCACCTCGCTCACCTTGTCGTCCATTCCATCTGTCCGCCAGTCACGATATCCGTATGTCTCGCCAATCACTTCCCCGTCCGCATCCAGCAGCACATAATCCACTCCCCATGTATCGATCGCCATGCTGACCGGAAGCTTTCCAGATTCCTTACACTTCGCAAGACCGGTTAAAATGTGTGCAAACAATCCCGGAATATCCCAGCAAAGATGTCCATCCTTCATCTTCATACCGTTTTCAAAGCGGTATATCTCTTCCAGGATCATTTTCCCATCCTCTGTATGAGAAAGCATATGCCGTCCGCTTGACGCGCCAATATCAACCGCAAGATAATACTGCCGATTCATCTTAAAACCTCCTTCTGATAAACGGAATACAATCGTCTGTATCTATCTATAATAATAAAAAAAAGAACCCGCAAAATGTAGGTTCTCATTTTTAAAAAAACTGTCCTGATTTTCCATGCCGTCATTGCGGCAGGCCTTTACAGCCGATTCATTCAAAGTCCCTTTGCTACAGCCGTATCGTTCGGTCTCCCTTATGCTCCAGCCGGTACTTCCTCGGCGTCATTCCATACCGGCTCTTGAACTGCCGGTAGAAATAGCTCTGGTTCTCATACCCGACCGCAACAACAATCTCCTCCACCGGAAGCTCCGTATCCATAAGAAGCATGACCGCCTTTTGGAACCGTTTTCTCTGAAGCAGCTCCTGAAAGGTAAATCCGGTGCTCTTTTTGATCGTCTTGCTCACCGTCGACAAGGACTGGTGGAAGTCCGCCGCGATCTTCGTCAGATTTGCATCTTTATAGTTATGATCGATATAGCTCAGCGTCGCGTGCACAACGACATCTTTATAGCTTTGGGATGAACTGTCCGTCAGCCGGTCCATCCTTTTCAGCAGGTGCAAAAATACAAGTCCCATCGAATACTGGAGAATACTCTCCTCATTCGCCCCGTACTCTCCATAAAGCATTTCACTGATCATATTTTCCATCAGATTCTCGATTGCCGGATCGCCGTCCAAATGAAACAACAGGTAATGTGAGATCTGATTATTCTGCCTGAGCGTATTCACAAGGAACTCCGCGAGCACGTTATTTTCACGGAGCATCCCAAGCGGAATATTGAAAAATTCCGGCTGGGCGATAAAATTGATCCCGATATCCTGATACCCCGCTTTCCTGACGCGGTGCTTCACCGCCTGATTCAGAAGGATCATATCCCCCTTTTGCATGACAAGCTCCTTCCCGTCGATATCATGCGTCAGCGTCCCCTGACACACATACATGATCTCGATATAATCATGCTGATGCTCAGGAAATTCCACGAAACGGCTGTGCGGACGTACTGTGATCAGACGCCCTTCCTCCAGAAAACGGTTCCGGTCGATCTCAAATCTCTTTTTACTTGTGTAAATATTCCTTTTTACTTCCGCTTCCCCGTCAAGATAAGCCTGCTCCTCCGGGGAAATCTGCTGAAGCTTCTCTATCAGCTGCGTATTCATCCTTCCAGTCTTTCCATCGCATCCAGCAGCATCCGTTCTGTCACACGGTACGGATAATGCTGCACATCCGATCTCTCGGGGATTCTTGTGATCGTTTCCTCAAACTCCTCCCTGCTGATATCTATATCCGCCAGGCGAACCGGAAGTCCAAGCTGCCGGTTCAGATGATAGATCTTCTGAAATTCCTCCTCCTGACCATCCACAAGAAGCGCATACAGAACACCGAACGCTACCACTTCCCCGTGCAGATGCTTCTCCTCGATCACCGGATAATTCGTCAGCGCATAGAAAATGGCGTGCGCAAGACCGCTGTTGTAATCCGGCGTGAAATCCCTTGTGAGGAAAATCGATGCGATCCCTGTTGTGATCACGATCGCCAGAACAACCTGTTCAAATGCCTCGGAGCAGTTTCCCTTCTTATTGTCTTCGTATGCTTTCGCCCCGTATTTTACCAGCGGATCCAGACACATCCTGCTGACCGCAACCCCAAGCGCCGTAAAATGCGGCAGATCCTCGTTCCTTGAAGAGATGTCCGCTTCGTAATATTTCGCATAGGTGTCGCCGATCCCCGCCCAAAGGTAACGGGCCGGAGCCGCCGCCAGAATCTCCAGATCGATAAATGTATGCTTCGGCGGTTCTGTGAAAAAGTGAGGCTTTAAAAATATCCCTTCGTCCGTATACATGATGGATACAGAGGTACACCCCGCACAGTTGGACGCGATCGTCGGAAACGTGAAAACCGGCTTCTTATCTTCAATACAAAGGCATTTGCACGTATCGATACATTTGCCGCCTCCCACCGCAAAGACCATGTCCGCCTCCCGGTAAGCATCCAGCGCCCGGATCCTCTCAACCGCCGAATACGTGCAGTCCTCTCCATAATACTCATGTCCAATTACAAAAAAGCCACTATCCTCAGTGGCCTTTAAAAGCCTGGGCGCCGCCGCCTCATAGGACTTATGTCCGCTGACGATCAGCACCTTATTTCCATATGGGGAACAGATTTCCTTCATCTGTCCATATACATCCGTCCCGATCGAATAGTTCGGCAGATGCATTTCATAATTCTCCAGTTTCATAGACTGACACCCTCCCGGAATTTACCTGCTTGAAAGAAGGATCCTGTCATTGTCAAATTCCTTCTGTTTCTTCATCGAATACATATTGATCATATCATTCATAGTCATATTATCCCGCTCTTCGCCGGAAATGTCCAGTATGATTTCCCCGGAATCCATCATGATCGTCCTTGTCCCGGTCGTCAGCGACTGATTCAGATTGTGTGTGATCATCATGGTCGTGATCTTATTTTCCTCGACAATGGATTTCGTGATCTCCATTACTTTTTCGGCCGTCGCCGGGTCAAGCGCGGCAGTATGCTCATCCAATAGAAGAAGCCGTGGAACAGAGAGCGTACACATGAGCAGCGTCACCACCTGTCTCTGCCCGCCGGACAAAAGACCGATCTTTGTCTTCATTCGATCCTCGATGCCCATATGATATCTCGAAAGATTTTCCCTGAAAAATTCAACCGTCTTCTTATTGAGCGCCCTGGCAAAAGGGTTCTCGTGATTTCCTGATCTCGTGTAAGCAAGCGCGAGGTTCTCCTCAATCGTCATATTCGGCGCCGTCCCCTTCATAGGATCCTGAAAAACGCGCCCGATCTTTCTGGCACGCTGATGCGCCGTCTGAAATGTGATATCCGCTCCGTCCATACAAATGCGCCCGGAATCTACAAGAAATCCGCCGCAAATTGCGTTGAAAAGGGTGCTCTTCCCTGCTCCGTTTGAGCCTACGATCGTGAGAAACTCACCATCCTGAAGCGTGAGGCTCAGATCTCTGATCGCCACATGCTCATTCACAGTTCCTTTTTCAAATGCTTTTGTGATATTTTTGATCTCTAACATCCCCTGGCCGCCTTTCTGAGCTTCTGCTCTGCAATGTATTTCTTCACCGCCGGAACCGCCAGAGTGATCGCGACGATCAGCGCGCAGGTAAATTTCATCAGGTTGGCGCTCTTATCGCCAAATATGTTGTTGCGGATAACAAACGCTACGATCAGCTTGTAGATAACAGATCCTGCCACTGCGGAAATCAATCCGACCGTCGGACCACGTTTCCCAAGAACTGCCTCTCCGATGATCACCGCCGCCAGGCCATAGATCAGCGTCCCGTTGGCCGTATTGATATCGGAATACCCAAGGCTTTGGGAAGCCAGCGCTCCGGAAAGCCCGATCAGCGCATTTGCAAGCATCAGAGCAAGTATCTTCATCCTGTCCACGTTGATCGAGGAAGCCTCCACCATATCCGGATTATCTCCCGTGGCGCGGATGTGCAGGCCGACCTGCGTTTTGAAAAACCAGATCACAAGGATCAGAACTATCGCAACAATGATCAGACTGATGATTGATTTTACAATACTTGTGTTGAACTGTCCGCGAATGCCGAGGATTCCTTTTACCATTTCAAAAACAGTGCTTTTATCATAGCTCAGATTCGTCGTCGCTCCCTTTTCCGTCATGGAAAAGAGCACAAGGTTGGTGGAATAAAGGCCGCTCATCGTGATGACTCCGGCAAGAACCTCGTGCACGCCAAGCTTCGTCTGCAAAAGTCCCGTGATCAAACCCGCAGCCGCCCCTGCCGCGATGCCGGCAAGCAGCGCCAGAAACGGATGACCTGAAATTGCAGTAAGTGCGGACACGACAACGCCGAACCCGAAGCTCCCCTCTGTCGTCAGATCGGGAATATTCAGAATTCTCAGAGAAATATAAATTCCCATTGCCAGAAGTCCGTAGATCAGACAGTCCGGAATATTTGTTATATAGTATTGTAATTCAATCATCGTCTTCTCAATCCTTCTAAAAATGTCTTCTTAATCCTTCTAAGATCAGATGTTATATCCTGTCTGAATTTCTACTCAAGAACATTCAGCTCGTACTCTGTCTTTACATCATCCTTTGTAAGTTCAAGCGCATCCATTGCAGACTGGCTTACGGAGCAGTAATCGATTCCGATGATCTGTGCAGGAATCTCTTCAACAGATTTTCCATCCTTCAGATATTCAAGCGCAATATCTACCGTCTTAGCTCCGATTCCCTTATCATCGATCGCAAGCGTTGCAAAGCATCCGGAAGCTACGGTTGTTGCAGATGAGCAGTATGTCGGGATCTTATTCTCATTGCAAATACTAACGAGCGCATCTACGCCGTCCTGGATAATCGAATCATTTGGTACGAAGATAGCCTGCGCGCCATCTGCGAGCAATGCATTTGTTGCCGTCTCAACGTCGCTGGAGCTTGCAGCCGTTGCAACCGTGTACGCAATATTCTGGCTGTCCAGATACTCCTTGCACTGTTCGATCGTATTTGTCGCATTGTCCTCATTTCCGCTGTAGATCAGACCGTATTTCTCTACAGGAGTCGTTGCCTGTGCAAGGTCAAGGATCTCAGAAACCGGGATCGCATTGGAGGTTCCTGTCGCATTCATATCCGGCGCTTCCATATCAGACAGGACGCCTGCTGCCACCGGGGCGGATACTGCACAGAAAAATACCGGCGTGTCGCTCTCCGCATTGACAAACGCCTGGGTCGGAGGTGTTGCGATCGTAAATACCGCATCATATGTTCCGTCTGTCATGTTGCTTACGATGGTAGAAAGAGCGCCAGCGTCTCCCTGTGCACACTGATACTCGATCTGATCCTCCGCATAGCCGTTTGCCTCAAGCTCCTCGATAATCCCGTCTCTCATGTCTGTGAACGCCCCGTTCTCAACCATCGTGACAATACCGATTTTGGAATCCGCATCCGCCGCGCTGTCTGCTGTGCTATCCGCCGTACTGGATACCGCGCTCTCATCCGCGCTGCCCTCAGAGGAATCGCTGCTGCCGCAGCCTGTAAAAACAGCTGCTGCCATAGCCAGTGTTAATAAGATACTCAATGCTTTCTTTTTCATAACCTAAATCTCCTTTTCCTGTTGAAATTCATTTCGACCATATCTACCTGTCTTAGTCCGCCCAGTCAAAAGCTTCTTCACGGAGCGTTTTATGATCTCGGGAAAACCTTCCTGTATCAAAAAAAGTCCCTGATAACAGTATAATACTATTATCAAGGACGGATAAACATAAGACTATTCCGCGGTGCCACCTTGATTCATGGAAAAAATCCACACACTCAACAGATACTATCATATCTTGTGCAACTAACGTATGCCTTCACGTCACAGAATACTCACGGGATATCTCCACGCTTTGATCTGTGCCCTCACCGGGCCATTTATGTGAGCTGCGTTCTGCGGGTTCTCAGCCTCCCCGCTCTCTGTAAGTGCACGATTCACTTTTACTTCCGGATCGTCGGTTTCAATGGTCATCTTCAATTTTTTTCGATTATACTCTCAATTTTTTTCAGCGTCAACCCCTTTTCTGAAATTTCTCAAT
>CAZPXF010000044.1:14748-18010 GCA_964590945.1 uncultured Lachnospiraceae bacterium | reverse complement strand
TCCGGCACCTGATGTAATCCAAAGGCCAGCATATCTTCCGGTATCGGTGCAGTAAAATGCATGTACTGTCCGGTTACCGGATGTACAAACGTAAGCTGCCATGAGTGCAGCGCCTGACGTTTGATATAAGTGTAGTCCGGGTTATAGATGAAATCTCCCGGAAGCGGATGGCCGATGTGCTTCATATGGACCCGGATCTGATGGGTTCTTCCGGTTTCCAGCTTCAAGGAGACGAGGGAGAATCCTTTTCCTTTTCCCGGGACGCCATGGAAAGCTGTATGTTCATTGGAGGCGGACAGCGCGGACTGGCCGTCTATATACAAAAAGGACGGAATGTCTCTGTAGGCCAGACGCTGGTAATGCGTCACTGCCCGCTCTCCGGTTTCATAGTTTACTTCACGCTCGATGGTGGAGCCGTCCACGCGCCCGATCGGTGCATCGATGATACCGGAATCCGGCACAAGTCCTTCGGCGACGGCCAGATACTGCCTGTGGATCTCGCGGTTTTTTACCATGAGTCCAAGACGGGAACCTGCGTACATATTTTTAGCCAGAATGACAAGTCCGGTCGTGTCGCGATCCAACCGGTTGATGCAGCGGTAGGTAAAGGGGATTTCCCTCTCCTGAAAATACCATGCGGCTGCGTTTGCCAGTGTGTTTTCATGATTTCCCTGGGAAGGATGGATCGGCATGTCGGAGGGCTTGTTCACAATGATCAGATCCTCATCTTCATAGATGACAGGGAACGGAAGGGGTACCGGAAGGATTTCGGACGAAGTTTCCCTTTCGTTCATCGTCACTGTGATCGTATCACCGGTCATAAGGCGGTCGGAGGTTCTTGCCCGGACGCCGTTTTTCAGGATACCATTCTCTGTCTGTTTCAGATGAACGATGACAGGATGGGAATATCCCAGAGCTTTCAGGAAAGCATGAATGTTTTTTTGAATGTTATATTCAGTTACCGTATAATTAAGAATTCTGCTCATGGATCCATTTTATCATGAACCTTGCTTCTCGTCCAACTCTTTGCTATAATGTATGATACTGGTGATCGCGAAAGTGCGAAGTTCATAGCGATCTTTGTGTATCACGGATTCAGATTCATTTATGAAAGAGGGAAATAAGATAGAATGGATGACATACAGTTTAAGCGGCCTGAACTGGAGGATCAAGAGCTTTTGGAAGGATATTTCCGGAAATATCCAAGTATGAGCTGTGAGAGAACATTTCTGAATGTATATCTCTGGTCCAGGCACTATAAGGTCAAGTTCGCCGAGGTGTGCAATACGATTATTTTCGAGACGGATGGAGATCCGTATTCGATCACCTGGCCGGTTGGTTCCGATGAGAATGTGAAGGAAGCGCTGGATTATATGCTGGAGTATTTTCAGATGTGCAATCTGCCGTTCCATATGTACTGCATAACGCCGGATCAGTTTGAGAAATTGGAGAAATGGTATCCGGGGCAGTTCGAGATTGAATATGTCCGCGATGATGCGGATTATGTATATGAGAGCGAGAAATTGATCTCACTTTCCGGCAAAAAGCTTCACAGTAAGCGAAATCACATCAATAAGTTCAAGGCGGTGAATGAGGACTGGGCGTATGAGACAATGTCTGCAGACAATTTGGAAGAGTGTTTCCAGATGGCTTTAAAATGGAGAAATACCAATGGCTGCGAGGAGGATATGGAGAAGAATTCTGAGATGTGCGTGACACTGAATTCCCTGCGCCTTTTTGAAGAGCTTCATTTGAAGGGAGGCATTCTTCGTGTAAATGGAGAGATTGTTGCATTTACGATTGGTGAAGAATTGACGGAGGATATGTTTGTCGTGCATATTGAGAAAGCATTTTCGGACGTGCAGGGAGCATATACGATGATCAATCAGCAGTTTGTGGAGCACGAATGCAGCGGATACCGGTATATCAACCGCGAGGAGGATGCCGGGGCTGACGGACTTCGGCAGGCGAAGCTTTCCTATCAGCCGGCGTTTTTGGTTGAGAAGGGTAATGTCACAATGATAGAAGAATAGAGGCTTATAGATGAAAGCATTTGAGGAGAATATCAGAAAGGTTGTTCCGTATGTACCCGGGGAACAGCCGCAATATAAGGTGATCAAGCTGAATACGAACGAGAATCCGTATCCGCCGTCGCCGAAGGTTACAGAGGCGGTGCGTAAGATGGATGTGAACCGGATGAGGCTGTATCCGGATCCGACAGTGAAGGGACTTGTATCAGCGCTTGCCAGAAGATATGAGCTTGGCGACGACCAGGTGTTTGTCGGGGTTGGATCTGACGATGTCATCTCCATGTGTTTTCTGACATTTTTCAATTCAGATAAACCGATCCTGTTTCCCAATATTACATATTCATTTTACAAGGTATGGGCGGAGCTGTACCGAATCCCGTATGAGACGCCGGAGCTGGATGAGAATTTCCGGATCCGAAAGGAAGATTATTATAAGGAAAATGGGGGAGTGATCTTTCCAAATCCGAATGCGCCGACAGCGCTCTATGAAGAGCTGGATTTTGTGGAGGACATGATTTCCCACAACCGGGATGTCGTTGTTATTGTTGATGAAGCATATATTGATTTTGCCGGCAGGTCGGCGAAGGAGTTGATCGGCAAATACGATAATCTCCTCGTGGTACAGACATTTTCCAAGTCGCGTTCCATGGCGGGTATGCGGATCGGCTATGCAATGGGCGATGCGAAGCTTATCAGGTATCTGAATGATGTCAAGTACTCCTTCAACTCTTATACGATGAATCAGGCGTCGATCTCCTGCGGGATCGCGGCGGTCGAGGATGAGGAGTATTTTCAGGAGACGACAAGGAAGATCGTTGAGACAAGGGAGTGGGCAAAGGAGAAGCTGCGGGCGCTGGGCTTTGAGTTCGGGGATTCGCAGGCGAATTTTATTTTCGCGAGACACCGTGGATATGATATGAACGAATTGTTCCTTGCCCTCAAGGAGAATCATATTTTCGTACGGCATTTCAGCGATCCTCTGATCGAGCAGTATCTGCGGATCACGATCGGTACAAGAGAGGAGATGCAGGCGCTGTTTGATTTTCTGGAGGAATGGATGGACAGGACACCCCGCACCGCATAGGATGACAGGACAGATATAATATGGACATATGAAAGCTGCCGCCGGGAGTTTCCTGGCGGCAGCTTCAGGATTGTGGCAGATTATTTGAAACAAGATATGTATTGCATTTTTCTTCAAGTAATTTGAAGTTACAGCATCTGGAGGCAAG
>CAZPXF010000044.1:0-14648 GCA_964590945.1 uncultured Lachnospiraceae bacterium | reverse complement strand
GATATGTATTGCATTTTTCTTCAAGTAATTTGAAGTTACAGCATCTGGAGGCAAGTTCATAAAACCTCCTTTGAAAAAATAAAAAGCGGGTGGTTGACCACCCACTGCTTTTAAACGATTGTTTTAGTTGGACAATCTAACCGCTTTTAAACGATTGTTTTAACTGGACAATCTAACCGCTTGGCAGATATCTCTATCTGTATCTTTATTATATGCAATCCCAAAGCAAAAATCAATAGAATCTATAAAATTTTCAACGCTTTTCTTTCTGATACAATTCCGCTCTCACAAGTGCATCCATGACGTTGAACAGTGTCCTGACAGAGGACTCCGACAGATACGAGTAACATTTCTCGAAATGCATCAGATCCTGTTCATGGGAGACCGGAAGGTAGGCTCCGGTGTGAGGAGCGTTCAGATCCCTGCGCAGAAGATCATCTACGGAAATATGAAAATAGTCGGACAGAAGCAAAAGCTTCTCGTAATCCGGCTGATGGTTTTTATTCTCGTAACCGGCGATCGTCGGGCGTGTGACCTTTAGAATATCCGCCAGATCCTTCTGCGTCAGATGCTGGTCTTCTCTGAGCTTGCGCAGATTCGAATTGAAATACATATTCCGCACCTCTCCTGTACAATAATTGTGATAGCTTTCATAATAGCAATAAAAAAGATACACTTGTCAAAATGTTCCGAATATCATCGTTTTGACTGAAAATGATGATATTTGGAACATGAAGCTGAAACGTGTCCGGTATCATTTTATTCTGAAAGTCTTGATAATTTGTTCCTTTTCCGATAATCTATTAACAGATAATATCAAAGCATTCACAGATGAATGCCGGTTCATGTGATTAATCAATAACAGCCTCCGGCAGGTTTACTTTGGGAGAAAGCGGCAGGAGCAATTTTGCAGTAGAAGGGAGAAGATTTGGACATGAAAGTAGTAGTAGCCATTGATTCATTTAAAGGAAGTATGACTTCCATGCAGGCCGGGTATGCGGCAAAGGAAGGGATTCTTCGTGCGAAACCGGAGGCAGAAGTCATTGTCCGTCCGTTGGCGGATGGTGGAGAAGGTACTACAGATGCACTGGTGGAAGGCTTTGGCGGAAATATGCGAAGTGTTCAGGTGACAGGTCCGCTCAGGAAGCCTGTTTTTGCCAGTTATGGTATTTTACCGGAGACAAAAACAGCTGTTCTTGAGATGGCTGCAGCGGCCGGCATTACATTAGAAAAGGACAAAGACCCAATGAGAGCAACTACCTATGGCGTGGGTGAGATGATCACCGATGCGACCAGGCAGGGATGCCGGAACTTCATCATCGGGATTGGAGGAAGCGCGACGAATGACGGCGGGGTTGGTATGCTTCAGGCGTTAGGGTATACTTTTCTGGATGAAAATTGCTCTCCGGTGGAGGCAGGTGCAGGAAACCTTGCTGAAATCGTTTCCGTGGATGACAGCCATGTGCCTGATATTTTGAAAGAATGCAGGTTTCAGGTTGCCTGTGATGTGAATAATCCATTATGTGGACCCAAAGGAGCAACTTATGTTTATGGCCCGCAAAAAGGCCTTACAGGCGAAGGGATGGAGATCGCGGAAGCGGGAATGAAAAACTATGCGGAAAGATCGGCTCATTATCTGGGAACAGACAATTCTGAAATTCCGGGAACCGGAGCGGCCGGAGGTATAGGATTTGCCTTTTTGGGATATCTTAATGCAGAACTGATTCCGGGGATCGATCTGATCTTGAATGCGATCGGATTGGAAAACGAAATAAAAACAGCAGACTGTGTTATTACAGGCGAGGGACGTCTGGATTTCCAGACAGCAATGGGGAAAGTACCGGTAGGTGTTGCCAGGCTTGCGAAAAAATATGGGAAACGAGTATTCGCATTTTCGGGCAGCGTCACAAGAGATGCGAAAGAATGCAACAAACATGGGATCGATGCATTTTTCCCGATCATTCGCGGTGTTACGACATTGGAAGAGGCGATGAATACAGAAAATGCGCAGTTAAATATGGCGGATTGCGTAGAGCAGGTGTTCCGTCTGATTTAGTATATGAAAGTATGTGTTTTATTGCGCGAGGATTGAAACGAGACTGCAAAAAATGACTATCTCCGGAAAAGCATCGCCGTTGACAGACCGCATGAAAATTACTATAATTTAGATATCAAAGAAGCGGAGGCGCTATATGATTTTTTTCAGGGATGATGAAGAGAAGAGAAGTAAGGCATTTATAATCGTTACCGTGGCAGCAGTCGTCGTCATCGTGCTGATTGTCTCATTTTTTGTGCGTAAGGGCTTTGTTTCCGATCCGCTGGAGGGAACATGGATCTATGCAGAGAGTGACTGGAGGTTTACATTTGATGGGGAAGAGGGTCTCACCGTTGTAGCTGCGGAGGCGTTTGACGGCAGTGAGGTACGGATCCCGATGAAGTATGTTCTGGAGCGCGAGAACAAGATGGTGACTTTATCCATCAACGAGGAGAAGCTTTCCGATGCGATCAGGGAGAAGCCGGAAGAAGTGGCGGAAGAGGATGTGCGTGCTTTTACGGAGGATCTGGAGAAGTCCTACGATTACAGCGTGGATGGCAATGAGCTTACGCTGACGGAAGCGGACGGCGGGGATGCTTTGGATTTTCACCGAGAATAGATGCGATTATGAGGAAATGAAGGTAGAAAGAGATGTATCGTGATCATACGAAGGTAATCCGGATCGGAGATAAGAAGATCGGCGGCGGCTATCCGATCGCGATCCAGTCTATGACGAATACAAAGACAGAGGATATAGAAGGGACAGTGAAGCAGATCCTCGCGCTTGAGAGAGCGGGGTGCGAGATCATACGCTGTACGGTTCCGACAAAGGAGGCGGCGGAGGCGCTCGCAAAGATCAGGAAGCAGATCCATATTCCGCTTGTCGCAGATATCCATTTTGATTATAAGCTTGCGATCGCGGCGATCGAGCACGGAGCGGACAAGATCCGCATCAATCCGGGGAATATCGGGAGCCGGGAGCGGGTACGGGCGGTCGTGGATAAGGCGAAGGAGTACAATGTTCCGATCCGCATCGGCGTGAACAGTGGTTCCCTGGAAAAGGAACTGGTGGAGAAATACCATGGCGTGACGGCGGAGGGGCTCGTGGAGAGCGCTCTTGATAAGGTGCGTATGATCGAGGAGATGGGCTATGATAATCTGGTCGTCAGCATCAAATCCTCCGATGTGATGATGTGCGTCCGGGCGCATGAGCTGATCGCGAAGGAATGTCCGTATCCGCTGCATGTGGGGATTACGGAATCCGGCACGGTTTATTCCGGAAATATCAAGTCCTCCGTCGGGCTCGGCATTATTTTACACGAGGGCATCGGCGATACGATCCGCGTTTCCCTGACCGGCGATCCGGCAGAGGAGATCAAGTCCGCGAAGCTGATCCTTCGTACGCTTGGACTGCGTAAGGGCGGCATCGAGGTTGTGTCCTGCCCGACGTGCGGGCGAACCCGCATCGACCTGATCGGTCTTGCTAATCAGGTTGAGACGATGGCGGCGGAATTCCCGCTCGATATCAAGGTTGCCGTTATGGGATGCGTTGTAAATGGTCCGGGAGAAGCAAAGGAAGCGGATATCGGGATTGCAGGCGGCGTTGGAGAAGGTCTCCTGATCAAAAAGGGCGAGATCGTCCGGAAGGTTAAGGAAGAAGAACTGTTGGAAACATTGAGGCACGAGCTTTTACATTGGAGTGAATAAGAATGGCGAAGCTGTTTTTTGATGTATTCCCGACTTTAAAGGCTGAGGATAAAGTCCGGAATATGTATGAAGATACGGAAGTTAGCAAGGTCACGACGACATCCAGTCGTGACCGTCTTCGTGTGTACATAAACAGCACACATTTGATTGATAAGCGGCAGATCTGGCGGATGGAAAGGCTGATAAAGGAACAGCTTTTCGGAAGAAGCAGGGTAAAGGTACAGATCATCGAGAATTTCTTCCTGTCCGGGCAGTATACGCCGGAACATTTGTACAATTCCTATTTGGACAGTATGATCGCGGAGCTTCGCCAGACCAGTGTGATCGGGGCGAATATGCTGGAACACGCGAAAGCCTCATTTGAGGAGGGCGGCATTCTGTGCCTTGAGATGGCGGATTCTATCATAGCACAGGGGAAAAAAGAAGAAATCATTGCTTTCGTTCAATATATTTTCGCAGAGAGATGCCATTTGCCTGTTGAGGTCCGCGTGATATATGAAAAGAAAGATATGTCCACGCTGAAGAAGGAGAAGAAGGTAAAGCTTCAGCAGGAGATCAACGCAGTGCTGGATCAGGTTACCTCACATATTGCCGGGGAAGCGGCGGATACAGGCGCCGGATCGGATCCGTCCCATGGAAAGACGGCGGGGAGCGCAGCGCCGAAGAAAAAGGAGGAATTTGCCGGAAGGAGATTGGAAAGAACCTTTGGCGGGCCGTCGGGAGATATCATCTATGGCCGCGATTTTGAGGACGATGCGACGCCGATCGAGCAGATCATCGGAGAGATCGGAGAGATCGCAATCCGGGGACAGATCCGTTCGGTTGATACAAGGGAGATTCGAAATGAGAGGACGATCGTATCCTTTGCGGCGACGGATTTTACGGACACCATTGTGACCAAGCTTTTTATTGCTAACGAGCAGCTGCCGGATATCCTTGGAGAGCTGAAAAAAGGTTCTTTTGTAAAGATCAAAGGCAGTCCGATGTTCGACAGGTTTGATCATGAGCTGACGATGGGCTCCATAAAAGGGATTAAGAAAATCCCGGATTTTACATCGACGAGAAAAGATACAAGTGTAAGAAAGCGGGTGGAGCTTCACTGTCATACGAAAATGAGTGATATGGATGGCGTTTCGGAGCCGAAAGCAATCGCAAAGAGAGCGAAAGACTGGGGACATCCGGCCATTGCGATCACGGATCACGGTGTTGTGCAGGCGTTTCCGGACGTCAACCATTACATACAGGATCTGGACAAGGCGGCGCAGAAGGCGTATCAGAAGGAGCATCCGGACGCGGACAAGGAGGAGATGAAAAAGATCCACGATCCGTTCAAGATCATTTACGGCGTGGAAGGGTATCTTGTGGACGATCTGACAGAGATCGCGGTGCGGGCCGGGAATCAGACGCTTGAGGATTCCTATGTGGTTTTTGATATTGAGACAACCGGTTTCAGCCCGGTCAGCGACAAGATCATTGAGATCGGCGCGGTAAAGGTTGCAGGCGGAGAGATCGTCGATCATTTCAGTAAGTTTGTCAATCCGGAGCGGCCGATACCATTTGAAATTGAAAAGCTCACTTCCATCAATGACGATATGGTGATGGGCGCGCCGACGATCGAAGTGATCCTGCCGGAATTTTTAGCGTTCTGCCGGGGCAGCGTTCTGGTGGCGCACAATGCCAGATTTGACGTTGGATTTATAGAACAGAATTGCAGATATCAGGATATTGAAGAGCGGTTTCCGTATGTGGACACGGTGGCGCTTGCCAGAGTCCTGATGCCAAATCTGAGTAAATACAAGCTGAATGTAGTTGCGAAAGCTCTGGGTATCTCCCTTGAAAATCATCACCGTGCGGTGGATGACGCCGGGGCGACTGCGGAGATTTTTTTGAAATTCATCGGGATGCTGAAGGAGAGAGGGATCAAAACGCTGCGGGGCATGAACCAGTTTGGGAATCTGACGCCGGAGGCGATCAGGAAGCTTCGTTCCTTCCATGTCATTATTCTTGCGAAAAATAATACAGGGAGAGTGAATCTGTATACGCTGATCTCCAAATCTCATCTGGATTATTTTGGACGAAAACCGCTGATACCAAAGAGCGAGTTGAATAAATACAGGGAAGGCCTGATTGTCGGCAGCGCGTGTGAGGCGGGGGAGCTTTACCGGGCGCTTCTTGAGGAGAAGTCAGAAGAGGATATTTCCAGGATCGTGGATTTCTATGATTATCTTGAGATACAGCCTCTTGGAAATAATGAATTTATGATCGAGAGCGATAAGCACCCGAAGATCCAGTCCCTGGAGGATATCCGCAATCTGAACCGGAAGATCGTTGCGCTTGGCGAGACGCACAATAAGCCGGTCGTCGGGACATGTGACGTGCATTTTCTCGATCCGGAGGACGAGGTCTACCGGAGGATCATCATGAAAGGAAAAGGCTTTGCCGATGCGGACAGGCAGCCGCCGCTCTATCTGCGGACTACAGAAGAGATGCTGGAGGAATTTTCCTATCTGGGTTCCGCCAGGGCGGAGGAGATCGTCATCACAAATACAAATAAGATTGCGGACATGATCGAGCGGATCTCCCCGGTGCGGCCGGATAAGTGCCCGCCGGTCATTGAAAATTCGGACGAGACCCTGCGCCAGATCTGCTACCGGAAAGCACATGCGACGTACGGCGAGAAGCTTCCGGAGATTGTAACCGAGAGGTTGGAGAGGGAGCTGAATTCCATCATCTCTAATGGGTTTGCCGTTATGTATATCATCGCGCAGAAGCTTGTGTGGAAATCCAATGAGGACGGATATCTGGTGGGCTCGCGAGGGTCTGTCGGTTCCTCCTTCGTGGCGACGATGGCGGGAATCACGGAGGTCAATCCTTTAAGTCCCCATTACCGCTGCCCGCATTGCTTTTACAGTGATTTTGACTCCGAAGAGGTTCGCGCCTACGCAGGCGGATGCGGGTGGGACATGCCGGATAAAAATTGTCCGGTTTGCGGAGAAAAGATGATCAAGGACGGCTTTGACATTCCATTCGAGACGTTCCTTGGATTCTATGGAAATAAAGAGCCGGATATCGATCTGAACTTTTCCGGCGAATATCAGAATAATGCGCACCGCTACACCGAGGTTATTTTCGGAGACGGGCAGACCTACCGCGCCGGGACGATCGCGACGCTGGCGGATAAGACGGCGTATGGATATGTGAAAAACTACTATGAGGAAAAGGGACAGAGCAAGCGGAATTGCGAGATCGACCGTATGGTAAGCGGATGTACGGGAATCCGGCGGAGCACCGGACAGCATCCGGGCGGCATCATCGTGCTTCCGGTAGGGGAGGACATCAACTCCTTTACTCCGGTGCAGCATCCGGCAAATGATATGAAAACGGATATTGTAACGACGCATTTTGATTATCACTCCATCGACCACAATCTTCTGAAGCTGGATATTCTCGGCCACGATGATCCGACGATGATCCGTATGCTGGAGGATCTGACCGGATTTGATCCGCTTTCGATCCCGATGGACGATCCGGGAGTGATGTCCTTATTTGCAGATACAAGCGCTCTTGGGATCACGCCGGAGGATATCGGCGGATGCCCTGTGGGATGCCTTGGGGTTCCGGAATTTGGAACGGATTTTGTTATCAAAATGGTGTGCGATACAAAGCCGAAGACACTGTCGGATCTGATCCGGATCTCCGGGCTCTCCCACGGCACGGACGTCTGGCTGAACAATGCGCAGACGCTGATCGAGGAAGGAAAGGCGACGATCTCTTCGTGCATCTGCACCCGCGACGATATCATGACTTTCCTGATCAATCAGGGCGTGGAAAAGGGGCTTTCCTTTACGATCATGGAGAGCGTGCGTAAAGGAAAGGGTCTGAAGCCGGAGTGGGAGGCTGTGATGAAGGAGCATCACGTACCGGACTGGTATATCTGGTCATGCAAGCAGATCAAATATATGTTCCCGAAGGCTCACGCGGCGGCGTACGTCATGATGGCGTACCGGATCGCGTATTTTAAGATCAATTATCCGCTGGCATACTATGCGGCGTATTTCAGTATCCGTGCGTCGGCGTTTTCCTATGAACTCATGTGCCAGGGGCAGGACAAGCTGAAAATGAACCTTCAGAATCTGAAGAAAAACAAGGCAAACTGGGCGCCGAAGGATGCAGATACGATGAAGGATATGAAGATCGTTGAGGAAATGTACGCCCGCGGCTTTGAATTTCTGCCGATCGATCTGTATAAGTCCAGGGCAACGAAATTCCAGATCGAGGACGGGAAGCTGCTTCCGCCGTTTAACAGCATCGACGGAGTTGGAGATAATGCGGCGGAGGCGATCGAGATCGCCGCCAAAGACGGACCGTATCTGTCAAGGGATGATTTCCGTTCCAGAACGAAGGCGAGTACGACAGTCATTGAGCTGATGAATGATCTGGGGCTGTTTGGCGATCTGCCGCAGTCGAACCAGTTGTCGCTGTTTGATCTTTAACTGACATGTATGCAAAATGATCCGGAGAACCTTTTTTAGCTGAGCCAGGCGCCGCCTGGCAGGAAGGGTGCGAAGAATGCGGAATACAGATTACGAATATGAACAGAATAAAGATGGAGGGATCACAATTCTGAAATATATCGGCGGCGACACGATCGCGGATGTGCCGGAAATGATCGACGGGCTTCCGGTGACGGAGATCGCAGCTTACGGTTTCTCAGGCCTTGCGGGGCTGGAGGAGATCCATTTTCCAAAGCCGCTTCAAAGGATCGGGCGCTATGCATTTTACCAGTGCAGAAGCCTTCGGAGGTTCGTATTTTTCAGCCTGATCAAGGATGTGGGGGCAGGGGCGTTTACCGGGTGCCATAAGATCCGGGAATTGGAGATCACGGTTCTCGACGAAGGGAAATCGTGTCTCAAGGAGTTCCTGTCCGATATCCGTTTTGAGGTGATGGTGATCCAGCACGGGATTGCGGAAGGAAAATTTCTGTTTCCGGAATTTTTCGAGGAGGCGGTGGAAAATACGCCGGCGCGGATCATTGTGACGGATACCCATGGAAGCGGCGTCCAGTACCGGAATTGCCTCAGGGGAAGCCGGATCGACGTCAATGAGTACGACCGCCTTTTTACCTTTGCGGAGGCGAATGAATTTCCCGATTTTATGGTTCGCATGTCCCTTGCCAGAATGGAGTATACGGACGGGATGCAGGAGGACGCCGGGAAGCGCTACCGGAATTATATCCGGGAGCATTTCGAGGAAGCGGCTGAAGAGGCGCTGAAAGCGGACGGAACAGAAAAGCTTCGCTGGTTTGCAGATACTTTTGTTGAAAATGCGGAAGAGATGCGAAAGCTCCTGACACTTGCAGGGGAGAAAAAGAATCCGGAGAAGAACAGCTTTTTGATGGACTATCAGCACCGGAAATTTCCTGTAAAAAGAAAAAAATATGTATTATAGGAGGAAAGCAATGCAAAGCATGAATCCGATACATGAGGAGAACCGGATTTTGGAGGAAAAAGAGAATATCTGCCGGGAGATCCTGAAAAATGCGCAGAGCGAGATTTATCTTCAGATGCGTTTCCTGGATACGGCGCTCAGCCGTCTGACTCCGACGGCGGATCGACGGATGACTGCAGTCGGAACCGATGGCAAGGGACTGTATTATGATCCGGATGCGTTGATCGGACTTTACCGGAAAGGACGGACGCTTGTCAACAGGGTGTATCTGCATACGGTTTTGCATTGCCTGTTCAGCCACCTGTGGAAGCCCGTGCCGGAGAATGCGGACGACTGGCATCTGGCCTGCGATATTGCTATGGAATACGTGCTGGATCACATGTATTATTCCTGCATCCATCAGCCGGTTAAGGCATTCCGCCGCAAGGTATACAAGGAATTGAAGGAGGAGCTTTTGATCGTCACGGCGGAGAAGATTTATCAGAAGCTCGCAGCACAGAAGCTGCCGGATCAACGATATATGGAGCTTGTAAATGAGTTCCATGTGGATGACCACAGGCATTGGGAAAGGGCCCGGAAAGCGCAGAGAAAGCAGGAGATCGAAAACAGCTGGAAGAACGCCAGAGACAAAATGCAGACAGAGATGGAAACGATTTCCAAAGAGGCGTCCGAGGATGCGCAAGCTCTTGGCGAACTGATCCGGGTGGAGAACCGGGAACGCTACGACTATCGGGAATTTCTGAAAAAGTTTGCTATATTAAAGGAAGAGATGCAGGTGGATCCGGATTCCTTTGATTACATTTTCTATCATTACGGGATGGAGATGTACGGCAATATGCCGCTCATTGAACCGCTGGAGACGCGGGAAGTCCGCAAGGTGGAAGACTTTGTGATCGTCATCGATACGTCTATGTCATGCAAAGGGGAGCTCATACGGAAGTTTTTGGAGGAGACGTATTCGATCCTTTCGAGCAGCGCGGGATTGTCAAGGCAGATGCGGATCCATATCATCCAGTGTGATGAGAAGGTACAGTCCGACGACGTGATAAAAAGCGCCGGGGAGCTGCGGGATTATATGGAGCATTTCCAGATACGGGGACTTGGAGGAACGGATTTCCGCCCGGCCTTTTCCTATGTGGAGGAGCTGCTTGCCAAAAAGGCATTTGGAAAACTGCGGGGACTCATCTATTTTACAGATGGTTATGGAAGCTTTCCGGCACGCAAGCCGGTCTATGATACGGCGTTTGTGTTTCTGAAGGAGGATTACCGCGATCTGGATGTGCCGCCCTGGGCGATCAAGCTGATCCTGAATCCGGATGAGATTGGTGCGGATGTGACGGAAATGATCGCGCGGTGAGTAAGGTTCGGTTTTTAGATAAATGATAGAAATTAATGCAGGAAAAGGGGCAAACTTATGAATATTAAGCGTGCGAAGGAAGAAGTAAAGCGTGCGATCGAGGCTTATTTATTGAAGGATGATCTTGGAAATTACCGGATTCCGGTGGTGCGTCAGAGGCCGATCCTGATCATGGGATCGCCCGGAATCGGCAAGACACAGATCATGGAGCAGATTTCGCGGGAATGTGAGATCGGACTTGTGGCATATTCGATCACACATCACACAAGGCAGAGCGCCATCGGCCTTCCGTTTATTTCTGATAAAGAATACGCGGGGAAAAAATACGCGGTGACAGAGTATACGATGAGCGAGATTGTGGCCTCCATCTATGATAAGATGGAGATGACCGGACTTTCGGAGGGAATCCTTTTCATCGATGAGATCAACTGCGTTTCCGAGACTTTGGCTCCGGCGATGCTGCAGTTCCTGCAGTGCAAGACGTTCGGGAATCACAGGATCCCGGAGGGGTGGATCATAGTGGCGGCAGGCAATCCGCCGGAATACAACCGTTCGGTGCGCGAATTTGATATCGTGACGCTGGATCGTGTGAAAAGGATCGATGTGGAAGCGGATTTTGATGCATGGAAGGAATATGCCTATGAGGCAGACATGCATCCGGCGGTTATTTCTTATTTGAATAACCGGAAGCAGAATTTTTATAGGATCGAGACGACGGTGGATGGGAAGCATTTCGCGACGCCGCGCGGATGGGATGATTTATCCCAGATCATCAAGGTCTATGAGGAGCTGGGACTTGAGGTCGACCGCGAGCTCGTGGTGCAGTATATCCAGTTCCCGCAGATCGCAAAGGATTTTGCAAATTACCTGGAGCTGTATTACAAATATCAGACGGATTATCAGATCGAGGAAATCCTCCTTGGGCGGACGCAGGAGGTCTTGTTAAAAAAGATCGGACACGCTTCCTTTGACGAACGTCTGAGCGTGATCGGGCTTCTGCTTTCGAGGCTCGGAGAGAGTTTCCGCAATATTTATATGGAAGATGCTGTGACCGGAAAGGTATTCACATGCCTGAAACGGGTGCTTTCCGATGAGATTTGCGAGGCTGACCGACTGACTGCGCTTGAAAGCGAGGCGGAGGGGATGCGCATCGATTGGGAGAGAAAGCGTCAGGCGGAGCTGCTTGACCGCAGGGAGGATACGATCCTTCAGAGATCGATCCGGAACCTGGACGCGTGTGTGAGGGCTATGCAGGAAAAGAAGGACGCAGATACGATACGGGAGTGGTTTGGAGCGAAGTCGGATGCACTGGAAGAGCGCCGGGAGCGTACTGGAGAGATGCTGGAGCATGTGTTTGACTTTATGGAGGCGGCATTTGGCAGCAGCCAGGAGATGGTTGTATTTGTGACAGAGCTTAATGTCAGCTTTTATGCGACAAAATTTTTGCAGGAATATGAGTGCGAACGGTACTATCAGTATAATAAGAGCCTGCTCTTTGATGCGCAGAATCAGGAGCTGCTCCGGAGGATCGAGAAGGAACTGGGATAGAAGTTTCTCATGAATAATCTGACCAAATCCGGATATGCTAAACCCGAATATAAGCTGCCATGCATGCAAAGCAGGGCGCGGGTAATGCATAGAAAACGTGCGGATAGGAGACGGATTATGGATCGGATTGTCAGTTCTAAAAAGGAAAATACGAGATATATGGATGGACTTTTTTCTGTCGGGGAGAGCTTCGATATTATCAAAAGAGAATTGCTTATTGGCGGGAAGGAGTCTGTCTTTTATTTTATAGATGGCCTTATGAAGGATGAGGCGATGCTCAAGATCATGGACAGTTTTTTCTCGGTGCAGGAGGATGCAATGCCTGAAACTGCAGATGCATTTATAAAAACACAGGTTTCTTATGCGGAGACAGAGCTTTTGCAGGATTTTGACGAGGTAATAAAAAACCTGATGTCCGGGGCGACCTGTCTGTTCATTGACGGCTATGATTCCTGCATTGCTATCGACTGCCGGACATATCCGGCAAGAAGCACAGAGGAGCCGGAAAAGGATAAATCCCTGCGCGGATCAAGGGACGGCTTTGTTGAGACGATCGTATTTAACACAGCCCTTATACGCCGCCGCATCCGCGATCCACATCTTGTCATGAAGATGCTGGAGATCGGGCGGTCGTCCCGTTCCGATGTGGTGCTCGCCTATCTGGATGACCGGGTGCGGCCAGAGCTTCTCGAAAGCCTGATGGAACGCCTTCAGAATATGGATATCGACGCGCTCAAAATGCATCAGCAGACTTTGGAAAATGAACTCCTTGGAAAGCGGTGGTATAATCCATTTCCAAAATGTAAATTTACGGAGCGGCCGGATACGGCGGCGGCCTGTATCCTGGAAGGAAAGATTGCGCTGATCGTGGATAATTCACCGTCGGTCATGATCCTTCCGACGTCCGTATTTGACATGATCGAGGAGGCAAATGATTATTATTTCCCGGCGTTGACCGGATTGTATCTGAAAACCTCCCGCGTCCTGATCACGCTGACCACGGTTTTTCTGACGCCGATCTATCTGCTTCTGATGGAAAATCAGCAGTGGATACCGGGATTTTTGAATTTTATTGTTGCGCGGGATATGGTGTATGTGCCGATCCTCCTGCAATTTCTGATCCTTGAGATCGCGATCGACGGACTCCGCCTTGCGGCGCTCAATACGCCGAGTATGCTGAGTACGCCCCTCAGCGTGATCGCCGGTATCGTTATGGGAGAATTCTCGGTGAGCTCGGGCTGGTTTAACGAGGAGGTAATGCTCTATATGGCGTTTGTGACAGTGGCCAATTACACGCAGCCGAACTTTGAACTCGGCTATGCGCTGAAATTCATGCGCATGATCCTTCTGGTTCTGACGGGATTTTTCGGGATATGGGGATTCTGTGCCGGAACAATCCTTGTCATTCTGAGCATTATCTTCAACAGAACGATTCCCGGGCGCAGCTATCTGAATGTTGCAAAAAGATAATGCATTGTAAAAATAATTGGATTTCATCCATAAATATGTTATGATTAAACAATCAAAAAGGAGGGATTTCATGAGTGAGTATGTAATCACGACAGACAGCACTGTGGATCTGTCAAAAGATTATTTTGACAGCCATAATATCGAAGTTCTATCTCTGACATATAGATTGGATGAGGTTATTTATGAAGATCTGAACGGACTTCCGTCTGGAGAGTTTTATGAAAAAGTGAGAAATGGCGCAATGCCGACGACCTCCCAGATCACGCCGGAGCAGGGAACGGCTATGTTCCGCAGGATAGCGGCGCAGGGAAAGGATATTCTTCATATTGCATTTTCTTCCGGACTTTCCGGGACATACAATAGCATGAGGATTGCAGCGCAGGATGTGATGGAGGAATATCCGGAGGTACGGATCGAGGTTGTGGATTCCCTCTGTGCGTCGTCTGGAGAGGGCCTGCTTCTCTACTATGCCGTGAAGCTGAAGGAAGAAGGCAGGAGTATGGATGAGGTTTTGGACTGGGTTCGGGAAAATATCCTTCACATCTGCCATAATTTTACGGTGAATGACCTTTTCCATCTTCATCGCGGCGGACGTGTATCGAAAGCAACCGCGATCGTTGGCACGATGATCAATATCAAGCCGATCCTCCATGTAGATGACGAAGGACACCTGATCAATATTGGTAAGGTACGCGGACGTAAGAAGTCACTGATCGCGCTGGTAGACCGTATGGAAAAGCAGATGAAAGGTTTTCAGAATGATATTGTGTTTATCAGTCACGGAGATTGTATCGAGGACGCCGAGTTTGTGAAAAAGCAGGTAGAGAAAAGATTTGGAATACATAACTTTGTGATCAATCCGGTCGGTTCGGTGATCGGAAGCCATTCCGGTCCGGGAACGCTGGCGCTTTTCTTCCTTGGAAATCCAAGGTAAAAAGTGTTGACAAGCACAAAAAATTATAGTATTATATTTCTTGTTCTGAGGCAAAAGCCCCGGAACAGAAAGCGCACGAGTGGCTCAGTGGTGGAGTATCGCCTTGCCAAGGCGAGGGTCGCGGGTTCGAATCCCGTCTCGTGCTTTGG
>CAZPXF010000043.1:1836-18595 GCA_964590945.1 uncultured Lachnospiraceae bacterium | reverse complement strand
GGTATGAATACTATAATCCCGATGTACCAGAGCATTCAATACGGCTTCTCTGATTATCCAAAAACCGTTCGCCACAATCTCCGATTTGAGATTTCACATTCTTATTTTCGTTTGTTCTTATGCAGATGTACCGGACCCGCAAAAGTCCTCATAGATCGCCTTGATCGCCCGCTCAAAAACCCGGTTTTCCACACCGATGATGATATTCAGCTCCGAAGATCCCTGGTCGATCATACGCACATTGATATCCGCCTTTGCAAGCGCGGTAAACAGCCTCCCCGCAGTTCCTCTCGCCGAGCGCATACCGCGTCCGACAACCGCGATCAGCGCCAGATCCGATTCGATCTCTACCGCATCCGGTTCCGCCAGGCGGTGGATTGCTGAGATAACCTTCTGCTCCTTATGAAGAAATTCATCCTTGTGAACGATCACCGTCATCGTGTCAATACCGGAAGGCATATGCTCAAAGGAAATGTCATTGTCCTCAAACGCCTGCAGCACCTTGCGCCCGAAACCGATCTCTGAGTTCATCATCGCTTTCGTGACAAGGATCGTACAGAAATCCTTCTTCCCCGCAATACCGGTAACTACATAATCCGGTTTCTGTCCGGTGCTTTCCACGATCCATGTCCCGCAGTCCTGCGGGCGGTTGGTATTTCGGATATTGATCGGAATACCGGAATGGCGCACAGGAAAGATCGCATCCTCATGAAGCACTGACGCGCCCATGTATGAAAGCTCGCGAAGCTCACGGTATGTAATATACCGGATCATCGCCGGGTTATCCACGATGCGCGGGTCGGCAACAAGAAAGCCGGATACATCCGTCCAGTTCTCGTAAACGTCGGCCTGACACGCCTGCGCAACAATAGAGCCTGTCACATCCGATCCCCCGCGGGAAAATGTCCGGACATTCCCGTCCTTCCCATGTCCGTAGAACCCCGGAATAACGGCTCTCGGCGTCTCTGCAAGCCGTTTTTTCATGACTCTTTCCGTCTTATAGCTGTTCAGATTCCCCTCTTCGTTGAAAAAGATGACCTCATCCGCATCTATAAACTCATAGCCCAGATATGCCGCCATAAGCTTTCCATTCAGATATTCTCCGCGGGAAGCGGTATAATCGAGAAGCGGATCTGTCTGCAGCTGCTTTGTGATCTCCTCGAACTCTGCGTCAAGATTAAAATCTGCAAGCTCCAATCCCTCGATGATCTCATCATATCTCTGCCTGATCGCCGCAATCTGCTCCGTAACATCCCTGCCCTCGCACGCCAGGGAATACGCTTTCAGAAGCATATCTGTCACCTTGGTATCATCAGAAAATCTTTTCCCCGGAGCAGACGGCACCACATAGACACGGCTTTCATCCGCCCTGATGATATCTCCTGCTTTTTTAAACTGGTCGGCGTCCGCCAGAGAGCTTCCGCCGAATTTTACAACATATTTCATTCTGAATTCCTCTTAATACTTATTTTTTATTATTTAAAACATAAACAATACTTTATAACGTTTTTCTGTTTTTTTCAATAGCTGATCCGCCCGCCAAAGAATCTTTTTTAATTTGACACTTTGGGAAAAGAATATTACAATTAATTTTACTATGTATTGTGCGAATAAGCACAAATCAATATCTGGAGGTATTTCAAATGAGCGAAGAATGTACGCATGACTGTAGTTCCTGCAGCGCCAGCTGCGGCGAGCGCCAGGATCCACAGGATTTTATGAAAAAACCACATGAACTCAGCTGCATCCGTAAGGTCATTGGTGTTGTCAGCGGCAAGGGCGGCGTCGGCAAATCGATGGTGACATCCCTGCTTGCGGCAGCCGCAAAGAAGAAGGGACTGAATCCTGCTATTCTGGATGCAGATATCACAGGACCATCCATTCCAAAAGCATTTGGCATCAAGGAAAAAGCACAGGGCGATAACCTCGGCATTTACCCGGTCTGTTCCGACAGCGGAATCCCGGTGATGTCCGTCAATCTCCTCCTTGAAAATGACACGGATCCGGTGATTTGGAGAGGCCCGGTCGTCGGCGGCGTTGTAGAACAGTTCTGGACGGACGTTATCTGGAACGACATCGACGTTATGTTCATCGATATGCCGCCCGGAACCGGAGACGTTCCTCTGACTGTATTCCAGTCAATTCCCGTAGATGGGATTGTCATCGTTACCTCCCCGCAGGATCTCGTGTCCATGATCGTTGGTAAAGCAGTCAACATGGCAAAGGCTATGGATATCCCGGTTCTCGGGATCATCGAAAACCTTTCTTATTTCAAATGTCCGGATTGCGGTAAGGAGCATCACATTTTCGGCGAGAGCCATATCGACGAGGTTGCAGAATCCTTCGATATCCCGCTGATAGCAAATCTGCCGGTCGATCCGGCGGTCGCCTCCCTTGCCGATCAGGGAAAGATCGAGGAAGCAGACGGAGAGGTTGCCGGGACGATAGGCGTCTTTTTGGATGAACTCATGGAGTCCTTCCAGCCGCCGCAGATCGATCTCTCCCAATGCCAGGAGCGCGAAGTCAGTCATACGGATGATAAGGAAAATAATCTATAACATGTCCTTGAAGTAAAAATACGGTCACCTGTGAAAATGGACGATCCTGTATCCTTCACAGGTGATCATATTATGATCCAGTAAATATATTTAACTATCCATTTGCACATCTTCTCCTTCTTTTGTTAGAATAAAAAACATTGTACTTTACAAAATTTAATATTTAGGAGGTTCTATTTATGAACACAGCGCCGAACATCCCTGATCTGCAGGACAAAAGGCATTTCATCATCCAATCACTGATCACCGGCAATCTCTCAGAGAAAAAGCTTCTTCGCACATGTCTCGATGAATTTGAAATCAATGTCCACACTCCCAAACGAATAATCCTGATCGAAATGAATCCCCCGGCAACCATTTCAAAGATTCCCGTATTCCAGTCGAAGGTATCACAATTCCTTGAGCCTCTCCCTTTCGATCTTTTCGATTTCAGCTATCCCGGCAAATACAACATTTTAATTGATAATACCGTATCCGAAACCTCCCCTTCTGTTTTCCGCGAGTTTGCCCTCACCCACAAAGAATTATTAAAAATATCCGTTGGAAAGGACTGTGATATTTTCCGTTTAAAGCTATCCTATAGCTCTGCACTTTTTGCACTCCGCAGCATTACAGATACAAACGAGCCATTTGCACTTTTTGATTCCATGAGATTAGAAAGCCTTCTGCTTGAATTATCCTCACAAACCAGGAAAGATTTTTCACAGGCAATATTAGAAGAACTGTCCAAAGAAGATATCCGGTTACTGAACATTTATTTTGACGAGGACCGTTCCCTCGCCAAAACGGCCAGGCGTCTCTATATGCATGTAAACACCGTGCAGTACCGCCTCAACCGGATCGCGCAAAAAAGCGGGTGCAACCCCCGCCATTTTCATGATGCTGTTCTTTTATATATCGCATTAAAACTCTGGAATCGATTGCATTAAAAGAGGCCCGTCGCCCGCAGCCTTTTGCCTGCCTGGCAACATAAAGTAGTCGCCGTATCTAAGTGATTGATCTTAAATGCGGCGACTACATCTCGCTTTGAAAATCCATTGGTAAAAAACCTCTTTTCTTAAAGAACAAATGAATTATTTCCTTATTCAGTTGTAACTGCCATCTTCCACGCTCTTACGTCCTGCGATTTCTCAAATCTTCAAATATCTGATCCCATTGCCGATCCAGATGCTCGACTTATCTAGTGGAAAGACTTCATAAATAACTATATTTAAACTTTTGGTGGCCCGTACCTCCTTTACTTAGATTTCTTAGTTTTTCGATATCGCTTTTGATAGCTTTATAATATCTCATAACTACCGTTTTGTCAATCTTTATTTTTGATTTTTTGAATAATATTTTTTTATTTTCCGAATATTGTAAAAATTATCCATTTATTTTCAGTTTTCTATTGACAAGTTGGACATGATGATATATAATTCAACTATCAACAAGAAAACAGGAGGACAGACCAATGGGATGTTAAGTTTTTCTTTATTCGATCTCCACGAGGAGTTTATTATAGATAAGCTGTAGTAAAGGAGGAGATTACAATGGGAGGACATGATCCATAATCATTCCAGTTGAATCTGTGGAACAGGAGGTTATACAGTGAAGCTTCTAATTATTCATTAAAAGAGCTATCTGATTTGAAACTTGATCAGATAGCTCTTATTTTTTGCCGTCGCGTGCGATGCGCCGGACGGCTTTTTTCCTGTCAATTTGACAGATTCTTTGCATCCCCCAATAGATTCTTTTCATCTCCCAAAAGATAATTGACAAACTGCTGCGCCGTTCTTCCGGAAATACCGCCGTGGCTCAATTCCCATTTGTTTGCCTCCGCCTTCAGTTTCTCGTCGCTAAGGGTGATGCCCGCTCTTCTTGCGAGCTCGATCACAATGCCAAAATACTCTTTCTGACTCGGCTTTGAGAAACAGATCGTAACGCCAAAACGATTGACAAGGGAAAGCTTCTCTTCCACTGTATCCGAACGGTGAATGCCGTTTTTATTTTCCATATCGTCGCGGTCATTCCATGTCTCCTTGATCAGATGACGGCGGTTGGACGTCGCATAGATCAGGATATTTTCAGGCTTCGTCTCCACGCCGCCTTCGATCACTGCTTTCAGGAATTTATACTCAATCTCAAACTCCTCAAAGGAAAGATCATCCATGTAAATAATAAATTTATAATTGCGGTTTTTGATCTGCGCGATCACATTGGAAAGATCCTTGAACTGATGCTTGTAAATCTCGATCATGCGCAGACCGCTGTCATAAAATTCGTTGACGATCGCCTTGATACTCGTGGACTTGCCGGTTCCGCTGTCGCCGAAGAGCAGCACGTTGTTCGCCTTGCGCCCCTCCACAAATGCCTTTGTATTGTCGATCAGCTTCTTCTTCTGGATCTCATAACCCACAAGGTCGTCCAGCACGACATGCTCCATATTGTTGATCGGATGGAACAGAACTCTTGTATCATCCACAGCGCTGATGCGGAACGCTTTATTAAGTCCGAACATTCCGACTCCATAGGCGCGGTAAAACTCCGTCACCAGATCAAAGAATTCTTCTTCATCCCCGGCCTGCTCCAGCTTCCGGCTGAGCGCCTGCACCTTCTCGCTGACATTTCGATTGTACATCAGCTCCGGCTTATGGATCGCCTTATAGTCCGAAATACGGCTGAAACAGTCGATGTGCAAAGTCCTTTCCAGTTCAGAAAAATCAAACCGGAAAAGAGCGAGAAATGCCCGGAAATCATTCTTTGCAAAATAATTGACGCTTCCTTCCTTCGCCCCCGTTTTCTCACAGGTAATACTGAACGGATTCTCGTCGGTGATAAGGAGGAATGTCAGATAGTTATGCCATAGATTCTGGTTGAAGCCATAATCCGTAGATACCTGCAGGATCCTCTTCATCTGCCGGAATATCCGGGTTGTAAGTTCGGACTTTCTGTAATCCCCCGCATAAAAATCTTCGTATATTCCGGATAATTCCATCAAAATGGAATCCTTCGGCATATCGCCGTATAATAATAATTGTGACACGATGTGATTCATATTCTTCGCCTCTTTTATGTTATTGTCAAGGTCAGGAATCCGCCCGGCCTTATGATCTACTCTCCGGCAGACTCCCTGTGTCTGCCCTGATACAGTTTCTTTATTATAAGCGCCGACAGGCATCCGATCAGCGCCCCGCCCAGTACGTCCGTCGGATAATGCACGCCCAGATACAGCCTCGACACGGCGATCAGCGCCGCAAACACAAGCGCCGCCGTTCCTGCCTTTTTATGTCCGGAAAGACAGATTGCCATCGCCACCGAAAAGGACGCCGCAGAATGCCCGGAGGGAAAGGAAAAATCATGGGGCTCAGCGGTCAGTATCTGCAAATTCGTAACCCAGTCATAGGGCCGGATCCTGCCAATCATATTTTTCAAAAACACATTGGTCACCAGAGCATTGAGCGCCAGTGACATTGCCGCAGGTATCCCGATTTCCCTGCGCGTTTTCGACGCCAGCAGCAACAGCAGGCATACCACGATCCAAAAGATCCCGCCGTCTCCGAATCTTGTTATAAAGCGAAAGACCGGAGTCAGAAAATCATTCCGCAGATGCTCCTGTATCCAAAGCAGCGCCTGCACTTCTGTATCATTCAAGCTTGCCCACATATTTTAAACTTCTCCTTTTCCTGATGGCGTCCCGGTATTTAACGGATGATCGCATAAGCGACATAAGCGACCCATATGAGAACACATGCTGCGCCTTCCAGCCGCGTCACATGCTTTTTCGTATAACAGAAAACCGCAAGCAGCGCTGATGTTCCCACAAGCATTCCCGCGTCTATGATATTTTCCATTGTCGCAGCGATCGGTGACAAGGAGCAGGATGCCCCCAAAATAAACAGTATATTAAACATACAGGAACCGACCGCGTTTCCAAGCGCAAGTCCGCTCTCCCCTTTTCTGGCCGCTGTGATCGACGTCACAAGCTCCGGAAGGGAGGTTCCGATCGCTACGATCGTCAGCGCGATCAGGTTCTGGCTCATACCGAAATGCTCTGCAATATCACAGGCGCTCTCTACAACAAGATTTCCTCCGAGGATGATCGCAATAATACCGCCAACGATATAAACCAGCGTCCTGATAACGCCGAAGATCTCTTCCTCCTCATCCGCTTCGATTCTGTTTTTCAAAGCGCTTCTCACTACGACCACCAGGTAGATCACCATGATAAGCAGAAGCAGAATTCCTTCCACCCGGCTGACCTGTCCATTTCCCATGAAACAGACCAGCAATATGCTCACCGCAATATTCAGCGGCATATCGCGCTTTAAAAGCTCCGCATCCACATCGAACGCCCGGATCGCCGCACATGCCCCGATGACAACCAGCAGATTAAAAATATTGGAGCCGACAACATTTCCAAGCGCGATATCATTATTTCCCGAAAGGCCGGCAGTGATACTGACCGACGCCTCCGGAAGACTTGTCCCCATAGCGACGACCGTAAGCCCGATCACAACTGCCGGAACCTTCAGCGCCCGCGCCACAGAACAGCTTCCATCCACAAAGAAATCCGCGCCCTTCACAAGAAGAACGAAACCAACGATCAACCATACATACATCATTTACTTTTATACCGCCTTTCTAACATAAGATATGATGCCGTTTTGAGCAATATAAAAGACTTCTACTGCACCGCAAAGGAAACAATAAAAGTCTCGTTCTTATCTCAGTATGCATCCCGGCCTTCCGGCGTGCTGACGTTATGCATAACACCATGATCCTGTGCCAAATGGTGTGAACTACTCCCTAATATCATTTAATAGGGAAATTTTAACACACGACGCCTGAAAAATCCAGCAAAAAATCCCTGTACTTAGCCATATCTTAGCCATATGCAAATACAGGGATTTTATTCATGAAATTCTTACCTCTTACAGTCTGCGATTATGCAAGAGCCGCCGTGATGATCGCCATAGAGTAAACCTCCAGAGCGTTGCATCCGCGGGACAGGTCGTTGATCGGTGCATTCAGTCCCAGAAGGATCGGGCCGTATGCATCGAACCGTCCAAGACGCTGAGCGATCTTGTAGCCGACGTTACCGGCGTTGATATCCGGGAAAATGAATGTATTCGCCTGTCCGGCAATCTCAGATTCCGGGCATTTGGTCTGCGCTACACGAGGAGAAACCGCCGCGTCAAACTGAAGCTCGCCATCGATCACCATGTCCGGAGCTGCTGCTTTCGCCTTCTTTGCCGCATTTCTCATCTTGTCAACCGTAGGGCCTTTACCGGAGCCTAATGTGGAGTAGCTCAGATATGCAACCTTAGGATCTATACCGAAGATCTGTGCACATTTTGCCGTCTCGATACCAATCTCAACAAGCTCGTCCTCAGACGGCTCAATATTGATCGCGCAGTCGCCCATCGCCAGCACTTCGTTCTCGCTGGATGCTGCAGGACGAACAAGAATGAAGCAGGATGATACGATCTTGTTCTCCGGTTTGGTCTTGATGATCTGCAGAGCCGGACGAACCGTATCAGCCGTCGAATATGTAGCGCCTCCGAGAAGGGAATCCGCAACACCCATCTTAACAAGCATCGTTCCGAAATAGTTCGCCTGTTTCAGCATCGGAATTGCTTTCTCCGGGGTCATTCCTTTGGACTTCCGAAGCTCGCAGAAAAGCTCCACCATCTCATCAAATCTATCCCAGTTGTCCGGATCGATGATCTCAGCGCCGCGGATATTATAGCCTGCCTCCTCTGCGGCCTCATAAATCTCGTCCGCATTCCCTACAAGGATCGGATGAAGGAAGCTGCTTGCCAGCAAACGGGAAGCCGCCTCCAGGATACGTGGATCGCTGCCCTCTGTAAATACGATCGTCTTAGGACTCTTCTTCAAAATACTGATCAGATGACCAAATCCATTGTTCATTTTAAAATACCTCCTATAACAATACTGGTTTTCTCATAGTTCTATGATAACCTTTTTTGTATAAAAATCCAATAGTTCCGGCTGTATTTTTTTTAATACTTAAACCGTAGGTTTTTCATCAGGAAACCCAGTAGAACCCGATCGCTCCGCTGATAACCCCCAACAAAGCCCCGGCGATCACATCCCCTGGGAAATGAACGCCTCCGAGCACCCGGCACACCGCCACGACAAGCCCCAGTACTGCAAAAACGGTCCCGATCAGGGGGTTTGTATAAAACCCCGCCATTGCTATGACAAACGCCGAAAAAACATGGCGGCTTGGAAATGAATTCCCCTTCGTTTCCTTTGGGATCAAAGGCCGCGTTTCAAACTTTTCATAAGGGCGCGGCGCATCGATCCAGTCACGCACGATGCTCAAAATGACAAAGGAAACTGTGGGCACGATAAAGGATCTCAGGAACCGGCTGTCGCGCCGTATCAGCAGCGAAACCAGAAGAACCGGATAGCATACATAGATCAGCTTTGTGCAGATAAGATTCGCAAGACAGACAAAGGAACCTGCTTTTGGATGTTTCCCGAACCACGTATTCATTTTGATATAAAATTGTCTGGTCATATATATCCTCCAAAACAGTTTCTGTCAGATCGATGGATCCATCTTTCTGTTTACATCTGCTATTCTAGCACGGACAGATTTATTTGACCAGTCCGTATGGCCTTTCTTTATCCCCATTTGGCCTTTCAAAGATCCTCCGGTCATTCGCATCCGGATCGTTTCCGGAACATTTTCAATCAGAAAAAGGATGCCAATCTCCCCGGTGTATGCTATACTTGTTACAATTCATCCGGTAACCAGAGGAAGCATTTGTCTTCCTTTTTCAAACATACCCTCAGTATACACAGGGTAACAGGAAAGCATGTGATCTTATGACTGAACAGACAACCTATACCGCCCAGGGCCTTCCCATTTACAGTTATCCGAACCCGCACCTGCATACATTCTGCATCTGCCTGTATGTGCGCGGCGGTTCGCTCTATGAATCCCCTGAGGAAAATGGATTGACCCACTTTTTCGAACATATCGTATTTAAAAATATCAACCGGCAGATGAACGGAGAATTGTTCCGTACATTAGACTGTCTTGGACTTGACTTCAACGCCTGTACTTACCGTGAGATGATCCAGTTCACGATCACAGGCGCCCCGCAGCATTTCCGGGAGGCAGCCGGGATCATAGCCAGGATTTTCTGCCCGGTCGATGTGCCGGATAAGGATATCCAGTTGGAACGCAAGCGTATCCTTGCAGAGATCCGCGAGGCTGACGAGAAAAAGGAACTCGACTATCTGAACCAGAAAGAGGTGTGGCACGGGACGAGCCTTGCCCAGACCATTACCGGAAAAAAGAAAATCTTAAAGTCCGCCGGATGCGAGGAGCTCAGGAAGATGCAGTACCGTCTTTTGAGTCTGGACAACTGTTTCTTCTATCTGACCGGAGCGGTAACCGGCACGGATATTGCGACCCTTGCAAGGCAGATGTCCGCTTATGCGCTTCCGGATCTCGGACTGCGCCATGATAATTCGGCCCCTTTACCGGAGGATTTCTGTCAACGGCCAAAGACTCTCCACGTGAAAAAAGGAGACGCCTCCGAGCTTGGTTTTTCCTTCGATTTCCGTTCCGGATCCCACACAGAAGCGGCGCGTTCACTTCTCTATGACCTGCTTTTCTGCGGAGACAACAGCCGCATTTTTCAGGAGCTTTCTGAGAAGACCGGATATATTTACAGCTTTGATTCGCATCTTGAGGAATATACAAACGGAGGAACTATTTATCTGTCCTTTGAGATCGCTCCATCCCGGATGGTCAAAGCAGCCGGAAAAGTCATCGATATTCTCCGCCAGCTGGGGCGTGGGGAGGGAATCTGCCTTGATTATGTACTCCCGCAATATGTAGACAATGCCGGAGCGCAGCTCGACGATGCGGAATCCTTAAACTGGATCATGGCATACGAACGCCATTTTCTTGGCCAGACCTGGACAAGCCTCGAAGAGCGGAGCGCATTTTACAACCGTGTAACGCCGGAGGATATTCAGAAGCTGGCATGTGAAATCTTTCGTCCGGAAAATCTTACGCTCTGCTGCAAGGGCAAAAAGAAAAATCTGCCGAAAAAACTGGACGATGCTGTGTTCCCGGCATTCGTATAAACACATGCCTGGATAAAAACGGCGGCCACGCCAGCCGCCGTTTTCTTTGATCTTTGATTATTCGATTCGGAATACCTTCGTCTCCTCCTCAGGCTCATCGTCAACTTCTACCCGCTTCATCGTCTTTTTCCTGTAGAACAGGTCATACAGAACCGGGACGATAAAGAGCGTCATAAATGTCGCATAGACAAGGCCGCCGATCACTACGATCGCCATCCCTTTTCCCATCTCGCTTCCCATGTCATTGCTGAACAGCATGGTACACATAGCAAGAATTGTTGTGAGCGCGGTCATGAGGATCGGACGCATACGCGTCATACCTGTCTCAATAAGCGCTTCCCGCTTCGGCGTTCCATCCAGCCGGAGCTGGTTTACGTAGTCCACGAACACGATCCCGTTATTTACAATGACGCCGGACAGAACAAGGAATCCAATCATCGACAGCATCGAAAGCTGTTCTCCTGCAATGAGCAGCGCAAGAAGTCCTCCGGTGAACGCCAGCGGTATCGTAAAGATAACGATGAATGGCGAGAGCAGGCTCTGGAACTGCGCGACCATGATCAGATAGATAAATATGATCGCAAGTCCGATCATCTTGAGCAGCTCCGTCATGGTTTCATTGATCGATTCTGTCTCTCCTGCGATCTCCACAGTATAGCCATCCGGGATCTCGTATTGATCCAGCTGCTTTTGTACCTTCCTTGCAAGGAGGGAGGTGTTATAGCCTTCACCTGTGTCTGCCGTCACAGACATCGTACGGACAAGATTCTCCCGGTTGACAGCAGCCACACTGTCCGTCTTCTCCTCCTCCGCAAATTCCTTCAGCTTGTGAGTTTCCGTGACGCTGTTGCCGTCCTCATCCTGCGTGGTCGTCTCAAACGTCCTCGACATCAGGTTCTCCGTTGTCAGCTCATCGTTCTCATCTACGATGATGACCTTGTACTCTCCGTCCTCGATGGAAAGCGTTGTGGATTCCGTATCTGTCTGCAGATCCTGTGCAAGCTCGCTGTAAATCTGCGCAACGGTCAGGCCGTATTTCATAGCCTTATTTTTATTTACAATGATGCGGATCTCTTTGTCTGCATCCTCCTGCCCGTTGGAGATGTTTTCCAGTCCTTTGACACCCCCAAGGATCTCCTCCATATCGTCGCTGATGGAAAGGAGCGTATCGATATCCTTTCCGGTAATATCGATCTCCATTCCGCTTTCCAGCAAAGAGGACATATCCATTCCCGATGCAGATACCGTGACCTCCCCTGCAAATCCTTCCGCTGCCTTTTCCAGATCCTTCTGAAGCTTCTTCACCTTCACAGCGTCGCTTTCCTTCGGGATCACATAATAGCTGTAATTATCATAATCCGTAATTGCAGAAGACACCGACCCTGAGACCATACTTGCTACACTGGTGCTGGTCAGCGCTCCGATCGTCTCCACATTATCCACCTCGTTGAAACGTTCGAGCAGATCGTCTGCCAGCGCGTAAGCGTCCTCCTTACCTGTTCCGTCCGGAACTGTCATTGTTACCTGGACAGAATCTCCGGCCATATCCGGCATCAGCACCAGCCCCATATTGGCGGTCTGGACCCCGGCAAAAATAAGAAGACCCAACGCGATCAGGATCGGCACAAATTTCCTTCTCAGGCAAAATCTCAGCACGCTGCTGTATTTCTTTACGACCATATCAAATAATCTGTGTTTCTTAGGCTTCGTATTTTTCAGTACGCTGGAACTCATCGCCGGCACGACCGTCAGCGCTACGATAAGGCTGGCCCCAAGGGAATAAGCGATTGTCAGACCCATATCCACAAAAAGCTGCCTTGCCAGTCCGCTTGAAAATACGATCGGCAGAAATACGCTGATCGTTGTCAGTGTGGAAGAAAAGATCGCTCCCGCAACCTGATTTCCTCCCATCACGGCCGCCTTTGCCGCAGGAATCCCTTTATTTCTCAGTCGATAAATATTCTCAATTACAACGATCGAGTTGTCCACCAGCATACCGACGCCAAGCGCAAGTCCCGACAGGGAAATGATATTCAGCGTTACATCTGAAAAATACATCAGTACGATCGCAAAGAGCACGCTGAATGGAATGCTGAATGCCACTACAACCGTCGGACGGGCGTCCTTCAGGAAAATTGCAAGCACGATGATCGCAAGGATCGCGCCGAAAATCAGATTCGACAGAACGGATTTCACTATGATCTTGATATAGCTTCCCTGATCCATAAACGTTGTGATATGCAGGCCTTCATTGTCCTTCTCGAGCTGATCGATCGCCTTGTTTACAGACGCGGAAACCTCCGACGTTCCGGCGGTGGAGCTCTTGGCAATATTGATCAGAACCGCATCGTTGCCGTTGACCTTCGCATAACTGTCCTCCGCATCATCGATGATCGTAATATCCGCCACGTCCTTCAGCCTGATATTCCCGACCCCGTCGATCTTGCAGAGCACAAGATTCATCAGCTCATCCAAAGAGCCGATCTCCTCTCCGACCTTCAGGATATACTGGTCGTCCCCGTTGGAAATATATCCCGCCGGCATCTCCATGTTCTGGGCCGTCAGCATCTGAGAGAGGGTACTCATCTCCACAAGGCTGTCAATATTTGCATTCTCCAATGCTTCCTCCCGCGCACTTTCATATTCCTCCTGCGCGGTCTCAAGCTGTGCCGAGGCGGATTCCAGCTGAGCCGACGCCGACGCAAGCTGCCCGCCTGCAGAACCAAAGGCGGATACCGCGCTCATCTTCTGTTTCTCAACCTTCTCGTAATTGTCCTTTGCTTCCTGAACGGATTCGTCCACTTTTTCCTTAGCGGCCTTTGCCGCCGCGATCTCGGTCTTCAGATTGGCAAGCTCCGTATCGATCTGCGGAATACGCGTATTGACGACCTGATCCATATTGGTCAGGTTCTTCCATGTAAAGGATCCCGAAAGCTCCGCCATCTCTTCATTTCCCGCGGCGGCCATATCGATCATCGTCTTCGCCTGATCAAATTTCGTCTTGCTTGTATCTTCCACGATCTCGGATACGCTTCCAAGTCCCAGGGCCGAAAGCGCCTGATTGATCGCATCATATCCTGGTACGACCTGAGACTCGTACGCCTCCTTCTCCGCAGTCAGCGCCGTCTTGCTTGCCTGCAGGTTCGTAAGCTGACTGTTGTACGCCGCGGACGTCGCCATCGCCTCATCCATCAGCTTGGAATATTTGGCCAGCTGATCGTACGTTTCGTCCTCCTGCTCGCTGATCTTGCTTTCCTGGCTGTTAAGCGCGCTTCTCTGCGAATTGATCTTTGCCTCCGAGGAGTCCAGCTCCTCCTTCGCCTCCTTTAATTTGCTGTTCGTCTCAGAAAGAATATCATCATTGATATCATCGATCTTATCCTGATTCAGCCGAACCTCAACCGATTTCGTGACAATACCGCTTCCGCTGACGCTGGCGACGCCCTCCTGGCGCTCCAGCACCGGAACGACCTCGTCCTCCACAAAGTCGCTCAGCTCGTAAATATCGCAGTCGTCTTTATCCACGCTGACCGTAAAGGAGGACAGCATATCCATGGAAACCTCCATGATCATCGGACTTCCTGCCGTATCCGGGAGCTGGTCCTTGACTGCCTCCAAAGCAGAATTCAGCCTGACCATGGAGCTGTTCATATCCGTGTCCTCTTCAAATTCCAGCATGATCATACTATAATTTTCAGACGACGTACTGGTCACATTCTTAACTCCGTTGACCGTACCAAGATTCTCCTCCAGCGGCGCAGTAACGTCTGCCTCGATCTTCTCCGGCGAAGACCCCGGATCTGTGGTAAATACGACGACATACGGCAGATCCATACTCGGCAGAAGGTCTGTTGTCATATGGGTAAAGCTGACATAGCCAAGAACCAGAACCATAATGACTCCGACCAGGACCGTATAAGGCCGTTTTACACAAAATTTTGTCATTTTCTTTCCCTCCAATGTGCATTATATATATAAGAATTGAATAAAATCCCTCAAATCAACTCAATATATCCTATAATAATCCAGTTCTTCTTTTCTGTCGAGTCATTTTATAAACTCTTTATTTTTGTTTTTTGACCGATGGTCATTGACAGTTTTTTGTTGTTTTTATACAATAAATAATAAGATTTTGACTTTTTCCAGCAACGAAAAATACAACAACACAGGGAGTTTTACAATGGATTTAAGAGACTTTGTTGAAGGACGGATTTTTGACGCATATCAGTATATGGGCGCCCATCTGACGGAAAATGGAACGGATTTCAGAGTGTATGCGCCGCATGCGCTTAAAGTAACTCTGATCGGCGATTTCAGCAATTGGAAGGAACTGGATATGACGCGGGAGCTCGGCGGCTTCCATCATTGTTTTGTAGAAAATGCCGCCGCCGGAATGATGTACAAATACAAAATATACAGCGACGCGGCTGTCGTGGAACACTGCGATCCTTATGGATTCCGGATGGAACTCCGCCCGAACAACGCTTCCATTATCACAGACATCAGCCGTTATGAATTTCACGATGACAGATGGATGGCGTCCCGCGCACCTGGAAAGCATTACAACCTTCCGATGAATATTTACGAGCTCCACGCCGGTTCATGGAAGCGGAATCCGGATTCTGATGAAAAAGATAACTGGTATACATACAGGGAGCTTGCTGATCTTCTCATTCCGTATTTAAAGGAAAATGATTACAACTATCTGGAATTTCTGCCCCTTGCAGAGCATCCGGCGGACATTTCCTGGGGATATCAGATCACCGGATTTTTCGCTCCGACTTCCCGCTACGGTACGCCGGACGACCTGAAATATCTGATCGACCAATGCCATCAGAACAACATCGGCGTCATTATGGATTTTGTTCCGGTCCATTTCGCCAGGGACGGATATGCCCTGGCCAATTTCGACGGCAGCGCGCTATACGAATATCCAAGCAACGATATCGGCGAAAGCGAATGGGGAACGCACAACTTCATGCACGCCCACGGCGACGTGCGGAGCTTTTTAAATTCCGCCGCCAACTACTGGCTCACGGAATTTCACTGCGACGGTCTGCGCATGGACGCCATCAGCCGCATCATCTACTGGCAGGGCGACCCGGCAAGGGGCGTCAACAAGGACGCCGTCGGTTTCCTCCGCACGTTAAATGATACGCTTCACAGACTTCATCCCGGCGCGATCCTGATCGCAGAAGATTCCACGGATTACCTCAAGGTGACGGCTCCTGTCAAATATGACGGACTTGGCTTCGATTACAAATGGGATCTGGGATGGATGAACGATACGCTGGAGTATTTCAAATGTCCGCCTGTCGGCCGCCCGGATATGCATCATAAACTGACCTTTTCGATGCATTATTTTTACAATGAGCTTTTCCTGCTTCCATTTTCACATGATGAGGTCGTCCACGGCAAAGCTACGATCATGCAGAAAATGTGGGGTGATTATGAGGTGAAATTCCCGCAGTGCCGCGCCCTTTATACTTATATGTACACACATCCGGGCAAGAAGCTGAATTTCATGGGAAATGAACTTGGACAGCTCCGCGAATGGGATGAGACGCGCGAGCAGGATTGGGATATGCTGAAATATCCGCTGCACGATTCCTTCCATCGTTATATAAAGGAGCTGAATCATCTGTACCTTACGACTCCGGCGCTCTATGACTGCGAATATCATCCGGATGCATTCAGATGGCTGGCAGCAGACGCAGCATCCTTCTCGACATACGTTTATCAGAGGACATGCGGCAAGAGCAGTATTATCACAGTTCTGAATTTCTCCGATCAGTTCTGGAAGCGCTTCACCTTCCCTGTGGATGGGCCGATGGAGCTTACGGAGCTTCTGAACAGCGACTGGGATATCTTCAGCGGAAAATGCCCGGCAAACATCGTGATCCGGACAAAAGCCAAAAAGGAACCTGTATCCGGAAACTATCAGGCAGCCGTAGATCTGGCGCCGTTTTCGGCACATATTTTCGAGGTGAAATATCCGGCCAAAAAGAAAACGGTTTCCAAGAAGAACACGGTTTCCAAAAAGAAAATTGTTTCCAGTTAATAACGGGGGCGAAATGCCCCCGTTT
>CAZPXF010000043.1:0-1736 GCA_964590945.1 uncultured Lachnospiraceae bacterium | reverse complement strand
TTCTTCGTCCTCCCCTTCTTTTGCGAGGACTCTGCATATCTCCAGATCGCGAAGGCCAAAACGCTTCTCCATCCAGCGGTAGATGTCGTCGTAGACAACTTCCTTATCCAGTTCATTCAGTATCTCATGCCGGTCGTCCTTATAAAGCTTGATCCGCACGTCCTGAATCTGGTTTTTCTGGTAAGCGTCATAAACCTTGATCACGCCCTTGCCCATGTTGCCGACCGGATCTTCCCTGCCGGAAACAAATAAGATCGGAAGATTCACCGGAATCTTTTTAAGAGATCCTGGCCGCATGAGCTTTTTCATGCCCTGGAACATAAAATAATAGGCGTTCAGCGTAAATGTAAATCCGCACAGCGGGTCTTTATCATACGCCTCAACCACGGACTCGTCCCTGGAAAGCCATTCATGCCCCGACTTCTGTCCGAAATTTTTGTTATAAGATCCCAGCACAAGATTTGTCACAAATTCGCTGCGGTGATCCCAGCCTTTGAACTTTGCCATGACCGCGCAGACCGCCTGCCCGAACAAAAGCAACGGAAGCGGGGTGTGTCCTGTTCCCACGAGGATCGCGCCGTCCAGACCTTCTCCATATTCCGTCAGATATTGCCTTACAAGAAAAGAACCCATACTGTGCCCCAGAATAAAATACGGGAAATCCGGATTCGTCTCCTGAACGGCCTTCCGAACCTGATGTATGTCCTCGATCAGGCACCTGTTCCCATCCTTTTCATGGAAAAACCCAAGCTTTTCCTCCGACCGGACGGATCCGCCATGCCCCAGATGATCATGACCCACAACATAAAATCCTTTTGTCGTCATATACTCCGCAAACGGCTCATATCTCCCGATATATTCTGTCATTCCATGACAGAGCTGGAGAACCGCGCGCACCTCGTCGTCCGGCATCCATGATATCGCATGAATCCTTGTCTCGCCGTCCGCGGACAGGAAATCAAATTCTTTTTTAATCAATTGATCACTTCCGTTTCATCGTTAATAATTGCAGTATTCCCAAAATACCCCCTAATTACTGCTGGTTGGGATATATGGTCTTATCGCCCCTGCAAGATTGGAAACCGGCATCGTCTGAAGCCATACGTGACCCGGACCTGAGATGACCGTGTTAAATAATCCCTCTCCTCCGAACAGTGCGTTTTTGATCCCCGGAACCGTCTGAATGTCCATCTGGCAGCTCGCTGACATTGCTGCAAGATGTCCCGTATCCACAACGATCTGCTGCCCCGGCTGCAGCTCGTATTCTACTACATGTCCGTCAAATTCCACAAAAGCAGTTCCGTGTCCGGATAATTTTTGCAGGATAAAGCCTTCACCGCCAAAAATACCCGATGCGACCTTCTTATGGAAATGAATGCTGAGCTCCACGTCCTTTTCTGATGCAAGAAAACCGCTCTTCTGCACGATCAGCTCATTCCCCGGCGCGATATCAAACGCCTGGATGCTCCCCGGCAGAGTTGCCGCAAAGCTTATCATTCCCGGTCCTCCCATGCATGTATAAATATTCTGGAAAATCGATTCTCCGGAAAACATTCTTCCAAACGCTTTGCCAATGCCTCCATTTGTAGACGTCTCCATCTTCATGTTCGGACTCATCCATGCCATACCGCCGCTCTGTGTGACCATTTTTTCATTTTCTTTTAATTTGCAGATCACCACCGGTAATGTGTCTCCCTTAATCTCATAAATCATAAAAGTACCTCCTGTAATTGCTG
>CAZPXF010000042.1:0-19006 GCA_964590945.1 uncultured Lachnospiraceae bacterium | reverse complement strand
ACAGGGCAAATACAAACGAAAGAACTTTGGAAAAGTCCAGAGTTCTTTTTTTGCGGAAATATGCATGGAAAGCCATGAAAGAACCACCACGAAATCCGGCATTTTTACCAAAAAAGAGCTGCAAAAACCGTGGAATAATGTGGGCAGTTTTAGAAAGCGTTGAAAGAACTTTCAGGACGTTTCAAAACTATTGAAAACAAAAAATAAAACGATATACTTGGTTGCAGCGAAGGAGGTCAGAGAATGAACAAGAAAGTAGAAAACCTGAAAGGGAAACTGATCGTATCCTGTCAGGCATTGCCGCATGAGCCGTTACATTCATCCTTTATCATGGGAAGAATGGCAAAGGCAGCGATGGAAGGGGGAGCATCCGGCATCCGGGCAAACACAAAGGAGGATATTCAGGAAATCCAGTCCCAGGTAGATCTTCCGGTCATCGGTATCGTGAAACGTGATTATGCGGACAGTAAGGCGTATATCACTCCGACGATGAAGGAGGTGGATGAGCTGATGCAGGTGCATCCGGAGATCATTGCTGTGGACGCAACCGGGGCAGAAAGGCCGGGCGGAATATCATTGGATTTCTTTTTCCACCAGATCAGGGAAAAATATCCGCACCAGCTTCTCATGGCGGACTGTTCAACCGTGGAGGAGGCTCTCCACGCGGACGAGCTTGGGTTCGATTTCATCGGAACGACTATGGTGGGGTACACGGAGCAGAGCAAAGGCTTACGCATTGAAGAGAATGATTTTGAGATCATTAGAGAAATCATAGCGAATGTGAAGCATGATGTGATCGCGGAGGGGAACATCAATACCCCGGAGAAGGCAAAAAGAGTGATCGAGCTGGGAGCATACAGCGTTGTTGTCGGCTCGTGTATCACCAGACCGCAGCTTATCACAAAATCTTTTGCGGAGGCGCTGGAAAATGTTAAAAAACCGGAAGGAAAAGGAGGAAAATTAAAATGAGAAACTTAGAAAAGTACAAAGGTGTTATCCCGGCGTTTTATGCGTGTTATGACGAGGCAGGAGAGATCAGTCCCGGGAGAGTTCAGGCGCTGACACGTTATTTTGTGGAGAAGGGCGTAAAGGGCGTCTATGTGAACGGCTCGTCAGGCGAGTGTATTTATCAGAGCGTGGAGGATAGAAAGCTCGTGCTGGAAAATGTTATGAAAGCGGCAGAAGGGAAACTCACGGTCATTGCACATGTGGCCTGCAATAATACGAAGGACAGCATAGAACTGGCAAAACATGCAGAGGCGCAGGGCGTCGATGCGATCGCAGCGATCCCTCCGATCTATTTCCGCCTTCCTGAGTATGCGATCGCAAAATACTGGAACGATATCAGCGACGCGGCTCCGAATACGGATTTTGTGATCTACAATATCCCGCAGCTTGCCGGAGTTGCCCTGACAATGGGATTGTTCGCAGAGATGAGAAAAAATCCAAGAGTGATCGGTGTTAAGAATTCTTCCATGCCGGTGCAGGATATCCAGATGTTTCAGCAGGCTGCAGGCGAGGATTACATTATATTCAACGGGCCGGACGAGCAGTTCATGAGCGGACGTGTTATCGGAGCCGAGGGCGGTATCGGCGGAACTTATGGGGTAATGCCGGAGCTGTTCCTTATGCTGGATGAGCATGTAAAAGCGGGCCGCATGGAAGAGGCAAGGCAGATCCAGTATGATATCGATGCGATCATTTACAAAATGTGCTCCGGACACGGCAATATGTACGGCGTGATCAAGGAGATCCTGAAGATCAATGAAAATCTGGAACTGGGAGGCGTACGTGAACCGCTTCCGTCGCTGATCGAAAGCGACAGGACTATCGTGGAAGAGGCGGCGAAAATGATCCGTGACGCAAAAGCCAGATATCAGGCATAAAACGGAAAGGGAGGACGAAAATATGCAGGGATTTACAATCATCGATTTGATCATTCTGATCGCGTATCTGGCAGCGGTTCTGGTTGCCGGTCTTCATTTCGCGAAAAGAGAAATGAAAGGAAAAGAGTATTTCAAAGGGGACGGAACCGTGCCGTGGTGGGTAACCTCCGTATCTATTTTTGCAACTTTACTGAGTCCGATCTCGTTTCTGTCATTGGCAGGAAACTCCTATGCAGGGACATGGCTGATGTGGTTTGCGCAGCTTGGAATGCTGCTTGCGATCCCGCTGACGATCCGCTTTTTCCTGCCGATCTACAGCAGGCTGGACATTGATACGGCATATCATTATCTGGAACTGCGTTTTGGGAGCAAGGGACTTCGTGTACTTGGAGCGGTCATGTTCATTATTTACCAGGTGGGCCGAATGTCCATCATTATGTACCTTCCATGTATGGTGCTGAGCAGTCTGACAGGCATCAGCGTCAACCTTCTCATCATCATTATGGGCGTGATCGCGATCATTTATTCTTATACAGGAGGACTGAAATCCGTTTTGTGGACGGACTTTATTCAGGGTTCGGTCCTGCTGATCGGCGTGACCTTTGCGCTGGTATTCCTCCTGGGTCATATTGACGGAGGCGTTGGAGCGATCTTTACTGCCTTTACGGCGGAACACAAATTTCTCGCTGTGGATCAGCCGATCTTCAACGCGAATCTGTTGAAGGACAGCGTGGTACTTATGATCATCGGAGCGGGATTTAACACGATGAGTTCCTATGTATCCAGCCAGGACATCGTGCAGCGTTTTACAACGACAACAGATACAAAGAAGCTGAATAAGATGATGCTTACAAATGGCTGTCTTTCCATTTTCATCGCAACCGTATTCTATCTGATCGGAACAGGACTTTATGTGTTCTATCAGCAGAATGCACTTCCGCCGGCAGCGGCGCAGGATCAGATCTTCGCATCCTACATTGCGTTTGAGCTTCCGGTAGGCGTTACAGGACTGCTGCTTGCAGCGATCTATGCGGCGTCCCAGTCCACGCTGTCCACAGGACTTAACTCTGTTGCGGCAAGCTGGACGCTGGATATTCAGGCGAATCTGAGCAAAAAGGAGATGAGCTTTGAGAAGCAGACAAAGATCGGACAGTATGTGTCCCTGATCGTCGGAATTTTTGCTATTATAGTATCGATGGTTCTTGCAAACGGCGGCGTAAAGTCTGCGTATGAGTGGTTCAACGGATTTATGGGTCTGGTGCTTGGAATCCTGATCGGAACGTTCATCCTTGGAGCATTTACAAAGGTTGCAAATACATTTGGCGCTGTGCTGGCGTTTATCGCAGCATCCGCCGTGATGATCGGCATCAAATATTTTGTCCCGGCAGAGGCGGTTTCGATCTGGTCATATTCCATTATTTCGATCGTGGTTTCACTTGTCGTAGGAATACCTGCAAGTATGATCTGGAGAAAAGTAAAAGGGGACGACAGCGCGCCGGCTCCAAATACAACAATCTACAAAGAACAGGCATAGTTAAGGAGGAGAACAGGTATGATTTTTGGAAATATCAATCGTCCGGAGGACTATTCATTTGCCGAAGAAAAGATTTCCGAATGCTTCCGATTTGCAGAAACACGGGATCTTGCGGACTATGAAAAAGGAAGCTACGAGATCGACGGAGACAGATTATTTGTCAATATTGTCGAGTATACAACCACAACGCCGGAGGAAAGATTCTGGGAGGCGCACAGGAATTATCTGGACGTGCACCTGATGCTCCGGGGGACGGAACAGATCGATCTTGGCTTTATCCGCCATATGACGCCCGGAGATTTTGTGGAAAAGGATGATTTCCTGCCGGTGGAAGGAGAAAAAAACAGCTCTGTAGTTCTAAACGACGGTGATTTTCTCGTGTGCTTTCCGGGGGACGCACATCGGACGGCGGTGGCAGCAGAAGAACCTCAGAAAATAAAGAAAGCAATTTTTAAGGTGCGCATTCAATGAAGAAATATGTTAGCATAGATATTGGCGGAACGGCAATGAAGTATGGAATTGTCGATGAGAACGGAACGATCATAAGCAGAAAGGAAAAAAAGACGGAGGCCGCGAAAGGCGGCCCGTCTATTCTGGAAAAAGCGGTCGGGATCGTGGAAGAGTTCCAAAGATCAGAGGAAATGGAAGGGATCTGTATCTCGACTGCCGGGATGGTGGACACAGCAAGGGGCGAGATCGTTTATGCTGCGCCGCTCATTCCGGATTATGCAGGGACACGTTTCAAGGCGGCGATGGAAGAGCGTTTCGGGATCCCGTGTGAAGTGGAAAACGATGTGAACTGCGCGGGACTTGCGGAATATATGGCAGGGGCGGCAAAAGGGAGCAGCGTTGCTCTGATCCTTACCGTAGGAACAGGTATCGGAGGAAGCCTGATCGTCGACGGAGAAGTATTCCGGGGATACAGGGGAAGCGCCTGTGAAGTCGGGTACATGCATATGGCGGGAAGCGATTTCCAGACGCTTGGGGCGGCAAGTATTCTTACAAGGAAGGTTGCTGAGTGGAAGAACGAATCCCGGGAAAAATGGAACGGTTACCGTATTTTTCAGGAGGCCAAAAAGGGAGATCCCCTCTGTAATCAGGCGATCGACGAGATGACAGATGTCCTGGGCCAGGGAATCGCCAATATATGCTATGTAGTAAATCCGGAAGTCGTCGTGCTTGGCGGCGGGATCATGGCGCAGGAAAAATTTCTGAAAGGAAAGATCGAAGCGGCTGTGCAGAAATATCTGATCCCGCATATTGCAGAGCATACAAAAATTGCATTTGCAAAGCATCGGAATGACGCGGGGATGCTCGGAGCATTCTTTCACTTTATGAACTGCAGGAAGAAGATTGAAAGCAGATAAGGAATAAAAAATGGAGTATTACGTCAAATCACTGGTACCGATCATAGAATCGAATTATGAAAATTTCACGGCTGTAGAAAAAAGCATTGCGGATTATTTTATCCAAAACAAAGAGCAGACGGATATGTCGGCGAAGGTAGTTGCGGAACGGCTTTTTGTATCGGAAGCGTCCCTGTCAAGATTTGCAAAGAAATGCGGATACAGAGGTTATCGGGAGTTCATTTATCAATATGAAAAGACATTCGTGGATAAAAGCGAATCCATTGCGGAGCACACAAGAATGGTGCTGAACGCGTATCAGGAGCTTCTAAATAAAACCTACAGCCTGCTGGATGAAGAGCAGATACTGAGAATATGCGGTTATCTGAATCGTTCCCGCAAGGTTTTCGTGTGCGGGCGGGGCTGTTCCGGCCTTGCTGCCCGGGAGATGGAAATCCGTTTTATGCGGTCGGGGTTGGACATTCATTCCATACAGGATGGGGACCTGATGCGGATGCAGGCGGTATTTCAGAATCAGGAAAGTATGGTGATCGGGATCAGTATCAGCGGAGAGAAGGCGGACGTATTATTCTTTTTGCGCTCGGCGCACCGGCAGGGAGCAAAGACGCTGCTGATCACGGCGACAAATAAGGAGGATTATGATGAATTCTGTGACGAGGTCATACTGATCCCATCGCTGAAATATCTGAACCATGGAAATGTGATCTCTCCGCAGTTTCCGATCCTGATGATGCTGGATATCATTTATTCCTGTTATGTGGAACAGGATAAAAATATTAAAGAAATGCTTCACGGCGACACGCTGAGAGCATTGGGAGGAGCAGAAGAATCATGAGAATTTACGAGGCAGAAGATTATAAGGATATGAGCAGAAAAGCGGCAAACATTGTTTCCGCACAGATCATTATGAAGCCGGATTGCACGCTCGGACTTGCAACAGGCTCCACGCCGGTCGGTATGTACGACCAGCTTGTAGAGTGGTACAGGAAGGGGGATCTGGATTTTTCACAGGTGCGGACAGTCAATCTGGATGAGTACAAGGGAATGGAAAAGGAAAATGAGCAGAGCTATTATTATTTCATGAAGACGCATCTTTTTGACCGGGTCAATATTGATCCGGCGAATACGAATCTTCCAAATGGAATGGAACCGGACAGTCAGAAGGAAAGCCGGCGTTATGAGGAGCTGATCCGTTCTCTTGGCGGTATCGATCTGCAGGTTCTTGGCATGGGGCACAACGGACATATCGGATTCAATGAGCCGGGAGCGGCTTTTGAAAAGGAGACGCATTGCGTGGATCTTCAGGAGAGCACGATCGAGGCAAATAAACGTTTCTTTGCGTCCGCAGACCAGGTTCCGCGGCAGGCGTATACTATGGGTATCAAGACGATCATGCAGGCAAGGAGGATCCTGGTGATGGTCAGCGGTGAAGATAAAGCCGAAATGGTGAAACGCGCCTTTTTCGGGCCGGTGACGTCCGGGGTTCCGGGTTCGATCCTGCAGATGCATAACAACGTAACGCTGGTAGGAGATAAGGCCGCATTATCAAAGATTACGAAATAAGGAAATGCTATGATTATTAAAAATGTAAAGGTGTTTACAAAAGAATGCAAATTTGTTTCCGGCGAGATATCTGTCGATGGAGACAGGATAAGCAGCGTCAGAACCGGAACGCCCAAAGACGGCAGAACCGGCGCGCCCAAAGAGGGCAGTGAAGCGGATCGTCCGACGGATGGCGTGGTTTTGGACGGACGGGGGTCATACTGCATTCCGGGAATGATCGATCTTCATTTTCACGGGTGTAAAGGATATGATCTCTGTGATGGGACAAGGGAAGCGCTGGATGAGATTGCGAAATACGAGGCGTCGATCGGAGTAACAGCGATCTGTCCGGCGACGCTGACGCTTCCGGTATGCGAATTGGAGAAGGTTCTGGCGAATGCCGCTGCATACCGGCTGGAGCAGGAAAAGGGTCTTGCCTTTGGCGCCGACCTTGTAGGTATTAATATGGAAGGGCCTTTTATCAGTGTTGAGAAAAAGGGGGCGCAGGATGAGAAGAATATCATCTCGTGCGACGTCAGGGTGTACCGGAGATTCCAAAACGCAGCAGACGGTCTTGTGAAATTTATCGGGATCGCGCCGGAGAAAAACCATGCATTGGAATTTATTCATGCTGTGAAGGATGAAGTGACAGTATCTCTCGCCCACACAAATGCAGGCTATGAACCGGCAAAGCGGGCATTTGATGCAGGAGCCGGACATGTCGTACATCTGTACAATGCGATGTCGCCATTTACTCATCGGGATCCTGGAGTGATCGGCGCGGCCGCAGACAGCAGAGACGTGGATGCGGAGATCATCTGCGACGGGGTGCATGTTCATCCGTCTGCGGTTCGCAATGCCTTCCGTATGTTTGGGGCAGACCGTATGATACTGATCAGCGACAGCATCCGTGCGGCCGGAATGCCGGACGGCAGCTACACGCTCGGCGGCCTGGATGTGCAGGTCCAGGGAAATCATGCAAGGCTTGCAAACGGCGCATTGGCAGGCTCCGTCACAACGCTTCCGGACTGCGTGCGCACGGCCGTAAAGGAAATGCAGATCCCGCTGGAAACGGCAGTCGCCTGCGCTACCATCCATCCGGCGAAAAGTCTGGGGATAGATGATAAGTACGGCTCCATCGAGCCGGGAAAGAAAGCAGATCTGGCGCTGTGGGATCAGAACCTGCAGCTTCAGGCAGTGATAAAGGATGGGAACATCCTTTCCCCGGGGATTTGAGGAAAGAAAGCGATGGAAAGAGGGGAAATTTATTAAAAAAATTGAACTTTATAAAGAAATTTGTGCTATAATAGGCAAGAGCATTCGGCACGATACAGGCTGCACCGGCAAGCTGTTACGAAACAGTTCATGCGTTGGTCTGTATCGGGGATATGTGTTTTTAGTTTTGGTACAGGCCGGACGCCTGTACTTTTTTGTTTTATTACCGGTCATCCAGAGGGAAGTTCCTTATCAGGCGACGTACCTTGCATAGCGGAGGCGCCTGTAGAGCCAGAAATGGATGGAGGTAAGAAAATATGGAAACTATACAAACAAATGACTTCCTTGTTAAGGAAGACCTTGGCAAGCTGATGCGCAAATACGCGATTCCCTGTGTGATTTCGCTCCTGGTTGCCGCACTATATAATATCGTCGATCAGATTTTTATTGCGAATGCGAGCTATCTGGGATCCTATGGAAATGCAGCCAACACCGTTGTATTTCCTCTTACAGTGGTTGCGCTGGCAATTGCGACGATGCTGGGAGACGGCTGTTGTACTTTTGTAAGTATCAGCCTTGGTGCAAAGGAAAATGAGAAGGCGCACAGAGGGATCGGAAGTGTTGTTATTGCGGTGATCGCCGTCGGAATTGTTCTGATGCTGATTTACCTGATCTTTCAGGAGCCGATCCTGACAGCGTTTGGCGGTCGGGTGAACGCGGAGACCTTCCGGCTGTCAAAGGAGTATTTCCTTTGGATCTCCTTTGGAATCCCTTTTTATATGTTTGGGCAGGCAATGAGTCCTGTTATACGTTCAGACGGAAGTCCGGGATTCGCGATGGCAACTCTGCTCACCGGAGCGATCATCAATATTATTTTTGACCCTGTCTGCATTTTTGTTTTGAAATGGGGGATGATGGGCGCTGCAGTAGCAACTGTTTTCGGGCAGATCGTATCAGCTGTCATGTCCGCTGTTTATCTGGCGCATATGAAAGCCGTGAGGATGAGCCGGGACAGCTTCCGGTTCCGGATATCTCTGATGAGAGAGATCGTTCCGCTTGGCATCACCAGCTTTTTATCTCAGATCTCGATCGTGTTTTCAATGGCGGCGGTTCTGAATATGGTGACAAAGTATGGAGCAATGGATCCTGTATTTTCACAGGAAGAATATGCCCAGATCCCAACCGCGGTTATCGGGATCGTTATGAAGTTTTTCCAGATTATCATTTCGATATCCGTTGGCCTCGCAGCAGGCTGCATTCCTGTCGCCGGTTATAATATCGGAGCCAAAAGAACGGACAGGGTAAAGGAACTGATGAAAAAGCTGCTGATCGTGGAGGTAGCGGTAGGACTTGTTGCATCTGTGCTGTTTCTGTTATTTCCACACCAGTTTATCAATATCTTCGGCGCCGGCAATGAGAGTGTGTATTACACGGACTTTGCAGTCAGGACGATCCGCATATTCCTGTGCCTTCTGGCGCTGTCCTGCTTAAACAAAGGAACCTTTATTTTTATGCAGTCAATAGGGAAAGCAGTGCAGTCCGCCATATTGTCCATGGTCAGAGAGATTCTCTTTGGCGTCGGTCTTCCGCTGCTTCTGCCGGTATTTCTGGGACTGGACGGCGTACTTTTCTTCATGCCTGTGGCGGATATCCTGACATGTATAGCATCTGTCGTTGTCATTGCAAAAACAAGTAAAGAACTGTCAGCATAAAAATACAATTTTCAGAAGGAGGTTTTTTTATGAGCAAAAAAATTATCACAATCAGTCGGGAATTTGGAAGCGGAGGAAGAGTGATCGGAAAACGTCTTGCCGAAGAGATGGGGTATGACTTCTATGACAAGGAAGTCATCGCGAAGGTGGCGGAAAAGACAGGATTTGCCCAGGAGTTCATCGAGAAGCGCGGGGAATATTCTGCTTACAAAAATATTTTTTCCTACGCTTTCATCGGAAGAACCAGCACAGGAATGTCAGTGGACGACATGATCATCATTGAACAGAATAAGCTGATCAATGAGATCGCAGACAAGGGCAATTGCGTCATCGTCGGACGATGCGCGGACTACTTCCTGCGGGACCGGAAGGACGCCATGCATGTATTTATTTACGGGAATATGCCGGAGAAAATAAAGAGGATCACAGAATTGTATTCTCATGACGAGGAGACGGCAAAGACGCTTATCAAGGATATGGATAAAAAGCGTGCGGTGAACCATCAGTATACTACCGGTAAAAAATGGGGCGTAAGAGAAAATTACGATATCTCGATCAATTCCAGTACATTTGGCTACGAAAAATGCATCGAAATCCTGAAAATGCTTGCAGAGAGTTAAGGAAACAGGATTGTTTATTTTCTGGAGGACTTTATGAGAGAGGAATTATTGTTTGGAACAGCATATTATCCGGAGTACATGCCGTATGACAGGGTTTCAGAGGATATGGAAATGATGCAGGCTGCCGGGATGAATGTTATCCGGATCGCAGAATCCACATGGAGTACAATGGAGCCAGAGGAAGGCGTATTTGATTTTTCTTATATTGACAAGGTGCTTCGTGAGGCCGAAAAAAGGGAGATGCAGGTAATTGTCGGAACGCCGACCTATGCCGTTCCGTCATGGCTGGCGCAGAAAGATAAAAATGTCATGGTGGAGACGAAAGAGGGACATGCGCACTATGGACACAGGCAGATCATGGATCTTTGGAGTCCGGTCTTTCGTTTTTATGCGGAGAGGGTAATATGCGAGCTTCTCTCTCATACGGCAGGGCATCCCTGTGTGATCGGATTTCAGATTGATAACGAGACGAAACACTATAATAATTACGGTGAAAATATACAGAAGTTGTTTCGGGATTATCTGAAAGAGAAATTCAAAGATACGGACAGGCTGAATCAGGCGTTTCACCTTGCATATTGGAGTAATTCGATCGCCAAATGGGAACAGTTTCCGGATATGAAAGGATGTATTCACGGAGGACTTTCGGCGGAGTTTGAAAAGTTCCGCAGGAAGATGACCTCGGAATATCTGAGCTGGCAGGCCGACATCGTAAGGAAATATAAAAGGAAGGATCAGTTTATCACACATAACCTGGATTTTGAATGGAAAAGAATAGGCGCGGATATTGCGCAGGATGGATATTCCTATGGCGTGCAGCCGGACATCAATCACTATGAAGCTTCCAGGCATCTGACGGTTGCCGGGACAGATATTTACCACCCGACACAGGATGAACTGACCGGGGCGGAGATTGCATTTGGAGGAGACCTGATCCGTTCTCTGAAGGACGATAATTACATTGTATTGGAAAATCAGGCGCAGGCGTTCAAATACTGGACTCCTTATCCGGGACAGCTCAGGCTTCATGCGTACAGCCATCTTGCCAGCGGCGCAACCGGAACACTTTACTGGAACTGGCATTCTATACACAATGGTTTCGAGACATACTGGCGGGGACTTTTAAGCCATGATCTGAAACCCAATCCGGCCTACGAGGAGGCGTGCAGGATCGGGGCAGAATGGAAACAGATCGGAAGCAGGCTTTTGCATATGAAAAAGAACAATCAGGCAGCGCTTATCGTAGATAACCACTCTCTGACAGCGCTGCAATGGTTTCCGATTGACAAAGATCTCACCTACAATGACGTGGTGCGGTGGATGTATGACAGCCTCTATGAGATGAACATAGAATGTGACATCGTAGACGTCAACGCGCTGGAAACGAGCCGGTACCGGATGATTATTGTTCCGGCATTATACAGCGCTTCGGAGGAGGTGCTCCATAAGCTGGAAGCCTTTGTAAAAGCCGGAGGCGTGCTGGTAAGCTCATTCCGGTCATTTGTTGCGGATGAGTTTCTTACGGTCTATCATGATACGCTTCCGCACATCCTGCATAAATGCTTTGGCATGAGCTATAACCAGTTTACAGAACCGGGGCGGATAACGGTGAAAGGAACGCATCCTCAGTATTTTGCGGAGCTTTTGAAGACCGATGACGGCGAAAGTCTGGCCGATTATGAGCATAAATACTGGGGGAAATATGCGGCCGTCACCCGGAATCATTATGGAAAGGGCAGCGCATATTATGTGGGATGCTACCTGAATCAGGAGCTTTTGAAGACAGTATATGAAAAAGCTGCTTCGGACGCGGGGATTGTAAACGAGGCGATGAATCATAGATGGCCGGTGATCGTGCGCAGCGGAAGAAGCCAAAATGGGAATAAGCTGCATTATATTCTTCATTATAGCGAGGAGGAGCGCAGCATCGTATGTGATTATGCATGTGCACAGGATATTCTGACGGGGGAAAGTTATAAAAAAGGCGATCTCATTCATTTGAAGGACTGGGACGTTGTGATTCTGGAGGAATGTGATTGCGAATCTGATTCTTGCAGACAATATGCCGAAAAATGTCTGTGAATTCATGTTTGGAGGAGATTCAGTTGAACGATAAACAGGATTTTACACAGGGCAGCATCCCGAAGAAAATGCTGCGTTTTATGATACCGATTCTTGGGGCGCTGATCCTGCAGGCGATGTACAGCGCGGTAGATATGCTGATCGTCGGACATTTTGGTACGACGTCCGGTATTTCAGGCGTATCAACCGGAAGCAATATCATCAATATGCTGACGTTTACGATAGCGGGACTGACAACGGGAGTGACCGTGCTCATCGGACAGTATATTGGACAGGGCAGGCCGGACCGGCTGGGTAAGCTGATCGGAAGCGCAATTGCGTTCTTTTTCGTGTTATCCGTTGTACTGACTGTTCTGATACAGATATTTGCAAGGCAGATTGCGGTTCTGATGCAGACGCCGGAGGAGGCGTTTGAGCTGACGGTGATCTATATCCGGATCTGCGGAGGCGGCCTGATCTTTGTTATATTTTATAATTTTATCAGCAGCATTTTCCGGGGACTGGGGGACTCGACCCTGCCTCTGATCTTCGTGTCCATCGCATGTGTGGCAAATATTATCGGCGATCTGGTTCTCATAGCCGGACTGCATATGAATGTCGCAGGAGCGGCGATCGCTACGGTTGGCGCGCAGGCCGTCAGCGTGGTTCTCTCTCTTGTTATCATAAGGAAACGATCGCTGCCGTTTCAGCTTCGTTTGTCGGATATCCATTTTTCAGGGGAAGTGAAAAAGTTTGTCGGGGTCGGGGCGCCGCTTGCGCTGCAGGAATTTCTGACGAACGTAACCTTTTTGGCGTTATGCGCGTTTATAAACCGGCTGGGACTGGATGCGTCCTCCGGTTATGGCATTGGGCAGAGGATCCAGTCCTTTATCATGCTGATCCCGTCCTCCATTGTACAGTCGATGTCCTCCTTTGTGGCCCAGAATGCAGGCGCGGGCAAGGAGAAGCGTGCAAAGAGCGCGATGAAGTTCGGGATGCTGTTTGGCGCCGGCATCGGAGTCGTGATCGCGTATGTTGTATTTTTCCACGGAGATCTGCTGGCGGGACTGTTCACGAATGATGCGGCGGTTATCGCAAGGGCGTTCCAGTTCCTGCGCGGATTTGCGCTTGAGGCGATCGTGACCAGCATCCTGTTCAGCTACATGGGTTATTTCAATGGACATTCAAAATCCATATTTGTTATGGGGCAGGGACTGGCGCAGTCGTTTATCATACGTCTTCCGATGTCGTACATCATGAGCATCCAGCCGGACGCATCCCTGACAGGAATCGGACTGGCGGCGCCGACGGCGACCATATTCGGCATCGTCCTGTGTACGATCTATTATTGGAGGCTTCAACGGAAAGGCGTTTTGCCGCGCGGATAATTTGATTTGCAAAAAGGAGAGATTATGGCTGACTTTTTATATATAATCGTGAAAATGATCGCTGTGTTCCATGATATGATCATGACATGGAATGACAGCTTTGAGACTGTATTTTCGGATAAAGAGCTTCATTTTATTGTGATCGGCATTTTGGGTATGGGAATGCTTTTCGTCATATATCCATTGTTCAAATGGCTGAGTAAAAAGCATGTGCTGGTGATCGCGTGGATCTATGTATTTACCGTTATTATTGTAATCGTATTTGCCATTGAGATCGGACAGGGGATCACCGGTACCGGAACGATGGATTTTGACGATATTGTCGCGGGCGTGACCGGATTTATGGCGATGTTCATTGTCTTTGCGGTGATTCGGGGAATCCTGCATGCAATCGGGAAATTGCTTGGATTTTTCAGGCGTTGAGAGGGGAAGAACGATGTCGTATGGAAGAGCCCGGGACGATCGCGGAATTCTCATATTCATGCCCGCGTCCTCCTAATCTAAACGCTCAAACACCGCCTGAATCTCTTCCTCTGTCGCCAAACGCTCTGAGAATGCGCTTGCGCTTCCGGATGCAATCCCCATCCGGAATGCGTAATCATAATCCTGCGCCCTTGTCCATCCGGCGATAAAGCCTGCTACCATCGAATCCCCTGCGCCGACGGCATTTACAAGCGTTCCTTCTGGAGCCGGAAGCATGTGTATTTTGCCTGCTTCGTCTGCAAGAACCGCTCCTTCACCGGCCATCGAGACAAGTACGTTTCTCGCGCCTCTTTCCTGCAGCTTCCCCGCGTAAGGAACAACCTCCTCCCGCGTCTTCAGCTCCACATCAAAGATCTCGCCAAGCTCGTGGTTGTTCGGCTTGATAAGGAACGGACCGTATTCCAGAACGTTCAGCAGCAGATCCTTTGTCGCATCCACAACAAATAAGACGTCCCTTCCCTGAAGGTACGCCAGAATATCTTTGTAGATGGAATCCGGCATACACGCCGGAATGCTGCCTGCAAGCACAAGCACGTCTCCGGCTCTCAGCTGATCCAGCTTCTTAAAAAGAGCCTCCACCGCCGCCCGGTCAATATCCGGCCCTTTCCCGTTGATCTCTGTTCCATCAAAATCCTTCAATTTCACGTTGATCCGCGAAAATCCATTCTCCACACGGATGAAATCATAATGGAGTCCAAGCTTCGCTGCTTCTTCTTCGATCTTTTTCCCGGTGAAGCCTGCCGTAAATCCAAGCGCCGTGTTCTCGATCCCAAGATTGTGAAGTACCGTAGAGACGTTGATCCCCTTCCCGCCCGGAAGTATCTGCTCTGCGATCGTCCGGTTCGTCCTGCCAAACTCGAAATCCTGCATCGAAACAATGTAATCCAGCGACGGATTAAATGTGACTGTATAGATCATTATACGCATCTCCTTTGGCTCCATCATAATTCTTATAAATATTCCGCCTGCAATCTGAAAAATCAATCAAATCCAAGATACTTCCTCCTTAAATATTCTGCGCATTCTTTCGTTATCTCTCCGCCGTGATAAGCTGAATTAATCGATCCGTAGACCTCGTCCAAAAGACAATCTATCGGACCATTTTCAGCAATCAGGTTATCAATATCTTTCTGTAAAAAATCCGGCAATCCTTTTTCATATATTTCCCAATTCAATATTTTCACTCCATATCGCTAAATATAAAATCTGATGATTTATTACGCTTCTTACTTAATTAGTATACATTGGTACTCCGTGTAAATCAAGGATCCCGGCAGGAATGAGAATCCTATGCGTATAATTGCCATGTTGCACCTCCCTGATACATGAATTCGCCATACTCGATCTGTTTAATTCCTGAAACAGGAGAAATCCGGTATCGGAGGATAAATCGCCTCCATCTAAATCTATTATAATCTGGCTATTGCTTACAAGAGCAAAGGGGTTTATACTATTCATAAGGCCCCTTTCTGGTCAGGTATTTTATTGATTTGACACTTTTATTAATGAATTATATCACACTAAGCGGTCTTTTTGTTTTCATTTACTGGATGAAAAGCAGTATTCAGTTAAAATATAGAACTATGCGGTTTTTCGTCGTTATCACCAGTGTTTGGTGAATCATGGACTTTATTATATTCCAAAATATTTTGAGCCGGGGAGAGGAGGAATCAGATGAATAATAAAAATCAAAGAATAATATCGATCGTATTTTCCCTTGTATCAATTATTGTGATACATTTGCCATGGTTTGTTATTGATGGAGATAAATATAATCTTTTTCAAGGCTATATGTATTTGAAGAAGTCAGATATTTCAGATAAGTTTGATGATCCGGAGCAGGTTGTTTTTTACATAAAAGTGCAAGTAATAATGGTATTATTATATGAAATTGTATGTATATGCTATATACTGACTGTACTATTTAAGAAGAACCTGCATTTAAACATTGCAGCCATGCTTTTTGCAGTAGCTCTTGTTGGATATCCTTATGGACTTCAAGAGCTATCCGATAATATGACAGCAATTCTGTTCCCATATCTTTTTGCGATAATCAATGGCTTTGAGATTTTAATTATTAAATTAATGAAGGCATGGAAGGATGCTGTTAAAGAAGCGGAAGAAAGCGCCCAAAGAGAACGGATCAGAAAAGAGGAGGAGAAGCGCAGGCTTTCCTTCCCGGGAAATTACACGGAACTGTTCTTCCGTATGATTTGGAAAAATTTCAAGTATGACTGGCGGGATTACAGTCTGCTCCTGATGTGCAGTACGGTAGTGGCAGCCCTTTCTTTTGCTGGGATCGGCTGCTATCAGATGATGTCCCAAATACACAGGGAAGAGAACTTTTTGATTGGTCAGGGACTTGGCCGGATTGTGTGGAATGCCATGATTCCGCTGGCTGCCTGTGCTGTATTTCTTATGGTGTTTATGATGATTTTTTATCTGGGGAAATGGATGGAAAGCTACAGCATCTTTATGACCCTTGGGATTCGAAAAAAAGCTTTATATATCATTTTGGCATTAGAGATTATCATTGGTTTTGTGATTTCGGTATTATCAGGCTGCCTGCTCGGGAACGGTTTGTTATTTTTGTTTCGGCGGGCAATCTGTCACAGTCTTGGGACAGATACAATGCTGTCCCAGATTACATTTGCCACCTGTCTGAAAATGACTGGCGTGATGGTGATCATCTATGTGGTTTCTCTTTTGGCAACGCAGAGTATTGTGTCGGATTTCAATCTTATTAACGCATCCACGAGAAGAATACGTCGGGAAAAGATGCCGGGAAAAAGATTAAAGATAATGACCGCTATCGGATGTGTTTTTCTGGTCGGAAGTATTATTTTGTACGGACAGATTACCCGGCATGAAAGTATATATCTGCTCTGTATATTTTTCACAGGCCTGTTCCTGATAATCCGTTATGGCGGTGCGGCATACTTAAGGAGAGAACAAAAGAAACAGCGCTATGTAACAAGTCTGATGAAACAGAATCATCTATATCATAAGTCTAAAACTACGGCGTGGTATCTGACTGCCCTGACTGTATTAAATATCTGTGCCGTATTTTATTTCACCTTTCAGATTGTATCCGTTTCAATTACCGAAGAACCAGAGACGCTTTTCCCTTACGATTTTGTCTGCATTGCAGACGAAGGGGATGATGAATTTTTCGCTGAAATGGAAGAGAAATATGACGTAAATATAATAAGTTACCCGATGGTTCGAGTTGCAAATGCAGACAAGACAGAACGTTTGGAGGGAATAGGCGTATTGCGGCCACAGGGACAGCAGATCGGCATTTCCGAGACAACTTTTCATCAGTTAAAAAAGAATCTGGATCGTAATTATCAAGAGGAGTTACTGGATTTGGACGAAAATGGTGAAAAAGTCTATGTCGTACATCAGCAGGACAGATCTGTAAAGGCACAGCCGGTGGATTGGACATATGGCTCTGAAAAACCGTTTCTGCATATAGGATTACCTTGTGCATCTTATAATATGAGTTCTCCTTCAAATAATGGCACCTATATAAAAAGGGAGATTTCAGGAGAGGAAATTGGAAGCCTGATCGGCTGCTTTCGTCAGGGTAATCTGGAAAATATTATCGTATTCTCAGATGCATATTTTGAGAAAGCTCAGGAGATGTGGAAATACACGGATATCGAATTTGGGAATTGGATAGAAGATGAGGAAATGCGTATCGAAGGTGTGAACATCCGACAGGGGCCGACAAAGCTGGTACTGATAAATGCAGAGCCGGAAGATGTGGATGCACTGGAACAGGAAATGGAAGTTTTGAAGGCCAATCATACCTATGAAGCAAAATATGACGGCGAAGTAAGCTGTTATTATTCCAGGAAGACAGCGATTGATGATATGAAGACGGAACATGTGATGAAACAGATCGTGAATTTTTCCGTTGTTATCGTTCTGGTGATGACAAGCGTTTTCCTTATATATGTCAAGACGATATCGGAGATGGATGAGAAAAAGAAGCGTGCAGATTTCCTGAAATGCATGGGTATGCGAAAAAAAGAGCGCATCCGCATATTGAAAGGAGAGTTGTATCTGTTCTACAGGGTTCCGGCTTTGATCACCGTGGCGGCAACGATCTTTTTTACGGCGGCAACGTTCCATGCCCGTATGTACACCGGAGAAGTTATAAAAGCATATCTTCGGAATGCCGTGTGGATATGGATCGGCTGGATTCTGATCGAAGGAGCTTTTGTTGTGGTTTTGGGACAATGGTTCGTCCGGAAAGTGGAGGGAAAAAATGAATAATACAGAGAATCATACGGAAGTGCTCCGTGTGGAAGCGCTTATCAGGAACTATGCAAAGGAAGGTCAGACGGAGACAAGCAAGGATTCCATCAAGGTATTGAAGGGACTGGATTTTACGGTGGAGATGCAGGAGTTCATCGGAATTATGGGGAAATCCGGATGCGGAAAGACGACTCTTTTAAAGGTTCTGGGACTCATCGACAAACCAACAGCGGGACAGATGTATTTTGGAGGAAAAAACATATCGGATCTGTGGAGCGACGAACTCTCCGACATCCGGAGAAGGAACATCGGATTTGTATTTCAGGACTTTTACCTGCTGAACAGTCTTTCCGTGAAGGAAAACATCATGCTCCCGATGGTACTGGATAAACAGAGCGTGAAGGAATGCTTATCAAAGAGCGAGGAATATGCAGAGCATTTCGGGTTAAGTCATCTTTTGAATAAATACCCGTATGAGTTGTCAGGCGGAGAGCGCCAAAGGGTGGCGATCAGCCGGGCGCTCATCAACGACCCGGATCTGATCCTTGCAGACGAGCCGACGGGAAATCTTGATTCCAAATCCGGCAAGACTGTGATCGATGCTCTATCTAAGATTAATCAGGAATATGGAAAGACGGTTGTCATGGTGACGCATGATCCGCAAATGGCCAGCTACTGTAGCAGGATCATTCTTTTGAAGGATGGTTATATATTAGACAGTTTGCACAACAAAGGAAATCAGGCGGAGTTCTATCAGACGATCTTAAAGCGGATGATCGACTTATAAATCAGTAATATCTTGAGGAGAGATAGTTTTAGGATGTTTTAGTACATTTATTTTGCTTTCTCTCTTTTTTCTTTTTGCGGATTGTGAGATAATATAATTTATTGAAATGTTGCAGAGGAGTAGCAGATGAAAAGCAATAGAAAAA
>CAZPXF010000041.1:0-19146 GCA_964590945.1 uncultured Lachnospiraceae bacterium | reverse complement strand
GTTTCCACAGAGGCCTGAGGGAGATGTTAATTAAATACTACCACAAAACAGAAAAGTGTCAAGGAACAAATGCTCTGCTTCAGGGTTGTGGCAAAAACCAAATGCAAATGAATTTGAGGTTGTGTATATCATTATTGATAATACGGTTGGAAAAGTAGAGGATAGGTTGCCTTTTTTCAGTCTGGTTAATTTAATGCTAACTATTCAAGATTTAGATAGGATGCATATGAAATATTCAATTAAGATGGTAGAAAATGGATTGCATATATATAGTAGAATAGATTGGATAGCGATTAGGTCCTCCGGAAAAAATCCGGAGGATTTTTTTAGTCCTTACTTGACATTAGCAGATGAGGCAACTACCTCCCTTGATGTGGACAATGAGACGCCAAATTGGAAACTATGCGTATAGGGTGATTGAAAAACTCACATTCTCCCTTGACAACGGTTTTAGAAGTAGAAGAATTATTGACGGTAAAGCAGGGAAGGACGAATCTACAGAAAACAATCCGCGTAACCTGTAGAAACGCATCGAGTCGGAAGTCCCGGCCTTTTATCTGTGTTGGAGTCTGTAATCAGAAGGGGTAACGCCGAGCGATTTCCTCATTGTATAAGTGAGGGCGTCGGCGCTGTGGAACCCGGCTTTTTTCGCGATATGCGTGATGGAAAGATCTGTGGATTCCAACAATTTTTTTGCCTCATTTAGTTTTAATTCTGTTACAATACTGCGGTAAGAGCGTCCGGTGTGCCGCATGACCAGCTTGCTCATATAAGTGCTGTCATAATGAAAATGCAGGGAAAGCTCCTGTAATGTAAGGGTACGGTAGTGCTTTGTAATATATTCCAGAATGGAGGGAGTTAATACCCTGGCAGAAATCTGCTTCTGATCAGAATAATATTCGTAGGTAGTTTCTGTGCTCCGTATGATACACAGGAAAAACAGCTGCAGATAATCCGTAAATGCAGTGCTGTAATAAGTGTCGAAGGTTAGAAACTCGGCAAATAAATGCTGGATCAGCATATGGATATGTGTATCCGGCGGAAGAAAAAAGAACTGACAGTCACGCTCGTCTTCCAAAAGAGCGTGACGGAAAAATGCGGACAGCATGGTATCATATCTGAGAATCTGCACAAAGTTCATCTGAAAATAATTTTTGCTTGTTATAATATTGATGGCCAGATCGTCCTCTGTAGTTGAGACAAAGTATGGAATCCGGGGAGGTATAATACACAACTCCCCCTTATGCATAGTATGCGAACCTGTTTTTAGATGCAAAGTACAACTTCCCCACAGGATATATATAACACAGAAAGTATCGGAATAGCAAAATTCATGCTTTGAATAGCAGCTTTCCAGCAGGATCACTGCGTCAGCAAGAGGAGAACAGAACATGGCGTTGTCGTAAATGGGCGGGAGAGACATATCCTCCAGGGATTTGGTGCTGACCGGGATCCGGAGGAGCAGATTTTTAAATGTATTGATATCAGACAGATCCCATGATAAGAAATCCGGTTTCTCCGGCATACCGTGCTGTATTTCGCCGTTCCTTCTGAGTTGCCGGATCGTATCTGGAAAAGAAAGCCTCTTTCCTGTTGATCTGTAGTAGCGTTCTTTACAATTCTGTATTTGCTCATATAAAACATAATCATAGCCAGTCATTAGGTTGAACCTCCTGCATGGATCTTAAATAATCATTCAAATCTATTGATAATTATAGGGTGATTTTTGATAAAGTCAAGATTTAGCGGCATTTAAAAAAGGAGACAAAAAGGCAACATTACAATTTTTTAGGGATGCAGTTCAAGTTTTGCGCCTTTTTTACGGATAAACTAAGACTAAAAAGAACAACAATAATTACGCCTGTTAGAAGAACAGGAGAAAAGGGGGACAAAAATATGCTTAAGACAGCACAGCTTTTTCAATCAGGTATGATCCTGCAGCGTGAGAAACCATGTATCATCTGGGGAACTGCGGATGCGGGAGCAGAAATAGAAGTGTCCATCCAGAATCAGACAGCAAAGGCTGTGGCTGGCGGCGATGGGAGCTGGAAAGCGGCCTTGCCGGGACTGATTGCTTCAGAGGAAGAGGTACTGACAATTCAAACGGATACAGAAAAACTGGTATATACAGATGTTGTCATCGGCGAAGTATGGATCGCAGGCGGTCAGTCTAATATGGAATTTCTGATGCGGTTTGAAAAGCATATAGAACAGGTAAGAGAAAACTGTTCGAATCGTAATATTCGATTTTATGACGTGCCGAAGATCGCGTTTGAGGGACAGGAGGAATGTTTCGATTACAGCAAAGTGGGAATCTGGCGGAAAGCAGATGAGGAAAATATAGATTATTTCAGTGCGGTAGGATATTATTTTGCATGTGAACTGGAAAAAGAACTGCACATTCCAGTTGGGATTATCGGATGTAACTGGGGCGGCACTGTAGCAGCGTCGTGGATGAAAGAAGAGACTCTGCGTAAGGTTGAACCGGAATGGACAGTGGCGTATGATTTATTCCGAAAGCAGGTGGACTGGGAAGACTATATGTCCCGTCAACGCGTGGGTATTCAGAACGACCGTGGAAACCTGATCGGTGATCCATTTTATAAATATGTTATGCCGTGTAACCGTACACCGGAGGAATGTGATGCTTTTTTTGCCGGAATGGCGCAGGAGGGAAGTCTTCCAAATATGAAAGAAGGAGAACTCACGGTAGAAAGCTTTCCGGGAAGTCTCTTTGAACATATGGTGAAGACGATTGCCCCTGTTGCAGTGAGGGGAGTTTTGTGGTATCAGGGAGAAAGTGAGGATCTGGATGAAAGAGTCTTTATGTATAAGAACATACTGACCGGAATGATAGGCGACTGGAGAACTCTCTGGGGAGAAAGTATGCTGCCATTTTTGATCGTGCAGCTTCCTGGATTCGATAGCTGGCTGGACGTGGAAAATCACAATTTTGCAGAAATCAGGCGTGTACAGGAGGCCGTAACAAAGCAGACGCCGAATACATGGCTTTGCTCTATTTCAGATGCTGGAGAAAAACTGGATATCCATCCGAAAAATAAAAAAGTAGTCGGCCACCGTCTGGCGCTTCTGGCGGAAGGCCATGTGTATCAAAAAGAGGGACTATGCGATGCTCCGGTTGTGTCAGATTATCAGTTTGACGGAAGGCAGATCACGATTGGGTTTTCAAATGCAGAGGGCGGACTTGTGTTTCAGGGGGAATCGGTGCAGGCATTGGAAGTCCTGGCTGATGGAGAAACAGTTCCTTTTGAAACGCAGATCCAGAATGAGAAGCTGATGATATCAATAGATAAAACAGTGACTGACTCGGTTGAGGTTCGCTTTGCGCAGGAGAAATTTTATATTGTAAATTTATATAACAGAGCCAATATTCCTGCAATACCATTTACATTTATTATAGAAAGAGAGGGAAAAGCATATGTTGATTAAAACCATAAAACTTTGGGATGACCGGGAAGACGTGGAACTGACCACATTTGTGACACAGAAGGATCCTTATCTTCCGATGCAATCCACCTGTCCGGCTGTGATCGTATGTCCGGGCGGCGCTTACGCAACCTGCGGCAGACACGGGGGAGAAGGCGATCCGATCGCGATGGCATTTGCCATGGATGGATACCAGGCATTTGTTCTGGAGTACAGTGTTACAGAACGGGTGTCAGAGGGAAAGACCGTTTATCCTGCTATGCTTCTTGATTATGGAAAAGCAATCATGGTTATCCGTGAACATGCGGAGGAATGGAATGTAGATGTGGAAAAGATTTCAATTATTGGCTTTTCCGCAGGCGGACATTTGTGCGGAACGATTGCGACAAAATGGAATAACGGGATACTCAGTGAAAAGTTTGGTGTTCCGGCGGAATATTTTAAGCCGCTTTGCGCCATGCTGATCTACCCTGTTACAGACTTTATGATTCAGAAAGAAATGCGTAATCAACGGGGAACAGAAGACGGCTCCACGATCAATATGGATATCGCGTACTTTGGGAAAAAAGAAAATGATGAGGAAACATTAAAATCCGGCAGCCCGGCATACAATGTGACAAGTAACTGCCCACCTGTGTTTTTGGCTGCGGCACAAAATGATAAACTGGTTTCTTCGGAGAATTCACTGCATATGGCATACACCCTTCAGAAAGCAGGAGTACCTTATGAACTTCATATATTCCAGTATAGCGACCATGGCTTTGCTCTTGGCCGGAATCTGCTGGAACCATGGCGTGCGGATAAAGCATATTCCGCAGCAGCCTGGCTTCCTATGGCAAAAACATTTCTGCTCCGCCAGCATAATCCGGAGACGGCACAGTTCGAGGCAGATCCATTTGGCCAGACAGGGGCGCTGTTTTAATAGAAGAATTTCATCTGGAAAGAAAGTGTTTAGACAAAATAAGATTTTTGATACGGGGATCGTGTAGAAATACACGGTCCTTTTTATAATATTTTGTACTTCTGCACAAGATTATAGTATAATCAAAAGTAAGAAAATAAAGAGAGGTGAAAAGAATGGAGATCAAAAGTATATTGATTAAGGACACGACGAAGGAAGAACGGATTCAGATCGTTTCGCGGGGACTGAACCAATGCGGCGGCGCATGCGACTTCTGCAATGGCTGCGACAATCTCGGCGGCGGAAGCGTCGATGCTTTTTACCAGCCGTATATTGACGGGGAGAAGGAGATACGCGAACTGAACGCAGAGTATGTCAGCAATTCCGGTATGGTGCACTGAAAAGAGCGGACAGACAAAAGACACGGGAAAGGAACGATACAATGAAAAGAATACTACCGGATCAATTATATGACGCGGCATTTCAATATAAGAAAACCAGACTTTGGAAGAAGCTTTGGGATAATGAATTATTTGCGGTGAAAATGCCGGATGGCGTGATTTGTTATATAAGCATTATGGGCGCCATCGGAGAATACTGTGCGATCGGGGTCTATCCCGGGGAACGCGGATTCGAGAGTTTCCGTAGAGCTTTTGGAGCGCTGGCAGACGAGAGGACTTCTTATTTTCAGGATTACGATAATATGTATTCGCAATGCTGCTATCAGCTGGTGCTGGAAAACAAACAGGAACTGGACGAGGACGAAGTGAGGGAAGTGCGCAACTATGCAAAAGCGCATAAGATCCGCCTTGCAGGCAAAAACGCGTATCCTCATTTCCTGAAATTTGAGCCGTATCGGATCCCGTGGAGACTTCAGGGGCGGAAGGATCAGGTTTATATGTACGAAGCGCTGAAAGCGGCGATCCGTCTGGCGGAAATGCTTACGGAGACGTCGCCGTCCGGACTGGGGATCCGGGAGGTTCAGAAGAAGACAGAATATGTACCGTTGCTGGAGCCGGGCGATGACGGGTATCAGGTCACGGGTATGACAAGGCTGCCGGAGGAGAGGGAGCCTGTGTATGCGAAGCCAAAGAGGATGAACGAGATTGGCCTTCGCAACATTAAGAAGCTTCGGAAGAAGGGCATATGGGAGTGCGAGATCATTCTGTTACCTGAACCGGTGCAGGACGATCCGGAGGAAGCGCCGTTTTTTGCGCATACTTTAATGGCTGTATCTAAAGAAACGGAGTATCTTTTGCCGGTGGAACCGGTTGTAGATTATGAACAGAATCCGGAGAAAATGGTGGATCTTCTGATCGGGCAGTTCTACAGGCTTGGGGCCGGACCGAAAGAATTCCGGGTGCGGGATAAGCGGACGTACGCGCTTTTGAAGGGGCTGGCGGATAAGCTTTCCGCTCCAATCCGTGTGGAAGAGGAGCTTCCTGAGCTGGATGAGGCGCAGGAGAGAATGCTGGAATATTTTGAGGATGGTTTTGGGGATGAGATGCAGGAAATGATGAAGGTGATCGAGATGATCCTTCAGATGGATAAGAGGGAGCTGAATTCTATGCCGAAGGAACTGAAGCGTCAGTTGGAAATGGAGATAGAGTTGCTGCTGGATTCGGAGGCTCTGCCGGATGACATTGCGGATGAGCTGGCGGATAAATTGGATTTATATTGATTTTTCGGAACCTCCGCGCAAGTTTGGGGCTCGCTTATCGAGCGGCTGCTGCGGAGGTTCCGGTTTCCTCATCGGATCACTTATTTAACGTTGTACGCGCGCGCCTGCGCCGCCCATGATCGCTTCCACTTCTTTTTTGCTTACCATGGTTGTATCGCCGGGAGTAGTCATCGCCAGAGCGCCGTGCGCCGCCCCGTAATTTACGGCAGTTTCGGCGTCGCCTGTCGTCATCAGCCCGTAAATCAGTCCGGATGCAAAGGAATCGCCTCCTCCGACGCGGTCCATGATCTCAAGACCTTTATAGTCCTTTGCTTTATAGATCTCGCCGTCAGCCCAGCAGATGGCGCTCCAGTCATTGACTGTCGCCGTCTTTACTTCGCGCAGCGTCGTAGCAACGGCCTTGAAATTCGGATACGTCTGCGCAGCCTCGTTAATCATTTTCTTATATCCGTCGAGATTCAGAGTTTTCAGGTTCTCGTCGTTTCCCTCGATTTCAAATCCAAGGCAGGCAGTAAAGTCCTCCTCATTTCCGATCATGACGTCTACATATTGCGCAATCTCCTTGTTGACCTCCTGTGCTCTTGCCTGTCCGCCAATCGCATTCCACATGGACGGGCGGTAGTTCAGGTCATAGGAAACAACGGTGCCGTATTTTTTTGCGGCCTTAATTGCCGCCAGCACAGTCTCGCAGGACTGCTCAGAAAGCGCGGCATAAATACCGCCTGTATGCAGCCAGCGTACGCCCAGCTCGCCGAAGATATAGTCAAAATCAAAATCCTCCGGCGCTGCCTTTGCAATCGCAGTATTTGCGCGGTCGGAGCATCCTACTGCGCCGCGGATACCGAATCCTCTCTCGGTAAAATTGATACCATTACGGCAGATTCGGCCGATGCCGTCCGTTGGCATCCATTTGATCAGTTCCGTATCTACGCCGCCCTGAAGGATAAAATCTTCCATAAGCTTACCAATTTCATTGTCTGCAAATGCTGTAATAACAGCCGTTTTCAATCCAAAGCATCTGCGCAGTCCGCGGACGACGTTGTATTCTCCGCCGCCTTCCCATGCCCGGAAGGATCTTGCTGTCCGGATTCTGCCTTCTCCCGGATCGAGACGAAGCATTACTTCACCGAGAGACACCGCATCATACTTGCATTCCTTTGCAGGTTTTAATTGTAAATCCATAATAGCCTCCATTTATTTATGTCGAATTACGCGCGCCAGTGCCACAGCTTCTGCGGACAGGTCTTTGATCTTATCAAAATCGCCCGCTTTTACAAGATCTCCCTTTACCATCCAGCTTCCGCCGCATGCGATGATCTTGTCGCTGCTCAAATAATCCTTCAGGTTTTTCGCGTTTATTCCGCCTGTCGGCATGAATTTTACTGTTGTATAAGGCGCTGCCAGCGCTTTGATCGTGGAAATGCCGCCAAAAGACTCTGCAGGGAAAAACTTCACTTCCGTAATCCCGCGTTTCACCGCCTGGGCAAGCTCGGAAGGGGTTACAACGCCAGGGAAAATCGGTATTTCCTTCTCAAGACAGTAATCGACAATTTCCGGATCAAAGCCCGGACTTACGATAAACTGCGCGCCTGCCGCCACCGCACGATCCACCTGCTCAATCGTAAGAACCGTTCCTGCGCCCACAAACATTTCCGGGTACTCGGTCGTCATGATACGAATAGATTCTTCCGCCGCTTCCGTACGGAATGTTACCTCCGCACATGGCAGTCCGCCCTCAACCAGCGCTCTTGCCAGCGGAGCCGCATCCTTTTCGTCCTCCAGAACTACAACTGGTACAACACCCAGTTCAGAAAATTTATCTGCTACGTTCGACATATCTATCTCTCCCTTCAGAAATCTTATACACCAGAGTAAGCTGCAAAGCCGGCGTCGATCGGCAGTATAACTCCTGTCACTGCACTTGCCGCCTTGTCGTCGCACAGGAAGAAGACGCCTCCGAGAAGCTCCTCGCTGTCCACGAAACGAGCGGTCGGCGTTCCATCGAGGATTTTCTTCGAGCGCTGCGTCGGCGTTCCATCTTCGTTAAAGAGAAGTCCGCGGTTCTGGTTCGATACAAGGAAGCCGGGCGCGATCGCGTTGCAGCGGATGCCGGAGCCTGCAAAATGTGTTGCGAGCCACTGTGTAAAGTTGCTGATTCCGGCTTTCGCAGCGGAGTACGCCGGGATCTTTGTCAACGGAGTATACGCATTCATAGAAGAAATATTCAAAATACATCCGCTCTTTCTCTCAACCATATCCTTTGCAAATACCTGCGTAGGGATCAATGTCCCCTGGAAATTGAGCTTAAATACAAAATCTACGCCGCCTGCATCCAGATCAAAGAACGTCTTGTCCCCTTCCTTCGCCTCGTGCTGATACTCATTGTCTGTTGTAGCTCTTGGATTGTTTCCGCCTGCTCCATTTAACAGAATATCGCAAGGACCAAGATCCTTCAGAACCTGCTGATGCACGCCCTCAAGAACCTCTGCATCCAGAACGTTTGCCTTGTAGCCTTCGCAGATAAATCCTTCCGCTTTGCACTCGTCCGCCAGCTTCTTAACAGCATCCTCGTTCAGATCCAGTGCAGCAACCTTAGCGCCTGCCTGTGCAAATGCGCGCGCCATCGTACCACACAGAACTCCGCCGGCGCCTGTAATTACTACCACTTTTCCTGTAAAATCAATATTCAAAGGTAAATTCATCATATTATCTCCTTCCTCTCCGGTCTTTCCTGTTTTCAGATATGAAAGCCGAAGAAATCGTTTGTATTATTCACACACAAATCTTCCACAAGCTGTTTTAAATATTTTTCATCATCCGGATACTGCCCGCTTTCTACCCACTCGCCGATCAGCTCGCACAGTACCCTTCGGAAATACTCATGCCTTGTATAGCTGATAAAGGAACGGGAATCCGTAAGCATTCCCACAAAGCGTCCGAGAACTCCATTGGCAGCCAGATCCGTCAGCTGAGCGCGCATACCAGGGCGGTTGTCATTGAACCACCAGGCGCTTCCAAGCTGCATCTTTCCGGCTTCTTTGCCTCCCTGGAAACATGCCATAATCGTCGCCAAAGCTGTATTGTCATTTGGGTTCAGGGAGTACAGGATAATCTTAGGCAGCCCGCCGTTCTCCAGGAATGCGTTTAACAGCGGCGCAACATTTTCCACGCCCGACTGACTGTTGACAGCGTCATATCCGGTATCCGGGCCAAGCCTTGCAAACTGCGGTTTATTGACGTCGCGCAGGCATCCGAAATGGATCTGCATCACCCAACCCAGCTCTGCGTATCTTTTTGCACAGGCGATTGTCACCAGTGTCTTAAAAGCATCCGCCTGCGCTTTGGAGGGCCTTTTGCCACTCATGGCTATGGCAAAGGCTTCATCCGCGATTGCCGGGTCGGGATCCGCATACATACAATAATCAAGGCCATGGTCTGCGCAAAGGCAGCCATGCGCAGCAAAATAATCAATACGTTCCAGAAGAGCTTCTGTTACATCTGCTGTTTTGGAAATCCGGCGTCCCGTTACAGCGGAAAGCTTCCGGATGTATTCTGCAAATCCGGCTTTTTCAATATTGACGCCTTTGTCCGGCCGGAATGCAGGCAATACCTGGATCGTCATGGTCTCATCGGCCGCCAGCTTTTCGTGCCAGTTCAGATCATCCACCGGATCATCCGTTGTACAGATTGCTTTTACATGAAACTTCTCCATCAGTTTTCTTGCGGACAGCTGGCTCAAAGCCTTATTCGCGCGATCGTAAATATCGTCGGCTGTATCCGGATTCAATGGCTCCATGATCCCAAATCCTCTCTGGAGCTCCAGGTGGCTCCAGTGATAGATTGGATTGCCGATGATCTGTGGCATCGTGCCTGCGAAAGCGCGGAACTTTTCTCTGTCGTCGGCGTCTCCGGTGATTTTTTCTTCCGGAATGCCTGCCGCGCGCATCACTCGCCATTTATAATGATCTCCTCCGAGCCACACCTGCGTAAGATTATCGAATTTTTTGTCTTCATAGATTTCCTGCGGGCTGATATGGCAATGATAATCAATGATCGGCAGTTTCTCAGCCACCTCATGATAAAGTTTTTTTGCCGTATCTGTCGAAAGCAGGAAATCTTCATCCATAAACGCTCTCACGGTATTACACCTCGATCTTTCCGCCGTTGGCTTCAATCAATCCGTTCAGATATGCGCTTCCAAGCGCGCGGTCAAAAAGGCCGTAACCCGGCTTGGCGTCAGAACCGACCTCTCCCCAGATCATGCGTCCGTGATCCGGCCGGAACCATCCGTCAAAGCCGGTTTCAACGAGCGCTTTTACGATAGCGTTCATATCCAGTGTGCCATCCTGCGTCAGATGTCCGGACTCTTCAAAAGAGGTATCCGGCAGGATCTTGACGTTGCGCAGATGCGCAAAGCCGATCCTGTTCTTCTCAGAGTATTTCCGGATCAGTCTCGGAATATCATTCTTTGGGGAACAGCCCAGCGAACCTGTACAGAAGCACAAGGTATTCGACGGACTATCCACAATGGACAGGTATCTGTCAAGATTTTCTTCACATGTAATGACACGCGGTAATCCAAAGATCGGATACGGAGGATCATCCGGGTGAAGAGCCATTATAACACCGCACTCTTCAGCCACCGGAATTACCCTCTCAAGAAAATAGGTGATATTTTCCCACAATCCTTCCTCGCCAAGCTCTGCGTATGCACGGATCAGGTCGCGCACTTCCTCCTGCGAATAGCTGGAATCCCATCCCGGAAGATGGATGTCGTCTTTGAGAGGATCAAGCCCTTTCATCTGATCCCAGTACATAACCAGCGAGGTTGAACCGTCCGCCGCAGCCTTGTCAAGCTGCGTGCGGGTCCAGTCAAAGACCGGCATAAAATTATAAGTTACACATTTGATGCCGTATTTTGCACAGCGCCGGATAGACTCGCAGTAGTTTTCAATATGACGGTCTCTCTCCGGCTTTCCAAGTTTGATTTCTTCTGTCACAGGAATGGACTCCACAACATCGAAGATCAGCCCTTTTTCCGCACATTCATCTACAAGATGCCGGATGCTCTCCTCCGGCCACACTTCGCCCGGCTTTACATCGTAGACCGCCGAAACGATCGAACGCATTCCCGGAATCTGACGAATCTGATCCAGTGTTACCGGATCGCTGTCACCATACCATCGAAATGAACTTTTCATTATAGCAATACCTCCTGATTAAACTTCCCCGCGGCGTCTCTTCAGTTCCGCCACATTATTCTCTACACGCTTCTTATTAAGTGGATAAATAAACAGCATCGCCAGGGCAACGGCAATGAATCCAACTGCCGGTACGATACAGGATATCCGGAAAATATTTAAAGTAACGTCAGGATCAAAGGCTGTTGCCGACGTGTACCCGATCATAGTCAGAAGCATACCGACCAGACCGGAAGAAAGCGCCTGTCCGACCTTACGTGCGAAAGAATATACCGCATAGATCGTACCATCTTCACGGATGCCATTCTTTACCTCCGAATCATCGATAACGTCTGTAATCATTGCCCAGATGATCGTATTAAAGAAACCGATCCCAAGATATGCCAGCGTATAGTATGCAACATATACATAAGGATTCGCCGGTTTTACAAATAAGCAGACGAGGAAAATCACCGCTCCGACAATAGTTGCAACGGTAGCAAGCTCTTTCTTGCCAAACTTTGCAGAGAGCTTTGCAGCGGTCGGCGCGCAGATCACGAGAATGACAAGGGCGCCTGTCAGGCTGGATAAGGACTGTGCCGAGGCAGAGCCATAGAAGTTCGGGAATACATAACCAGCCAGACCCTGCATGCTGAGCTGCGCGAGAAGAAGAAGGATCGCTGCCGCAATGATACCAAGGAGCGCACGGTTTGTGACGATGCTCTTTAACATCTTGCCGACATCCAGCTTCTGCGTATTTGCCTCTACCGGAACACGCTCGCGAACCAGGTTGAAGCAGAGCAGATAACAGATGATCGCGCAGACACTGAATACGCCTGCAATGATCGTCATGCGGGAGCCGCTCATAACGGTGTTGCCATCGACTACTTCATACGCAACAAGCGGTACGCCTACGCCGATTGCAAGACCTGCCAGAGTTCCGCCGATCGTACGCCATACAGACAGGGATGCACGGTCTGCGGGGTCTGGTGAAACTGCGGACGCCATGGAACCGTAAGGAATATTGATGGATGTATAGAAGATAGAACCCCACAGAATATATGTGATAACCATCCATACAACCTTAAATCCATAGGACATGTTTGCGAACCCGGATTGATAGATCAAAAATGACGATATCGCAACCGGACCGCACATACGCTTGATCCACGGTTTGAATTTTCCATCTTTGGTCGGTTTTGAACGGTCTACGATCTGCCCCATCGTAACATCCGTTACTGCATCAACAAAACGTGCAGCCATCATAAGAATTCCTACTATCCCGGCAGAAATTCCCATAACGTCCGTGTAGAATTTCAACATAAATGAAGAGGACAAAATGAAGGTGAAATCATTACCAAAATCACCGAACATATATCCTATGTTATCTTTCATGCCAAACGGCCGAACAGAAGTATTTTCTTTTGCCATAGTTTTTCCTTCTCTCTTTTTGTTCTTAAATCTTATCAATCTTTATCAGTTTTGCATTGACACTCTCGGTAAAGCCTTCCGGCGCCAGAGATCCAACCATCCCCAGCATATCTTCCAGAGTCATGGCTTTCACCATGTCATATATGCTTTCTCCCGGGATCAGTTCCATATTCGCCGTCAGCTTGATCGCCTCGGAGATCACCTGAAACGCTTCCGGAGACTTTGCAATCTCTTCCAGTTTATCCTTCACACTGTATTTTCCTTCCGGGAACTCCATCGGCGCTTTCAAATCCATATCCCCCGCCAGTTTGAACCAGTTTGCAACGCCTTCCGCTCTCTCGTTCACCTCCGGAAGCACATAGATCGACGGCTCCTTCTCCACCTTTTCCAGCGTCATACTGTCTTTTACTTCTCCGGCCTGTGCAAGAATGAAATTCAATCCATCCTTAAGCGCAGCTTGAAATACGAAGACTTTATTCGACGACTGTTCCTGTACCGCCTCGCCATTTACATACAATGTTACCGTCGGCTGGTTGGAATACACGCGGATTTCCGTAGTTTCCCCGGCTCTCTGTGCATAACGCTTTCCGCACAGATGCACCATAGGCTTTTTGCTCCAGTATGCCTGATATACATAGTAGCTGTCTTTCTTTGTCTTACGATCCATCGTGACAAGTCCTTTGTTGTTCCTGCCCGAGACGCCGCCTTCGTTGCGCGCTGCGCATCCGAAATCAAACATATTCCATACATGGCTGGACCAGATCCACGGACGCTCATCCAGTACCTTTGCCAGATGCTCATGGTACAAAGCCTGATACGCTTCGCTGTAATCCTTGCACGCCGGGTTTGGTCCCTGGTAGGTCACGATTCCCTCGCAGCCGTACTCGGAAACGCCTAAGCAGATCTCCGGGTGTACCTCATGGAAATGATCCAGCCACGGGCCGTTATCCTCCATCTTTCCGCTGTACCATCCGAAATAGTGATTATAGCTTTCTACATCCGTAATTCCATGCATAGGGCTGTCGATCGGAGTCATTGATACATGTGCGATTGTCGTCAGACGAGTCGGATCCAGCTCTTTGCAGAGCGCATTCAGCTCTTTGTGATTCTCGACCAGCTTCTCCGAAATTCCGCCGATCAGGATTTCGTTTGAAACTCCCCAGAAACAGATCGAAGGATGATTGTAATTCTGGATGATCAGCTCTTTCATCTGACTGATGCAGTTCTCATGGGCTGCGGGATCCGGATTAAATACGCTGATAAATGGAATCTCCGCCCAGATAATAAATCCCAACTCGTCACAGGCGTCATAAAAATCCTGCGAATGCTGATAATGCGCCAGACGAATGGTATTTGCGCCAAGCTCCTTGATGATCCTGGCATCCTCATAATGATCTTCCTTTGTGAGCGCATTCCCCTTGTAAAGCCGGTCCTGATGACGGCTCACGCCCCGCAGAGGCGTCTCGATGCCGTTGATGATAAAGCCCTTTTCCGGATCACAGGAAAAGCTTCTCACGCCGACGCGGGCAGAAATCTCATCAAAGGATTCGTTGCGGCGCTGCAAAATGGCTGTCACAGTGTAAAGATACGGGTCGTCGATTTCCCATTTCTTTGCATCCGGTACATAGATTGTCACGGACGTATCGTCCGCCGGACGCACCGCCGATGCGACGATGGTTCCCTCTGCGTCTGCGACAGAATACATTACCGTGAAATTCTCGTCCGCATTTGTGACCCATGATTTCACCTCAAAAGATGCGCCTCCGTTCTCCTCCGGCTTTGGAGTAACCATAAGGCCCGGACCTCCATAATAGTCCAGATCGAAATGTGTATCCGGTACGCTGATCAGATTTACACCGCGGTAGAGCCCGCCGTAGAAAGTAAAATCTGCGGACTGCGGATAAACACTGTCCTTGTATTCATTGGAGCAGTTTACTACAAGCAGATTTTCCCCCTCTTCCCGACACTGCTCTGTGATATCCGCGCGGAAGGTTGAATATCCGCCCTCATGACAGGTTACCTCCGTACCGTTTACGTAAATGGCCGCCTGCTGCCCTGCCGCAAGGATTTCTACATAGACACGGCCTCCTGCAAGCGGCTGCTTCGGCGTTTCAAATTTCCTGGCATACCAGTAGCTCCCGCGGTCGTAGCTGCCGTTGCCGTCATGACCATCGACGGCGTTCCAGGTGTGCGGAAGATCGACATTCTGCCAGTTCTCCGGATATTTTTCAGGCAGCCCGACATTTTCCTGAATGAACTTCCAGCCCGCATTAAGATTACATATTTTACGCATAACTTCCCTCCTTGTGTTTTTGCATTTGGATAAATTGCATAATAATTGCGGCTTTTTAGCCAAGTTTTTGTATATTTTTATTATATTTTCAGGGCGATATTTTCATAGTGACGATTTTTGGGTTTTGTCGGACAATTTTGAGATGGCATTGAAATTTTCTAAAAAATGTACTATAAACAATAAAAATAATCCTTTTCCGGACGAAAAGGACAAGAGAAAGGAAAATGGACGAAGTGGAATCAGCAATTGCGAATTTTATTACGGACTGGCTGGATTCTTTTGGAATTCCAGTTCATCATATCCGGGAGGATTGCGAGGATTTTTCATGGATGGATGATAATCTCAGGGAATCTCTTTTGCATGAGGAGGATCATGAGAAACGTGTGATAGAGAAACTTCTTTCGATGGAAGAGAGGACTCTCTATTTTATGCAGGACATTTTTCTGCATAATTATTCTATATTCAAGATGATGGATAAAAAGGAATGGATCGTCTTTGGGCCGGTGCTTTTTGAGGAGGTTTCCGGAAGCCGTTTTGATTCGCTCTTTGATATGCTCAAGCTTCCGGAACGTCTTCGCATCCCGTTGCAGAACCATTATTACAGCTTAAAACTCGTTCGTATGCAGGAAAGCTTTGAAAATGTGATCATGCAGATTGCGAATCTGCACTTTGGCAAAGAAAACTACCGGATAGAACGGACGCAGTTCGCCAGCTATACAGAGTGGGAAAACCAGTATAAGAATGTCTTTCAGGTGTCGGAGGAACCATTTTCCAATATCCAGTATATCGAGGAGCGTTACTCTTCAGAAAATCAGCTTATGCAGGCCGTAATGAACGGTAACGAGTCGCAGGCAACCATGATAATCAGTAAAGCCGACCTTATCATGCTCCCGAAGAGACTTCTGAACACACTGAGGGATCATCTGGACTATACGATCACGCTCAATACGATCCTCAGAAAAGCGGCTGAGCAGGGCGGAGTGCACCCGATTCATATAGACAGTTTCTCGAATCATAATATTCAGCTTATCGAGCAGATCACAAGTGTAGAGGAATGCCGGAAATTCCTTGGCAATCTTGTCCGGGGATATTGCCAGCTGGTTCAAAAGCACAGTCTGAAAGGACATCCGCTTACCATACGAAAGGCTCTCACATATATATCGACGGATCTATCCGCTGATCTCAGTCTGAATACACTGGCGGAACAGCTGCATGTCAACGCAAGCTATCTGTCGTCGCTGTTTAAAAAAGAAATGGGGATATCCCTGACGGAATATGTCACACAAAACCGCATCGAATACGCAAAGTGGCTGCTTGTAAACACCGATCTGCCGATGAAGACAATTACCGTGCAGTGCGGATTTTCCGATATGAATTATTTTATCCGGCGATTCCGAAAGAGTACCGGGGTAACGCCGAAGGTTTACAGAGAAAACAACATGCACGAGATCGTTCAAAAATAATACTGTAAAACCTAAAAATCTTCACTATTTGTTTTTTTTGGAAAATTTTAGAATGAGAACAGCAACATTCGAACAATTCAAGTAGAAAGGAGAAGCATTCGTGGAAAATAATCTGACAGATTATCAAAAGCATAAGGAATATCTTGTGTGTGTTGACAGCGACGGGTGCGCAATGGATACGATGGATATTAAACATATCCTCTGTTTTGGACCCTGCATGGTTGCCGAATGGCAGCTGGAAAAGTGGGAAACCGCCATTCTGGATCGCTGGAATGAAATCAATCTCTATTCCATGACGAGGGGGATTAACCGTTTTAAGGGTCTGGCAATGGCTCTTCAGGAAATCGATAAGACATATAAACCAATCGAAGATATGGAAAGCCTGATCGATTTTACAGACAACAGTCCTGAGCTGTCCAACGATGCTTTGGAACGGGAAATCGCAGAGCATCCGGATCGTCCGATCTTAAAGAAAGCGCTTTCCTGGAGTCATGCGGTCAACGAATCGATCAACGCGATTCCGCAGGAGAAGAAGCTGCCGTTTGAAGGCGTGAAGGAGGCGCTCGCCTGTGCGCATCAGTATGCGGATATCGCCATCGTTTCCAGCGCAAACCTGGACGCGGTTTTGGAGGAATGGGAATTATACGGACTTCTTGAACACACAGATATTGTCCTTTCGCAAAATGTCGGAAGCAAAGCATTTTGCATTGCAGAGCTTTTGAAAAAAGGCTATGAGCCGGATCATGTTTTGATGTGCGGCGACGCGCCGGGAGATCTGGACGCTGCCAGACAGAATCATGTGGGATATTACCCGATTCTGGTAAAACATGAAAAAGAAAGCTGGAAAGAATTTTCAGAAGAGGGATTTGCCCATCTTCTCGATAACACTTACAGCGGCGCGTATCAGGAGAAGAAAACAAAGGATTTTCTGAACAATCTCAGCAATTAAGGAGGTAAAATGAATGGTTGATTTAAAAGCAAAGCCTTATCAGCTTCACGACGAGGATATCGCATGGGTGGAAAAAACAATCGCTGACATGACAGATGAGGAAAAGGTCGGACAATTATTCTTTCAGCTCACATCCAGCCAGGACGAGGACTATCTTCGCGAGCTGATGGAAAAATATCATCTCGGAGGATGCAGATACAACGGAATGAACGGCGACAAGGTATTGGAGCAGAACCGTATTTTACAGAAATATGCAAAGATACCGGTCTTTATTGCCTGCAATACGGAGGCCGGAGGCAACGGAGCCTGCAATGACGGAACCTACATCGGCAATGGTATCAAGATCGGTGCAACCGGCAACGTGCAGTATGCGCATGATCTTGGAAGAATGTCCAACGAGGAAGCCGCAGCCATCGGCTGTAATATGGCATTCGCACCGGTCTGCGATATTCATTATAACTGGGAAAATACGGAGATCGTTGCGCGCGGATTCGGAAGCGACCCGGATCAGGTGGCGCAGATGAGCAAGGCTTATCTCGAAGGCGCCCACACAATTCCCGGATTCTCCTGTGCTGCCAAGCATTTCCCTGGAAACGGACAGGATTTCCGGGACGCGCATCTTTCCAACAACGTCAATTCCTTTGGCCGTGAAAAATGGATGGCAACCTACGGCAAAGTTTATAAGACTTTATTTGAAGCAGGTCTTGACGCCGTTATGGGCGGCCACATTATGATGCCTGCTTACGTTCGGGAAGTAAATCCGGATGTAAAAGACGATGAGATGCTTCCGGCGACTCTCTGTCCTGAGATCATGACCGGACTTCTCCGCGGCGAACTCGGATTTAACGGTATGGTTGTAACCGATGCTTCCCATATGGTAGGTATGACGGACCGCATGACACGAAAAGCAATGCTCCCAGCATCCATCAATGCAGGATGCGATATGTTCCTGTTCTTCAACGATCCGGATGAGGATTTCGCAACGATGCTGGATGCTTATCAATCCGGTATCATCAGCGAGGAACGTATGACAGAGGCGCTGACCCGGATCCTCGGCCTGAAAGCGCATCTTGGTATGCACAAAAAGTCGAAAGAAGAACTGGTTCCGTCCGCAAAATCTCTTAGCGCGGCTCTTGGCAAAGAGGAATACAAGGCTGCAGGTAAAGCCATCAGCAATGATTGCATCACCCTTGTAAAATATAAGGATAAGGACGTCCTACCGATCACGCCGGACCGCTATAAACGCATTATGATCGTACTGCTGAAAGGGCCGGCCTCGGCTATGGATACACTGATGGCTGCTGTGATGGGAAAAGGCGTCAGTCCGGCGGAAAAGCTCAGAGACAAGCTGATCGAAAAAGGCTTTGACGCTTTCATCTATGAGAGTCCGATCGATAAGCTGAAAAAGCAGATCGAAGCCGGCGAGCAGCCAGGCCTGAATGTGTATTTTGCAGGGAAAAATGCCATCGCAGATTTCACATCCCAGATGGATCTTGTAATCACACTCTGCGATGTTGCCACCGGGCGTCCTTCCTTCGGTATTTCCAAGGGCGGCGGAGAAATTCCGTGGTACGTCTTTGAAGTTCCGGTTGTTGGTATCAGTGTCAACGCTCCGACTATGCTGGCGGATATCCCTCAGCTGCGCACGTACATCAATGCCTATGATTCCATGGATTCCACTTTGGATGCATTGGTAGACAATTTGATGAACGGTCCGGATGCATTTAAGGGTTCCGATCCGATCGACAGCTTCTGTGGTCTTTGGGATGCGAGAATTTAGCTGTAATATAGTTCAGTAAAA